>DASZUD010000251.1:0-8425 GCA_035548155.1 Polyangia bacterium
CTCGATGTAGTAGCCGAAGACGTTGTTGAACTTCACCTTCAGCGACGCGATGCCCGTGCGTTCGCGCTCGCGCGCCTCGATGGCCGTCAGGCGCTCGCGCCCGCCGCTCGCGATGGCGCAGAGCTCGTCCAGCTCGTCGGAGACGCCGGGGTTGACGTAGCCGCCTTCCTTCGTGAGCGCGGGCGCGTCGGCGCGCAGCGTGCGGGTGAGCTGCTCGGCGACGTCGGCGGCGAGATCCCCGCCGAGGCGCAGCAGGTCGCCCTCCTCGGCGGCGCCCGGCAGCTCGCCCGCGCGCGCCTCGTCCAGCGCGGCGGCCAGCGCGGGCAACGTCGCGAGGGAGCGGCCCAGCACCGAGAGATCGCGCGGCGTCGCGACGCCGAGGCGCGCCCGGCCCACGAGGCGCTCGAGGTCCGCGATCTCCGAGAGGTGCTTGCGCGCGGCGTCGCGCGCGCCGTGCGCCCCCACGAGCAGCTCGACGGCGTCCTGCCGCCGGCGGATCGCGGCCACGTCGACCAGCGGGAACAGCAGCCAGCGCCTCAGCAGGCGACCGCCCATCGCCGAGCGCGTCTCGTCGAGCACGTCGATGAGGGAGCCCGCGCGCTTGCGATCCTGGAGGGACTCCGTGAGCTCGAGGTGCGCGCGCGCCTGCTCGTCTAGGACCAGGTAGTCCGAGCGGCGGTACACCTCGAGGCGCGACACGGGCAGCGGCGCACCCGGCTGCGTCGCGCGCGCGTAGTCCAGCACGCGCGCCGCGGCTGCGACGGCCAGGGGCGCGCGCTCGGGCAGGGTCGCGTCGAAGGCGGCCTTCAAGGTCGCGCGCAGCGTCTCGGCAGGTGCGGCCGCGGCATCGGGCGCGTGCGCCTGCGGGATCCGCGGGTACGCCTTGCGCAGGAGGGCCGCCAAATCAGCGTCGCCGCGCGCGAGCACCAGCTCCTTCGGCTCGGCGCGCGCGAGCTCGTCGACCAGCGCCTCGGCCGTCGACGCCTCGGTCGCGTGGAAGTCGCCCGTCGTCACGTCCAGGAACGCGAGGCCGAACCCGCGCCGCGGCTCGCCCGCGACGGCGGCCACGAAGCTGGGCGCGCGCGGATCCAGCGACTCCTCGTCGAGGTTCACGCCCGGCGTGACGACGCGGATGACGTCGCGCTTGACGATGCCGCGCGCGACCTTCGGGTCCTCGAGCTGCTCACAGAGCGCGACGCGGTGGCCGAGCTCGGTGAGCTTCTGCAGGTACGTCCGCACCGCGTGGTGCGGGACGCCGCACATCGGGACGGGGTCCTCCTTCCCCTTGTCGCGCGTCGTCAGCGTGAGGCTCAGCGCCTTCGCGACGTACGTCGCGTCCTCGTAGAACATCTCGTAGAAGTCCCCGAGGCGGAAGAACAGGATCGCGTCCGGGTACCTCGCCTTGACGTCGAGGTACTGGCGCATCAGCGCCGTGGGAGCGGCGGCGTTTTGCATGCGGCGCGCGTGCGCGCCTCCCCGCTACTCTTTGGCGGCGGAGGAGGCGGCCTTCTTCGACTTGGCCTTCGCGGGCGCCTTGGCGGGCGCGGCGGGCCGCTTGCGCTTGAGGCGGGCCTTGAGCTTCTTCTGGCTGATGCGACGGCGCATCTTCATGGACCGCCGGTTGTCACGTCTTCCCATGGGCGTGGACTTACCTGGTTTGTCGGCGCTGTGTCAACTACTGCGCGGGTTTACCGTCCGAAACGCTCTGCTTCACGGTGGCGCCGATGGTCGATTCGCCGTGCTTGATGCGTATCGCGCCCCCCACGGGGACGCTGACGTGGAGCATCGCGAGGGCGACGGCGCGGCCGTCGGGGAAGCGGGCGAAGCTGGTGATCCTGCCGGCCTTCGGCTTGGTGTCGCTCTCGAGGGCATCGCCCGGAGCGGGGTCGACGGCGCCGTCCGCGTCGAGCGGGAGATCCAGCTGGACCAGGCGCCAGTTGATGTGGCCGCGATCGCGCAAGCGGACGATCGGCTCCTGGCCGAGGTAGCAGCCCTTCGTGTAGTCGATCGCGCCCGTGAGGCCCACCTCCATGGGGAAGTAGTCGGGCGTGATCTCCGAGCCCCAGCGCCCCTCGAGCGCGACGATGCGCGCCGCCTCGGCCGCCGCGGGCGCGAGCGTGGGCACGCCCGCTCCGGCGAGCGCGGCGCGGGCCTCGCCGACGGCGGCCGCCGGGCCGGCGATCCAGAAGCCGTCGGCGCCGAGATCGCGGACGCGGACGATCGAGCGCGCTCCGACGGTCGCATGAGCCAACGGCGCGGGCCCGGGGAGCGCGCCTTCGGGGACGAGACCCGCGGCGGCGAGGCGGGCCCCTGCGTCGGGACCGAGCACGGCGATCTGCGCGAAGTCGGCGACGCGCGTGAACGAGACGTCGTCCATGATGGCGTACTTCGAGAGCGCGGCCGCGGTCACGTCGCCCTGCCCCGCGTCCGTCACGAGCCAGACCTCGTCGGGACGAATGAGGACGACGAGATCCGCGACGACGTGGCCCTTGGTCGTCAGCAGCGCCGAACGGCAACCCTCACCGACGGGCGTGCCCGCGACCTTGCCCGTGACGACACGGTGAAGGAACGCCACGCGATCGCCGCCCGTCGCGACGACGAGCTCGCGCGCGGCCCCGTCGTGCAGCACGGCGCCCGTGGTCAGCGCCGCGACGTCTTGGGTCTCTTTTTCTCCGCTCACGGCTTCGTCATAGCGCGCCGCTCGCGCAGCCGCACGGTGCGCCGCTTCTCGGCGTCCTTGAAGCGGCGCCGGTCCTCGGCGGTCTCGCACACGAGGGGCGGCACGTCGCGCGGGCGGCCCGCGTCGTCGACGGCGACGAAGGTCAGGTACGCGCGCGTCGTCTGGCGCCGCTCGAAGGTCACCTGGTTTTCGGCAAACACGCGCACGCCCACCTCCATCGAGGTCTTGCCGGCGTAGTTCACCTGCGCCTCGAGGATCACGATCTCGCCGAGCTGCACGGGGCTGAGGAAGTGCAGCCGGTCCATCGAGGCGGTCACGACGGCGCCGCCCGAGTGGCGCGCCGACGCGATGCCGCCCGCGATGTCGATCCACTGCATGAGAATGCCGCCGAAGATCGTGCCGTGCGTGTTCGTCAGCCCCGGCAGGACCAGCTGTGCGGTCTCGACCCGAGAGGCGCGCGGCGTTCTCTTTGCCTTGGCGGGCATGGGTGATGCGGGTAACACGCCGGGGCCGAACGGGTCAACGCGCGTCGACGGAAGCCCCTCGGGCAGTGAGGCAAATCAACGCAGCCCCGCGGCCCTGCGTATATATTCTCGCTCGATGCGGCGAACGTTTCGACTCCGACGGTGGGCGGCCTTGATGATGGGCGCGGTCCTGCTGTGCGGGCCGTCCCTCGGCGAGCGCGCGGCCCAGGCGAAGAAGATGACCCTCGCCGAGCTGCTGGACCTGGCGCGGCAGGCGAGCCCCGGCATGCGCGCGGCGGCCGCGGCGACCGAGGCGTCCGAGGCGCAGGTCTCCGAAGCGTGGAGGAACTGGCTGCCGCAGGGCGATCTGCTGTCGCTGCTCGCGCCGTCGCCGAACATCAAGTGCTACGGCCCTGGAATGATCATCCCCGGAGTGACGCCCACGGACGAGCACAACTGCGTGCAGACGGGCAGCTCCGAGGCCGGGCTCAGCACTGTCAGCTGGACCAAGATCTTCACGCGTACCGAGGTGAAGCTCATCCAACCCGTGTGGGACTTTGGCAAGATCTCGGCGGGCGTCGAGGCGGCCAAGGCCGGCGTCGCCGTGTCGCAGGAGAAGCAGAACGCCGCGCGCGCCGACGTCGAGCAGAACGTCCGCAAGGCCTACTGGGGCATGAAGCTCGCCCGCGAGATCTTGGACATGCTCGACACGGGGTCGGGCTACGTCGAAGACGGCCAGAAGAAGCTAGAAGAGGACCTCGAGAAAGGAACGGGCACGGCCAGCGTCACCGACAAGCTGCGCATGCGCACCGTGCGCGCCGAAGTGGACGCGCGCATCCTCGAGGCGAAGCGCGGGCAGACGCTGGCGCACGACGGCCTGCGTATCTTGCTGGGCGCGCTGGCGCCCGAAGAAATCGACGTCGACGACGACGAGCTCGCGCCCGTCGAAGTGAAGGACCGACCCGTCACCTACTACGACGACCTCGCGCGCTACAGCCGGCCCGAAGCGAAGCTGCTCGATTATGCCGTCAAGGCGAAGAACGCCCTCGCGACGCTGGAGCGCCGCAAGGAGTACCCGGACCTCGTCCTGGTCGGTACCGCTGCCTTCGCGTACGCCCAGGACGCGCAGGACCCGCAGAACGCCTTCATGAGCCACTACTTCAACAGCAAGACCGCGGGCGTCGCCGCCGCCGTCCGCATGCAGCTCGATCTCGGGCCGCGCCTCGCGCGCGCGACGCGCACGAGCGCCGAGGCCGCCGAGATCGGCTTCCGCCGCGTCGAAGGGCTGAGCGGCATCTCGTTCGAGGTGCACAAGGCGTACGCCGAGATGACCGAGGCCAGCGAGCGCCTCAAGGTCGTGCAGAAGGGCGAAAAGGCCGCGAAGGCGTGGATCTCGGCCATCGCGCAGAACTTCGCCGTCGGCCTCGCCGAGGCGCGCGACCTCACGGACGCGCTGGTCGCGTTCTTCAACATGCGCTCGCGCTATCTCACGGCCGTCTACGACTACAACATCGCGGTCGCGGCGCTGACGCGCGCCACGGGCGCGCAAGACCTCTCGCCCTGACGGGCAGCCCCCTCACCCGCTTCGCGGCGCGAGGTGCAACGCAAGCGATCAGCGAGCGGCGCTCGTCGCGTCGAAGCGCAGGCTCTTCACGAAGGCGGCGTACTCGTCCGCGTACTTGGAGACGAGGGCCGCCGGCGCGTTCAGCACGAGGAAGTACACGACGCCGCCGTGCTCCAGCGTCGTGATCTCGCCCGCGTGCATCGCGCCGTCGTCGGCGCCGCGCTCGCGGAAGCCCTCGCGGCGCGTGCCGGCGACGAGCGGCTTCAACGTCGTGAGCTTGGCCTTGGGGAACATGTTCCGCCCGGCCTTCTTCAAGAGGGCGGCGCGCTCGGCGGGCGTCGCGGGGCGCTGGGCCAGCAGCACGGCGCCGCCGCGCTGGGCGTTGCCGTCATCGTCCATCACGCGCTCGGTCGCGAGGTCGACGAGGACGCCCTCCTCCGTCGCCGACTGGCCCACGACCCGCCACGGGATGGGCCAGTCGACCTGGAAGCCGTACGTCGGCGAGCTGGCGCCCGCGTGCTCGGCCGTGGACGCGAAGCGCAGCGCCGGCTCGGGCGCCGCGGGCGGCAGCAGGCGCGGCTCCACGCCTCCCGAGGCGATCAGGCGCGCCGCGCGCGGATCGCCGGGCGCGAGCGCGAGATAGCGGCGCAGCTCGTCGAGGCCCGCCTTCGTGTTGCCCGCGCCCAGCAGCGCGCGGCCGAGCACGTAGCGCGCGCGGCTGGGCGCGCCCGCCATCGACGCCGCCTTCTCGGCGGTCGTGACGGCGAAGGCCGCGTTGCCGCGCAGCAGGTGCACCGAGGCACGCGCGACCAGCACGTCGGCGCGGTCCGGCGCGCGGGTCTGGGCGTCGTCGAGCACGGCGGCCGCGCTCTCGGCGGCGCCCGGCCAGTCGAGCGCCGCGCCCAGCGCCAGCGCCCGTCCCGCGAGCGCGCGCCGCTGGACGTCGAACGCCGGGTCCAGCTTCAGCGACCACGCTTCGTCCAGCAGATCGTGCACGCGCTCGTCGACGACGGCGCGCCCGTTCTTCGCGACCAGCGGCGGGCGCTCGCCGATCGTGCGCTCGAGCGGCGCGAGGTCGCGCTCGAGCGCGCGCGCGTGGCCCAGCGAGCTGTCGCTCTTGACGTTGATGCGGTAGGCGCTGACCTCGGGGCGCAGCGTCTTGCCGTCGACGAAGAAGACCTCGTCGCTCGCGGCGAGCGCGCCGGCGGGGTTCGAACGGGCGGCGGCCGTCGCGCCCTCCGCATCGCGCGCGTCCTGCAGCATCCACCGGTCCTCGAGCTTCCCCGCGATCACGGCCATGCGCCCACACGCGCCCGCGCCCGTGACGCGCACGAGGAGATCGCCCGCCTGCAACTGGCCGGAGGAAACGCGCGCGTAGAGCCCGGCCTTCGGGTCGCGCGCCTCGGCGGCGAGCAGCTCGGCGGATCGGCGCGGCCCGGGGTACCGCCACCAGGCCGGTGGCGCCTGCGTGCCGTCGTCCTCGATCTCGGGGATGATGCCGCCCCGCGCCTCCATCTCCTTCCAAACGGCGGCGCCTGCGTCGTCGCAGCTCCCCGCGGCCGGCGGGGGCGAGGCCGGCGCCGTCGGGCCGAGCCCGAGCGCTGCGAATCCGAGCACGAGCGCGGCGGCCCGCGGGCGCGACGGCATCTTCATGGACGAGTTATACGACCGATCAGACGCCGATGAAGAGGCGATGGCCGAAGTTCGGCTCGAGATCCGTGCTGAAGATCTTCTCCGCCGACGCCTTGATGTCGTACTCGACGCGCTTGAACTCGAAGAGCTTCGTCTCGGTGTCGAAGATCGTGTAGCTCGCGCGCGGATCGTAATCGCGGGGCTGCCCGACGGAGCCGACGCTCACGATGTACCGCCACCCCTCACGCAGCTCGAATCTGTCGGAGACGACCTCGTACACGCCGTCGGGCGAGAGCGCGAACGACTTGCAGAGGTGCGAGTGGCCGATCAGCGTCAGCCGCGCGAGCTGATCCCAGATCTCCATGCACTGGGCCGCCTGATCGCGCGCGAAGATGTAGTCGAAGTCCTCGATGTTCAGCGGCGACCCGTGACAGAAGTGCACGTCGCCCTGGCGCACCTCGTAGGGCAGCTGCTTGAGCCACTGCATGTGCTCGGGCTTGAGCTGCCGCGAGTGGAGGTCCAGGGCGTGGCGCGCCGCGTGATAGTAATACGAGTAGTCCATGCGGCCGGCCACGGCGGCGTCGTGATTGCCCAGGATCGTGTGCGCCGCCTTCGACCGCACGAGCGCGCAGCACTCGTTGGGGCTGGCGCCATAGCCGACCGTATCGCCGAGGCAAACGTATTGGTCGACCTTCTCGGCGTCGAGGGCCTTGATGACCGCCTCGAGCGCTTCGATGTTCGCGTGCGTGTCTGAGAAGACGCCGATCCGCATCGAGCTGGATCAATACAGTAACACTGATTCGCCGCCGGCGCGCGGCCGTCAGTGAAGGTCCGCGCCACCTTCGAGCCGGCCCCGCTCCGCCGACGCCCCGTTCGGCTGGATCACGACGCGCGCGAGCACCGACGAGACCTCGAGCAACGCAGCGCGCGGCCCGGCCGCCCGCGGCCCTTCGAGCCGGGCCAGCAGCCATTCACCTTGCCGCCGCGCGCCCCGCAGCGCGAACGCCGTCTCGACCCGCCCCGCGGCGCGCGCGCGCAGCTCGACGGCGGGCAGGTCGCCCACCGCGAGGACGCGCACGTCGCCCGCGTAGCTGCGCAGATCGTAGTGGGCGCCCGCCCGCAGCGGACCGATGAAGACCACCTCGCCGGTCGTCGTCTGCAGGCGCACCCAGGCCGAGCGGACCTCGTCGGCGTGGATGTTGCCGTCGACGACGCGCGCCTGGGCGCGCCCCCCGACCAGATCGCGCAGATCCATGTCTCCTTCGATGCCGTCGAGCTCGACGTCGCCGTCGACCCCCGACACCGTCTGCCCACCCCGAAGCTGGTGCGTGACGACTGGGCCGCGCACGTCGCTGACGCCGATGCGGCCGCCCGTCGTCTCGAGGCGCGCGCCCGCGCGCAGGCCCGACGCCGTGACGTCGCCGCCGAAGGTCTTGGCCTCGACGGCCACGTCCGCGGGCACCTCGATGACGAGATCGATGCCGCTGCCGCCGAGCGGCACCGACCGCTCGCGGCCCTCGAGCTCGACGCGCGTGTCCAGCTGGACCTCGCCGTTTTGGAAGGCCGTGTAGTGGACCCGCAGCCTCGCGAGCGCCTCGGGCGTGGCCGCGTGCTTCTGCGCGACGACGTGGATCACGTCGGGGCGCCCGCCGCCGCGGATCTCGACGCGCCCCATCGGGTTGTCGATCCGCATGACCTCGACGCTGCCGGCCGGCGCGGGGACGATGATCTCGCGGCGGTCGACCAGGCCAGCGCCGCCGGCCCGCGGCTGCGCTGGCGCCGCCTCTTCGGCGCTCGCTGGGCCCGCGGCCGCCGCGACCAGCCCGAGCGCGAACGACAGCCGCCAGGAGCGCGTCACGGCGCCCCCGGACCGAAGCCGCCGCCGCGATGGACCGTCTCGGCGAGGAAGGCGATCTTCTGCTGATACGCCGCGAAGAGCTGCTCGTGGCCCTCGCTGTCCCCCGGCAGCCGCCCCGCCGATTCACGCGACCGCGCGATGGCCTCGTCGAGGCGCGCGAGGCGCTCGTCGTAACGCGCGCGCATCTCGGGCGTCCAGCGCGCCTCCTCGCGGACGAGCAGCCGGCG
>DASZUD010000252.1:0-3236 GCA_035548155.1 Polyangia bacterium
CGCGTGACCGCGCGCGTGTCGATGCCGGTGATGGCCGCCACGCCGGCGTCGCGCAGCAGCGCGTGCAGGCCGCCCGAGGCGCGCCAGTTCGAGACGGCCGGCGAGAGATCACGCACGACGAAGCCGGCGCACCAGGGCCGCGCCGACTCGAAGTCGACCGGGTTGATGCCCACGTTCCCGATCTCGGGCGCCGTCATCGTGACGATCTGGCCGCGGTACGAGGGATCGGTGATGACCTCTTGGTAGCCCGTGATGGCCGTGTTGAAGACGATCTCGCCGCCACCGTCGGTCTCGGCGCCGAACCCGAAGCCGCGATAGATCGTGCCGTCCTCCATGGCGAGGAGGGCTGGCGGAAGCGTGCCCGAGAGGGCGGGGTCTGGCCCGCCTGCAAACTTGATCTCCGGCGCGGTTGAGTTCTCGGCTTTGGACGTCACGACTGGCTCTCCCCCGAATATACGATCTGACCGCCCACGATCGTGAGCGTCGCGCGCCCTTTCATCGTGCGGCCGGCGAACGGCGTGTTGTGCGAGCGCGACCGCAGCCCGCGCGGATCCAAGAGGAAGGTAGCCTCTGGGTCGATGACCGTCACGTCGGCCGCGCGCCCCTCGGCGAGCGTGCCGCCGGGCAGGCCGAAGATCGCCGCCGGGCGCGTCGTCATGCGGCGCACGAATTCCACGGGCGAGAGCCCCGCGTTGTGCACGAGATCCAGCGTCAGCGGCACGGCCGTCTCGAGGCCGATCATCCCGAACGCCGCCTGCTCGAACTCGACGTCCTTCTCGACGGGCGAGTGCGGTGCGTGGTCAGTGGCCACCGCGTCGATGACGCCCTCGACCAGCGCGGCGCGCACGGCGTCGACGTCGCTCTGCGAGCGCAGCGGCGGGTTGCACTTCGTGTTCGTGTCGTAGTGCGCGCAGGCTTCATCAGTCAACGTCAGGTGGTGCGGCGTCACCTCGCACGTGACCGGCAGGCCGCGCCGCTTCGCCTCGCGCACGAGGCGCACCGACTCGGCGCAGCTGATGTGCGCGACGTGGTAGCGCGCGCCCGTCAGCGCGCACAGCTCGATGTCGCGCGCGACCATGGCCGACTCGGCCGCGGTCGGCTGCGCCTTGATGCCGGCGCGCGTCGACACGGCGCCCTCGTTCATGGACCCGCCGCCCGAGAGCGTCATGTCCTCGCAGTGCTGCACGATCGGCAGGTCGAACGTGCGCGCGTATTCCATCGCGCGGCGCATGAGCTCCGCGTTCATGATCGAGTGCCCGTCGTCGGAGACGGCGACGCAGCCCGCGTCCTTGAGCTCGCCCATCTCGGCGAGCGACTCGCCCTTGAGGCCCTTCGAGATCGCGCCGATCGGATAGACGCGCACGACGCCCACCTCGGCCGCGCGGCGCACCATCAGCTCCGTGATCGCGCGGTTGTCGTTGGGCGGCACCGTGTTCGGCATCGGGCACACCGTCGTGTACCCGCCGGCCGCCGCGGCGCGCGTGCCCGTCGCGATGTCTTCCTTGTACTCCTGGCCGGGCTCGCGCAGGTGCGTGTGGATGTCGCAGAGGCCGGGGACCACCCAGCTGCCGCGCACGTCGATGACGCGCACGCCAGCTCCGAGACCAGCCGCGATGCCTTTGCCAACCCTCGCGATGACGCCGTCCTTGATGAGGACGTCCGCCTCAGCGTCCAGGTCGCGCGCCGGGTCGATAACCCGGCCGCCTCGCAAACAAATATCCATGCCGGGACCTCTAGATAGGTGGTCTAGGCCCGGCCGTCAACGGATTTCCCCGACCCACTCAGGCAGCAAACCCCGACGACGCGCGTTTACGACTCCCCGGCTTCGCCGCCCGCGAGCAGATAGAGGACCGCCATCCGGATGGCGACGCCGCGCGCGACCTGGTCCAGGATCACGGCGCGCGGGCCGTCGGCGATGTCGGGGTCCAGCTCGACGCCCCGGTTGATGGGCCCCGGGTGCATGACGATCGCGTCGGGCGCAGCCAGCGCGAGGCGGCGCGGGTTCAGGCCGAAGTAGCGCGAGTACTCGCGTGTGTTCGGGAACAGGCCCGTGCCCATGCGCTCCTTCTGGATGCGCAACATCATGACGACGTCGGCGCCCTCGATCGCGGGCTCGATGCGGTCGTGCACGACGGCACCCATCTCGGCGAGCCCGGGCGCGAGCAGCGTGCGCGGGCCCGCGACGCGCACCTCGGCGCCCAGCGCGCGGAGCGCCCAGATGTTCGAGCGCGCGACGCGGCTGTGGCGGATGTCGCCGCAAATCGCGACCTTCAGCCCCTCGATGCGGCCCTTGTGCGCGCGGATCGTCGAGCAGTCGAGCAGCGCCTGCGTCGGGTGCTCGTGCGCGCCGTCGCCGGCGTTCACGACCGCGGCGCGAATGTGGCCTGCCAGCATGGCCGCCCCCCCCGCCTGCGCGTGGCGCAGCACGACGACGTCGGGCGACATGGCGTCCACGTTCTTCGCCGTGTCGATCAGCGTCTCGCCCTTCACCGTCGACGAGCCCGAGCCCGAGATGTTGACGGCGTCGGCCGACAGGCGCTTGGCGGCGATCTCGAATGACGTGCGCGTGCGCGTCGACGGCTCGAGGAACAAGTTCACGACCGTCTTGCCCCGGAGCGTCGGCACCTTCTTGATGGGCCGCGAGTTGATCTCCAGGAAGCGCTCGCCGAGGTCGAGGATCGTCAGCAGATCGGCCTTCGCGAGGCCCTCGGTGCCGAGGAGATGCCGGTGCGGGTACGTGCTCATCGCGCGGCCCCCGTCTGACCAGCCGCCGTGGAACTGTGGTTGGGCACGCGTTCCCGTAGCACGACTCGGTCTGGCTCGCCGCGCTCTTTCAACATGACGCGCACGGATTCGCTGGCGGTCGTCTGCACGGCGACGCCCACGAAGTCCGGCTGGATGGGCAGCTCGCGCCGGCCGCGGTCGACCAGCGCCGCCAGCTTCACGGCGCGCGGGCGGCCGTAGTCGGCGAGGACGTCCATGGCGGCGCGCACGGTGCGGCCCGTGAACAGCACGTCGTCGACGAGGACGATCGTCTTCGCGTCGACGGGCTCGAGCAGCTCGGTGGGGCCGATCTCGGGCTTGGGCAGTCCGTTGAACACGTCGTCGCGGTAGAGCGATATGTCGACGGCGCCCAGGAACGGCTTCGGCTCGCCCGCCTCGACGACCAGGTCTTGCAAGCGATGCGCGAGGTAGGCGCCGCCCGTGCGAATGCCCACGAGGTAGAGCGGGCTCTC
>DASZUD010000253.1:0-3375 GCA_035548155.1 Polyangia bacterium
ACGCGCTTCTGGTCGCCCGCCGCCGAGCCCTGCCCCGCCGCGGGCCGGATGCCCGGCACGACGATGAGCAGGCCGGGCGCCGCGCTGCGCGCCGCCTCGATCTCGTGCGACGAGCACACGAGGCCCGCGATGCCCGCCTTCGCGGCGATGCGCGCGCGCGCCCGCACCATCTCGGGGATGGTCGCCTCGATGCCCTCGGCGCGCAGGTCGTCCTGCTCGAGGCTCGTCAGCACGGTGACGCCCAGGATCTTCACGCCACCTTGGCCTTCCGCGGCCTGCGCCGCGCGCGACAGCATCTCGTAGCCGCCCGACGTGTGGACGGTGAGCAGCTCGGCTTCGATGCGGCGCGCCGACTGCACGGCGCGCGCGACGGTCTCGGGAATGTCGTGCAGCTTGAGGTCCAGGAAGATGCGCCCGCCGCGCTTGCGCACGGCCTCGATGGCGCGCTCGCCTTCGGCGACGAACAGCTCGAGGCCGACCTTGTAGAACGACGGCCGCCCCTCGAGGCGATCGAGCAGCTGGTCGAGCCCCTTCAGGTCGGGGACGTCGCACGCGACGATGATGCGGTCGCGCGCCGGGATCTCGTGAGCGGGTTTCGTCATCACGCCCTCCTGTCAGGTTCGTTCCTTGGTGACCTCGGCCACGACGAGGGGAACGATCTCCTCGATCTTCACCTTGCGCACCTCGGTGCCCTTGCGCAGCTTCAGCTCGACGATCCCGTCGGCGATGCCCTTCTTGCCGACGGCGATGCGATAGGGAATGCCGATGAGGTCGGCGTCCTTGAACTTCACGCCCGCGCGCTCGTCGCGATCGTCGTAGAGCACGTCGATGCCGGCCTTCTGCAGCTCCTCGTAGATCTGCTTCGCCGTGGCGATGACGTTGTCGTCGTCCTGCTGCAGCTCGAGGACCGCGACCTCGTAGGGCGCGAGAGGCACGGGCCAGACGATGCCGTCCTTGTCGTGGTTCTGTTCGATGGCGGCGGCGACGATGCGCGTGACGCCGATGCCGTAGCAGCCCATGTCGGCGGCCTTCTCCTTGCCGTCGACGTCGAGGAACGTCACGCCCATGGGCTTCGAGTACTTCTGGCCCAGGTAGAAGACGTGCCCGACCTCGACGCCCTTGTAGCCCTTGAAGTGGCCGCCGTCGCAGCGCGGGCACGCGTCGCCCGGCGCCGCCTGGCGGTAGTCACCCGTGGCCGTCGGCTGGAAGTCGCGCCCGACGTTCACGCCCACGGTGTGCGCGTCGGCGGCGTTGGCGCCCACGACGAAGTCGTTCATCGCCGCGACCTCGTCGTCGACGTAGACGGGGATCTTGAGGCCGACAGGCCCCGCGAAGCCGACGGGCGCGCCCGTGACCTCCTTGACGGCCGCGTCGGACGCCAGCAGCACGTCCATGGCGCCGATGGCCTTCTTGAGCTTGATCTCGTTGACCTCGCGGTCGCCGCGCACGAGCACGGCGATGGGGGCGCCGTCGGCCAGGTAGATCAGGGTCTTGGCGAGCGTCGTCGCGGGCACCTTCAGGAACGCCGAGACCTGGGCGATGGTGTGCTGCCCCGGCGTCGCGACGCGCGTCATCGCCTGCGTCGCCTTGCCGGCGTGCGTGGGCGGCGCCTTGCGCGTGGCGGCCTGCTCGACGTTCGCGGCGTAGTCGCACTTGTCGCACGCGACCAGCGCGTCCTCGCCCGTCTCGGCCAGCACCTGGAACTCGTGCGACATCGAGCCGCCGATCGCGCCCGTGTCGGCCTCGACGGCGCGGAACGCGAGGCCACAGCGCGTGAAGATGCGCTGGTAGGCCTTGTACATGTTCTCGTACTCGCGCTTGGCGTCGGTTTCGTCGACGTGGAACGAGTACGCGTCCTTCATGATGAACTCGCGCCCGCGCATGAGGCCCGCGCGCGGGCGGAGCTCGTCGCGGAACTTGGTCTGGATCTGGTAGAGGTTCAGCGGAAGCTGGCGCCAGCTGCGCACGTCGCCGCGCACGAGCGCGCAGATGACCTCTTCGTGCGTGGGGCCGACCACGAAGTCGCCGCCCTTGCGGTCCTTGAGGCGAAGCAGCTGCGCGCCGTACTGCTCCCAGCGGCCCGACTCCTGCCAGAGCTCGGCCGGGATGATGGCCGGCAAGAACACCTCGGACGCGCCCGCGCGGTTCATCTCCTCGCGGATGATGCGCGACACCTTCTGCACGACCTTCCAGCCGAGCGGCAGGAACGAGTAGATGCCGGCCGCGACCTTCCGCATGTAACCGCCGCGCACCATGAAGATGTGCGACGGGACCTCCGCTTCGGCGGGGGCTTCCTTGAGCGTGGGGACGATGGTCTGAGAGAGGCGCATTTGGAACCTCGACTATTAACACGGGGGGATGGCTTCGCCATCCCCCCGTGTGGGTCATTCGGCTACGCTGCCGCCGTGGCGCTCGAGGAGTACAACCGGAAGCGGGACTTCACGAAGACGAAGGAGCCGAGCGGCGAGGTCAAATCGACGGCGGCCGGGAACTCGTTCGTCATCCAGAAGCACGCCGCCTCGCGCCTGCACTACGACTTCCGCCTCGAGCTCGACGGCGTTTTGCTGTCTTGGTCAGTGCCCAAGGGGCCGAGCCTCGATCCCGCGCAGAAGCGCCTGGCGGTGCAGGTGGAGGACCACCCGCTCGACTACGCGACGTTCGAGGGGATCATCCCGAAGGGGCAGTACGGCGGCGGCACGGTGCTCCTGTGGGATCGCGGGACTTGGGAGCCCCAGGGCACCGAGGGCGCGCGCCGGATGTTGGCCGCGGGAAACCTCAAGTTCTTCTTGAAGGGAGAGAAGCTTCACGGGAAGTGGGCGTTGGTGAAGATCAAAGAGCGGCGGGCGCCCGGGCGCGCGGACGACGGGCGCAACTGGCTGCTCATCAAGGAGCGCGACGAGGAGGCTCGTCCCGAGTCGACGTTCGACGTGACCGAGGCGCGCGCGGAAAGCGTGGCCACGGGCCGCACGATGCCCGAGATCGCGGCCGACCCGACGCACGTCTGGCACTCGAACCGCGTTCAGGTCGCGCTCGACGACGTCCCGGGCGCGCGAACCGCCGAGCCCCCTGCCCGCCCTCACGTCGCGAAGCCCGCGCCGCGCGCGCGGCCACCGGAGGGCCCGGGATGGCTGCACGAGATGCAGATCGAGGGCCGCCGGCTGCTCGCGCGCGCCGCCATGAACCGGGACGTCACGCTCTTCGACGGGGCAGGCAAGCGCCTGCCGGCGAAGACGGCGGCCGCCTACGAGAAGGTGGTGAACGCCGTGCGGCTCTTGCCGGCGCAGAACGTGATCGTCGACGGCGTCGTCACGGCGCTGTTCCCGGATGGGCGGCCGCGCGCAGAAGGCCTGGCGGCCGCGCTCGGCGGCGAAGGCC
>DASZUD010000254.1:0-46452 GCA_035548155.1 Polyangia bacterium
GACGGCGGCCGGAGGCGGGCTCGCGATGGGCGCCGCCGCGGGAGGCGCGGGGACCACGCTGCGCTTGACGCGCTTGTGCGCCGGCCCGCGCGCGCCGCGCGGCGCGGCGGCGGTGGTCGTCGTGGCGGCCGCGGCGACTTCTGGAACGGAGACGACGGCGCGTGGCGCGGGGCTCGCTGCAGGAGGCGTCGCCGCCGGCGGGGTGGGGTGCTCGAGGCGCGCGGCCTCGCCTGGCGGCTCGCGACGCGCCAGCGAGCGCGCACCCACGATCGCGCCGCCGACGAGGGCCAACGTCGCCCCGGCCGCGACGACCTTGGTCCAGCGACGCCGCGACGAGATCGCCGCCAGCAACGCCTCGGCGCCGCGGTGGCCGGGCGCATAGGCCACGGCGCGGTTGATCTGAGCGAGGGCCTTCGTGAGCTCGCCGCGCCGAACGGCGGCGCGCGCCCGCTCGACGCACGCGTCTGCGACCGGCGCGGCGAGCCGCCGCTCGAGCTCCTTGGGATCGTCGCGGAAGCTGCGGAGCGCCGCCGCCTCGTCGCCGGTCACGAGCGCGGGCGCCGTCGCCGCGGTGAGCTCGCGCAGCGCCGCGAGCAGCTGATCTCCGCCGGCGTACCGCTCGGCGGGCTGGGGCTTGAGGCAGCGCACGATCAGCGCCTCGAGCTCGGGCCCCACGCGCGCCTCGACGCGCCCGGGCCGCAGGTACTCGCCCGAGACCAGCGACGCGATCACCGTCAGCGGGTCCTTGCCCTGGAACGGCGTCCGCCCGACCACCATGTGGTACAGCGTCACGCCCAGCGAGAACACGTCGCTGGCCGGCTCGATCGTGCCGCTGCGCGCCTGCTCGGGCGACATGTACGACGGCGATCCGAGGATCGATCCCGTCGCCGTCATCGTGTCGTCCTCGACCATGCGCGCGATGCCGAAGTCGGTCAGCAGCACGCGCGCGCCGTTCTTGCCGAGGTCGATCATCACGTTGTCGGGCTTGACGTCGCGGTGCACGATGCCGCGCCCGTGCGCCGCGGCCAGCGCGCCGGCCACGCGCGTCGCGATCAGCACGGCGATCTCGGGCGGCAGGCGCCCTCCGGCCTGTTCCAACAGCTGGCGCAGCGTCGGGCCCTCGACGAGCTCGCTCACGATGTACGCGGGCTCGCCGTCGCCGCCGGGCGCGAAGTCGAACACGTCGACGATGCAGTCGTGCTTGAGGGAGGCCACCGCCTGCGCCTCGCGCCGGAACCGCCGCTCGATGTCGCCACGGCCGGTGAACGCGCCGTGCATCACCTTCACGGCCACGTCGCGCGCGAGCTGCGGGTCATACGCGCGATACACGGTCGCCATACCGCCGCGCCCCAGCTCCGCGCAGATGCGATAGCGGCCCAGCGTCTTGCCGACGAGCCCGACGCGCCCCTCCCGATCCGGACCGCTGCCCTGGGGCTCCGTCAAATCCCGAGTCCCCATATATTCCCGAACTTACCCCATCCTGGCCCCTTCCGCGCTGCGACAAGTTGCCGCGGCCGCGGGGAGGATCGGTAGACCTTGGGGCTGCCGCATGGCGGGGAGCTCACGCCGCACTTTGTGTCGCCAGCCCCGCCAATCCGTTCACTCGAAACCGCCAGAGCGGGCGGGTGCCCGCAGCGGGAAGGCGCGGCTCGGCCGCGCCGGCTCACCTTGCGGACGGCGGAGGGCAAAGGCCTTCCACCAAGCGAGCGCCCTAGCGCACCAGCGGTGTGAGAGACCGGCCCCCCCGATCTCTCACACCGCCGTGCCTCAACCTTCCCTCCGACCTCCCAGCGACGGTTTTGAAGATAGCGCCGACGATGTTTCGAGATCCTTTCCTCTTGGAACATCTCCTGTAAATTCAACGGCCCATGCAGAAAGCGCCCTACCGGGTGTATCGCGCGCGGCTCGCCAACGGACTGCGCGTCGTGACCGTCGAAACGCCGTACTTGCACACCGCCAACCTGTGCCTCTACGTGCGCGCCGGCTCCCGGTACGAAACGGTCGAGAGCAATGGCCTCTCGCACTTCGTCGAGCACATGCTGTTCCGCGGCTCGTCGCAGTTCCCGGACTCGCTGTCGCTGAACCGCGCGATCGAGGAGCTGGGCGGCACGCTCTACGCCGAGACGGGCCGCGACTACTCGCTCTATCAAATACCGCTGCACGCGGGCGACATCCGCCGTGGCCTCGAGATCCTCGGCGATCTCTTCAGCACGCCCGCGTTCCGCGACATCGACCTCGAGCGCAAGATCATCCTCGAGGAGATCCTCGAGGACCTCGACGATCGCGGGCGCAACGTCAACGTCGACGATCTCTCGCGCTCGGTCGCCTGGGGCGATCACCCGCTCGGCTACACGATCACGGGGCCGCTCAAGAACGTGCGCCGCTTCCGCGACGCCGACGTGCGCCGCCACTTCGAGCGGTTCTACGGCGCCGAGAACATGGTCCTGTGCGTCGCCGGCCCGCTCGAGCACCAAAGCGTCGTGCCCTGGGCGCGCGAGGCGTTCGCGAGCGTCCCCGCGGGTGCCCACCGCAAGCCGGCGGCGCCGCGCGCCGCGGGGCCGGGGCCGCGCTACCGCGCCGTGTACAACGAATCCGCGCAGGCGCAGGTCCAGGTGCTCTTCCACGCGCTGCCCGAGACCGATCCCGACTACCAGGCGCTGCGCGCGCTCATGCGCGTGCTCGACGACGGGATGTCGACGCCGCTGCACTACCAGATCTGCGATCAGAAGGGGCTGGCGTACTCCGTCGCGGGCAGCCTGCACTCGTATCACGACGCCGCGCTCCTCGAGATCGACGCCGCGTGCGCGCACGCCAAGCTGCCCGAGCTCGTCACCGAGTCGCTGGCCATTCTGGCGCGCTTCCGCGACACGCCCGTGAGCGAGGCCGAGCTCGCCAAGGCCAAGCACCGCTTCTCGAACGATCTCGAGAGCTGCTACGACGATCTCGACAGCCTGTGCGGGTGGTTCGGCGGGACCGAGCTCTTCTACCGTCCGAAGTCGCAGGAGCAGCGCGCGCGCGAGCTCGAGCGCGTGCGCGCCGCCGACATCCAGCGCGTCGCGCGCCGCGTGATCCGACGCGACCGCCTCAACGTCGCCGTCGTGGGGACGATGACAGGCGCCCTGTCGAAGAAGGTCGCGAAGATCGTCGAAGACTTTCGCTGAGCGTCGGCTCGCGCGCGGCTCGCGCTCAGCTTTTCTTGGCCTTCGCCTTACCGGCCTTGGCCTTGGGCGCGGGCGCGGCGGCTGCGACGTCGATGCTCAGCGTGAGCGTCTCCTTGACGGGCTTGCACGCGCTCTCCTGACAGATCACGAAGCGCGCCTCGGCGTTGATCACCTTGGCGCCGACCTCGCCCGCCTCGAAGGGCACGTCGAACCGCGCGCTCTCCTGCGTGCTGGCGGCGAGGTCGCTGCGCGAGAGCTTGGCCTTCGCCAGCGTGATGCCCGCGGGCGGCGTCAGCGACAGCGTGATGGGCGCCTCGGCGTTCATGTGCCAGCCGTTCTTGGTGGCGATCGTCACCGTCGTGGTCGCCTTCCCGCCGACGGTGACCTTGGGCTCGGTCTTCTTGATCTCGTAGAGCTTCTCTTCGGCGCGCACCGAAGGCGCGGCGAAGCCGATGAAGGTGGCCATGAGAGAGACGATCAGGGGCGCTCGCGACATCGGCATCGGGGTCCTCGCTGGGGTGGCTGGCGGCCAGTCGACACTACCCACTTGGAACGCGAGAGGCCACGCCGCCATTCCAGATCCGGAGGCGCGGTCCTGCGGAAATGGTCTTGACGGAGTGTGTCTATGTCGTCTGTTGACGGTAAACGTGGGTTGATGTAGTTTTCCGGCATACCATGAACACCAAACGATTCTGGGCTCCGTCTGTGGATGACCGCCGTGCCCGCCGTCGGGTGTCGGCGAACTTCTACGCCATCGAGCTCGCCGGGGGCGGGCGCTACCTTCGCCGCGTCGAGAACGTCTCGCGCGACGGCCTCCTTCTTCAAAGCCCGCTGGCCGACGAGCGGCCCGGCCAGATCGTCGAGCTCGAGCTCCCGCGCGCCAGCAAGGACGGCCGCGGCGACGGCGAGCCTGTTCGCATCAAGACCGAGGTGGTCTACGTTACAGCGCAGGGCCAGGTGGGTGTGCGCCGCCTCGATTCGACGTCGCCGCTGCCCGTCGAGGCTTTGGGCGGCCGAGAATCGCTGTAGTACACTGGGCTCATGGCCCTGATCGACAAGCCGGAGCGCGCGCGTCAGCTCGCGCGCGCGATCGCCTCGGACCTCACGCTCTATCACGACAAGAAGATCGTCGAGGGCATCGAGAACGACACATTGTTCGACGCGATGTCGCACGAGATCGAGGAGGGCCGGGCGCTCTTCAAGAGCCGCGTGACGCCCGAGGTCTACGGCCAGGGCCACTACGACAGGGCACTGTGCGACGTGATGTTGAAGTCGAAGGCGGCCGTCAAGTCGCGCATTTGGTAGGGCCCAGCGTCGCGGCACCCGCGGCCTCGGCCGCCCCGGGACGGCGCGTGGTCGTCTCACCGGCCAGCGCCGGCAAGCGCCTCGACGTGTTCCTCGCGAGCGCCATCGAGGACGTCTCGCGCTCGCAGCTCTCGCGTCACGTCGCCGAGGGCGCGGTGACGGTCAACGGCGCGACCAGCTCACCTTCGCGCAAGCTGCGCGCCGGCGACGTGGTCGTGTGGACGCCGCCGCCCGTCGCGACGACCGAGCTGGTCGCCCAGGAGATCCCGCTCACGATCGTCCACGAAGACCGCTGGCTGGTCGTCGTCGACAAGCCGCCAGGGCTGGTGGTGCATCCGGCCGCGGGCCACGACGACGGCACGCTGGTGAACGCGCTGCTCGCGCACTGCCGCGACCTGCGCGGCATCGGCGGCGAGCTGCGGCCCGGCATCGTCCACCGCATCGACAAGGACACCTCGGGCCTGCTGGTGGTCGCGAAGGACGACGCGACCATGAACGCGCTGGGCGCCCTCTTCAAGGCGCACGACATCGAGCGCGTCTACGAGGCGTTCGTCGTCGGCAAGCCACCTGGACCAAGCGGTCAGATCGATACGATGTACGGGCGCGATCCCAAGGACCGCAAGAAGTTCTCCAGCCACGTGCGCACGGGCAAGCGCGCCGTCACGAACTGGAAGGTCGTCGAGAGGTGGGCGGGCGCCGCGCGCGTCGAGGCGCGGCTCGAGACGGGGCGCACGCACCAGGTGCGCGTGCACATGGCGGCGCTGGGCGTGCCGCTGCTGGGCGACAAGACCTACGGACGCACGCCGCGCGACCCGGCGTTGCGTCCCGTCGCCGAAGCCCTCGGACGGCAGGCGCTGCACGCGCGCAGCTTGGGGTTCGTGCACCCGGCGACGGGCAAGGCGATGAGCTTCCAGTCCGAGCTGCCGGCCGATCTGCAGGCGGCGCTCGCGGCGCTGCGCGCGCTCGGAGGCGGTGCCCCGTGATCGAGGCGCCGTTCGAAGACTCCGAGGGCCGGGCGCTGCCGCTGCTGCGGTCGGCGGTCATCCCCGCGGCATTCCGGCACGGCTTCCCGACGCGCGCGGGCGGCGTGAGCGCGCCGCCGTTCGACTCGTTCAACCTGGGCGGCAAGTGGGGCGACGCGCCCGAGAGCGTCGCCGAGAACCGCCGCCGGCTCGAGCGCGCCGCGGGCGCGCGGCTCTTCGTGGCGACGCAGGTGCACGGCGCCCAGATCGCGGCCGTGGGCGCGGGCGACG
Source organism: Polyangia bacterium (assembly GCA_035548155.1). Taxonomy (GTDB): domain Bacteria; phylum Myxococcota_A; class Polyangia; order Fen-1088; family Fen-1088; genus DASZFV01. The sequence goes on from DASZUD010000254.1 coordinate 5,720, forward strand.
ACCCGGCGGACATCGCGCGTCTCGAGGTCGACGGGCTCTGCACGGATCGCGGCGACGTCGCCCTGGGCGTGTTCGTCGCCGACTGCATCCCGGCCGTCGTCGTCGACGAGCGGACCGGCGCCTTCGCCGCGGTTCACGCCGGCTGGCGCGGAACGCTCGCGGGCGTGCTGCCCGCGGCCGTGCGCGCGCTCTCGCTCCACTTCGGCGCGCGCGCCGCCGATCTGTGCGTCGCGCTGGGCCCGGCGATCGGCCCGTGTTGCTTCGAGGTCGGCCCCGAGGTGGTGGAGGCGTTCGAGGCGCGACTGCCCGAAGCGCGCGCGACCGGCGTCATCGCCCGGCTGCTCCCCGGCGGCAAGGCGTTCGTCGACATCAAGCGCGCGAACCGCATCCTGCTCGAGCGCGCCGGCGTGCCGCCCGACTCGATCGACGCCGGCCCGGAGTGCACGGCTTGCGCGCGCGAGCGCTTCTTCTCGTTTCGCCGCGACAAGGGCCAGACGGGGCAGCACCTCGCGTTCATCTCGCGTGTTTGACGCCCCGACGCGGCCGGCGTCAGAGGTGTCGAGTCTTCGACAGGTGACGCCGCTCGCAGCCTCGGACTCCGCGGCGTCGCGGCGACCCCGTCCCGGCACGCAGCCTGCACTCGGCCTCGAGGAGAATGACTTCACGATTGCGGCTGGGGTTCGTCTTGGTGTGCGGCGTCGTCGTGTCGCTGGCGATGGCTCCCGCGCGCGCGCGGGCCGACGAAGGCCGGGTGCGGCAGGAGTGGGCGGGCGTCGAGCTCATGCCCGTCTCGCTCAGCATCGGCAGCCACGCATGGGGAGCGCCTGAGCGGGTGCAGGTCGGCGCGGGCGGCACGCTGCGATTGCTGCGCCGCCGCTGGACCAGCTTCTACGTCACGCCGATCGAGGTCGGGGTGTACGTCACGTCCGGAGCCAAGACGATCTTCACCCAGGCGATGATCGAGGCCGGCTACGTGGCCCCCGGCCCGCTGCGCCGCCTCGAGATCGGGCTCGCGGCCGGCGTTGGGATCTTGGCGATGGACATCGGTCACGACGATTGTGACGGTCGGTGCAACATCGGCGGGGCGGGGCCGCTCCTCTCGCCGGTCATCCGCTACCGGATCGTCGACGGGCCCCGATGGACGGTGGGCGCCGCCTTGCGCGGCGTCATCCCGCTGCACGACACCGACGGTGACTGGTTCGGGTACTTCGTGGCGCGCGGGGCGATGGTCGGCGCGGCGCTCGACGTCGGGTTCGGGGCGCTCTGACGCGCGGCCCGACTACCGCAGCGTGATCCCGTACGTCTCGAGCAGATCGCCTGTGAGCGCCTCGAGCGCGACCTCGGCCTCGAGCAGATCGGCGGTGGCGCGCGCGACGCTGCTCTGGGCCTGCCGCAGCTCTTGCTGGCGCAGGAGCACGTCGTTGTTCGTCGACGAACCGACCTGGAACCGGGCCATCTCCGCCTTGAGGTTGTCCTCCGAAAAGCGGACCGCGTCGCGACCGTACTCGAGGCGCGCCCCCGCCGACCGGATCTGGGCCGCCATGCGGGCGACCGTGTCGCGCACCTGCAGCTCGAGGTCGCGCGCGTCGAGCTCGGCGGCGTCTGCGGCGGCGCGCGCGATTTCGGCGGTGCCGCGGGCGGCGCGGTTCTGGAAGGGCAGCGCGAAGTTGAGCCCGGCCGCGTACTCGACGTAGTGCGGGTTGGTCATCTGGTGGAAGCTCTCGGAGAGGGATTCGTTCCGCCCGCCCTGGCTCACGGACCCCACGAAGTTGAGCTGCGGCTGCATCGATTCCAACGCGACCCGTACGTCGGTCTGCGTGAGCGCGAGACCCATGCGGATCGACTTCAGCGCCGGGCTCGCTTCTATCGCGCGCGCCGTCTCGGCATCGACGTCGATCTCGCGCTTGCTGGCCTCGAGGGCGTCGCCGGCCCTGTACCCGACGAACCCGCGCGGGACGGCGATCCCGAAGAGCCGCTGCAGATCGAGCGCGCGCCCCATGAGCGACTGCTCGGCGGCCGCCTCGGCCTGCGCGGCGGTCGCGATCGCTCGATGCACCGCCGCCGCTGCCAGCTCGCCCATGCGCCCCACCTGAACCTGAGCTTCGGCCGTGCGCAGTTGCTCGCGCGCGAGCCGCTCGGCGAACCGCTGGATCTCGAGGTCCTGCGTCTGGTACGCGAGCTCCCAGTAGGCGATGATCGTGTCGCGCAGCGCGTTCGAGGCCTGCGCTTGCCGGTTGAGCAGCGCGAGGTCCTTGTTGATGCGCGCCTTGCGGAGGTTCGACTCGGTGATCTCGCGGCCGAAGCCGCGAAGGATTGGCTGCGTGAACGTCAGCGTGGCCGCGGGCGCGTAGATCTGGCACGAGGTCGCCGTCGCGGTGGATCCGCACGAAAACGGAGTCGTCGTCGTCGTGCCGCGGCCCTGTAGCGCGAAGGTGAGGTTGCCGCCCGTCTCGAGGGCGCGAGACAGCGAGAGATCGAGCAGCTCGACGTAGCTGGACCCGCTGTTGCGGTCGGTGGCGCTGATGGGCGGGTTCACGCTGCGCGAGAACGACGCGTCGCCCGCGAGCGTGACGTCGAACTGTCCCAGGGCCGAGAGGTAGCTGCCCGCGGCCGATCGAATCGCGACGTTCTGCTTGAGGAGCTGGATGTTTCCCGCGGCGGCGCGGTCGATCGCTTCGCGCAATCCGATCGGCGTCGGTTCGGGGGCGCCCGTCGGCGACGCGGACGTGTCGTCGGCGTGCGCGGCGGGGGCGGCGAAAGAAACGAGGGCGGCGGCGAGAAGGCCGCTCATCGTGACGACGGTGGCCCCCTTGACGAGACGGGCCGGAAGGGATGTGCGCATCGAGCCGCGCGATGATACTCCGCTGGCGCCGGACCTCACGCGACCCGCGTCACGGGAGCGTGGCGGCCGTGGGCTTGTCCCTAAGGGTGACGGCCTGCTACCTTCATGTCGCCTTGCCCTCGACGACGCTCCGCTGCTACACGTTCCTCGATGCGCTGCAGCCGCAGCTCGCGAGCTTCATGGGCAAGACGGCGCGCGGCTTCCTGCCGATCCCCGGGCAAGCGTCGCTGTTCGTGGAGATCGCGCCCGGCATCGCCATCAACCGCGTGACGGACGTCGCGCTCAAGGCGACGCGCGTCGTGCCGGCGATCCAGATCGTCGAGCGCGCCTACGGCCTGCTCGAGGTCCACGCCGACGATCAGGGCGACGTGCGCAACGCGGGCGCCGCGATCCTCGCGCACCTCGAGGTGCGGGAAGAGGACCGCATCAAGCCGACGGTGGTCACGAACCAGATCATCCGCGGCGTCGAGCCGTATCAAGCTCAGATCATCAACCGCAACTCGCAGGGCATGATGATCCTGCCGGGCGAGTCGCTGTTCATCCTCGAGACCGAGCCCGCCGGCTATGTCGCCTTCGCGACCAACGAGGCCGAGAAGGCGGCGCGCGTGTCGCTGGTCCAAGTGCAGCCGTACGGCGCGTTCGGGCGGCTGTGGCTGTCCGGCCCCGAGGCGGAGATCGATGCGGCTGCGCAGGCCGCGATCGCTGCCGTCGAGGGCCTGTCGGGCCGCGCTGGTGACAAGTTCGTCGACAAGTAACAGGATCCGAGACAGAGGAGACGCCATGGCAGACGCGCTGGGAATGATCGAGACCAAAGGATTCGTGGCGATGGTCGAGGCCGCCGACGCCATGGTGAAGGCCGCCAAGGTCGAGCTCGTGGGCTTCGAGAAGATCGGCGGCGGCTTCGTGACGGCCGTCGTGCGCGGCGACGTGGCGGCGGTGAAGGCGGCCACGGAGGCCGGCCAGCGCGCGGCCGAGCGCATCGGCGAGCTGGTCGCCGTGCACATCATCCCGCGCCCGCACGTCAACGTCGATCAGGTGCTGCCGCTCGGCCGCACCAATTCGCAGGGCTAGTCTGCTGCGCGGGCGCCCCAGGCCCCGCTCGTCTTCGACGTGAAACGCCCCCTCATCCTGCTGGCGATCCTCGGGTCGATGTTCGGGCTCGCGCTGCTCGTGGCGCGCCCGAGCCGCGAGCCGCCGGCGGCGACGCCATACGTCGGCAAGCGCGGCGCGTCCCGCGCGACGTCGTCGGGGCTGGGCGTGTCGCTGCGGCGGGGCGCCGACGTGCAGGCCCTCGCGCCGGGCACGCCCGTGCGCGCGGGGGACGTGCTTCGCTTCAAGGTGCGCGCGGAGAGCCCGCAATATTTGATGGTGCGGCTGCGCGACGGTGCGGGTGCGCCCGTGACGATCTTCCCGGCCGCGGCCGCACCCATGGCGGTGCGCGTTCAGCCCGGCGAGCAGCTGCCCGTCGAGCCCGTCGTCTCGGCGGGCGCGGGCAAGGTGGTCGTGTCCGCGGTGTTCGCCGACGCGCCTTTCGCCGTCGAGGGCGCGCCGCCCCCCGACGCGCAGGTGATCGACTTCGTCATCGAGAAGGAGCTGACGCAGGAGTGACGGGCGGCGGCCAGAGCGGCGGCGGCACGCCGTAGGGCGGCGCTCCATACGGCGGCGGCAGCAGGCGCGCGCGCGCGACCTCGGCGCGGCGCAGATCTTCGGCGGCGCGGCACGTGGACGAGGCCCGGTAGCCGTAGACGGCGCTCGCGGCGTCGAGCAGCGCGGCGGCCGTGAAGACGCCGATCACGACGTTCGTCTCGCGGCGGACGCGCTCCCGGTCCGAGGGATCGGCGGCAGCGACGGTGTGATCTTCGTTTTGCGCGGTGACGGCGGCTCCATAGACGGCGAGCCCCGCCGCGACCGTGTCGAGGACGGGCGGCGCCGAGCTCGCGCCGCACTGGAAGCTCGCCAGGTCGCGGTGGTGCGCCGGCGGTCCCTCGCTGAAGAGAAAGGAGCAGCCGGAGGCGGCAGTCGCGACCAGCGTGAACACCGCGGCGACGTGGTTGGCGTTCCTCGCGTCGGTGTTGCTTAATGGTCGCCGGCGCATGCCTCTCGGCGAGTCTAGTGGGCCCGCGGCCGCGGATCGACGGAAAGTCGTGCGTTGGGGCGCGGGGCCTCTGCTGATCTTGGCGCTGCTGATCTCGTGCCCCGCGCGCGCGCAGCCGAGGGCGGAGCCCGTGCCCGTCGAGCTGGTCGCTCGCGCAGCCGCGCCGGATCCGGCGGCGCGCGTTGCCGCCGTCGGCTCGCTCGAGGTGCTCGCGACGCCGGCGGCCTTTCACCTCGCGCTGATCATGATGCAGCGCGATCTCGATCCGCGCGTGCGCGCCGCGGCGGCGGTCGTGCTGGGGGCGTCGCACGATCCCGACCTGGCGTGGGCGCTGGCCTGGGCAGCCGCCGCTGATCCCGATCCCACTGTGCGCGCTGCGGCGGCCGCGAGTCACGCGGCGGTCGCGCCGTTCGCCAAGCGTCCGAAGGCCGCGGCGGCCTTCTCCGTGCTGTGCCCCGGCTGCGGCTACTTCTATCTGGGCAATTCGGGCCGCGGCGTCGCGTACCTCGGCGCCGCGGGCGCGCTGATCGCCTCGGGGATCGTGGTCCTCGACCACAGCCCGCTCGTCTATGACGGCACTTCGGTCGTGCACGATTCCGGGCGCGCGCTTCCGCTGTTCATGGCCGCGCAGAACCTGTGGTTCTACGGGATCTTCGCGGCCTACCGCGACGCGCGCCTCGCTCGCGGTGATCTGGGCGCGCGCTATCCCGTCGCGCGCGAGGAGCTGCCCGAGCTGCTGCTCGCGCCGTTCAACCCGCGCGTCCTCAAGAGCCCGTGGGTGTGGGCCGGCCTGCCGGCGATGCTGGGCGCCGCCGTGGGCGCGAGCTACCTCATCTCGCGCATCACGGCGACCAACGCCTCGCTCGCGATGCGCACGCTCTCTGACGGAGGAGGCGTGCAGTTCTTCGGGCACCACTACGGCACGGCGTCGGGGGTCGCGCTCGGCGAGACGTACAACCTCGGCGTCTACCTGCCCGTGGGCGTGGGCGAAGAGGCGCTGTTCCGCGGCGTCATCCAGGCGGGCCTGAGCGAGACCGCGCTGGGCCTGTGGGGCGGCTGGGCGGTGGGCTCGGCCATCTTCGGCGCCGCGCACACCTTCAACTTCATCGGTGAGGAGAACGGCGTGCGCACGGCCGCGCTGGCGGTGCCGTACCTCATGCTCACGGGCAGCTACCTCGGCGTCGTGTTCATCAAGTCCGACTTCTCGCTGCGCCGGAGCGTCGCGCTGCATTTCTGGTACGACTTCCTGCTGTCGACGGTGGACTTCATCGCCGACCCCGATCACCAACCCTTCGTCGCGCGCTTTGCTGTGCCGATCTAGTTCGGACCCCCAGAGGGTCCCGCGCCCCCGGCGCTCGCTCCACGCGGCGGAGCCCCGCTGCGCTCGGGTCAGCTTTTCAGGATTGCCGCTACGAACGAGGGGCGGAGGTAGAAGCCTTGCTTGCCGACGCGCGCCTCTCGGCCGTCGGCGTCGTAGCCGTCGCGCGTGTCGGCGGCGTTCTTGCCCTTGGGGCGCACCTGCAACACGGCGCCGAGGTGGCCCGTGATGTCCTCGGCGCGCCCCTGGCGGAAGTAGCCGCGCACGAAGAGCTCGAAGTCGGCGCGCAAGAGGCGCTCCTGCTCGGCGTCGGGCGACCACAGGCGCACGGCGGCGACGCGGCGCTCTCCGACGGACCGCGCGCCCGGCGGCACCTCGAGCGCGACGAACAGCACGCGCGCCAGCTTCTGCCGCACGTAGCTGCTCTCCCACGACTCGGCGGCGATGGCGACGGGATCGATCTGGCAGACGGCCGTCGACTCGAGCGGCACCAGCGCGGGCGACACCGGCACGGTCTTGAGCTCGATGCCCAGCACGGCGAAGTCGGGCCCGCGCGTGCCGCCCGGCGTGACGCCCAGCTCGTGCTCGATGATCTGCCCCGACCAGCCCTTGGTTCGGACGAGGCCCGACGGCACAGGGAGCCCCAGCCCGTCGGCCAGCTCGCCGAGCTCGACGCCCACGAGGGCGCGCGCGTGCGCGAGCAAGCCCTCGAGCGCGGCGTCGGACCCCATGCCCCCTGACCCTGATTCAATTTCGCGGTAACGTCCAGACCCTGGCCATGGACGAGGCGCGCATCCAGGAGATCGTCGACCGCGTCGTCGCGCAGCTCGGCAACGCCAGCGTTCCCGAGACGCCGATGGAGGCGGTGCGCAACCCTCCGCCGGGCTACGCCAGCTCGCCCGCGCCCGAAAGGTCCGCCGCGAAGCGCCGCGACGTCGACGTGCCGCGCGGGCGGCGCGGCGTGTTCCCGGACGTCGCGTCGGCGGTGCGCGCCGCGCGGCGCGCGTTCGAGCAGAACGAGGCGGCGCCGCTGGAGGCGCGCAAGCGCTGGGTGCAGGCGATGCGCGAGGCGGCGCGCCGCCACGTGGGCGACCTCGCGCGCTTCGCCGTCGAGGAGACGGGCTACGGCCGCGTCGACGACAAGGTGGCGAAGAACACGCTTTGCGTCGAGAAGACGCCCGGCCCCGAGCTTCTGCGCCCCGGCGCGTTCTCGGGCGACGACGGCCTCACGATCGTCGAGCGCGCGCCCTACGGCGTCATCGGATCGATCACGCCGACGACGAACCCCACCGAGACGATCATCAACAACGGCATCGGCATGGTGTCGGGCGGCAACGCGGTCGTCTACAACGTGCACCCTTACGCGGCGCGCACGAGCGCCTGGTTCGTGCACCTCCTCAACGAGGCGATCACGGGTGCGGGCGGCCCCGAGAACCTGCTCTCGTGCGTGGAGCGCCCCACGATCGAGAGCGCGCAGGAGCTGATGCGGCATCCGGGCGTGCGGCTGCTGGTCGTCACGGGCGGCCCGGCCGTCGTGAAGACGGCGATGAACAGCGGCAAGAAGGTCATCGCCGCGGGGCCCGGCAATCCGCCCGCCGTCGTCGACGCGACGGCTGACCTCGAGAACGCCGCGAAGAACATCGTCCTCGGCGCGTCCATCGACAACAACATCATCTGTACGGCGGAGAAGGAGGTCGTCGCCGTCGCGTCGATCGCCGACGCACTCAAGGAGCGCCTGGCCGCGAACGGCGCCGTGTTCGTGAACGAGCGCCAGCTCGAGGAGCTGGAGAAGCTGGTCCTTCATCAAGGCTCGGGCGGCGTGCACCCGAACAAGGACTGGATCGGCAAGAACGCGGGGCTCATCGCGCGCAAGCTCGGCATCACCGCGGGCGACGAGCTGCGCCTGGTCATGGCCGAGGTCGACGAGCAGCACCCGTTCGTGCAGCTCGAGATGCTGATGCCGGTGCTGCCGCTCGTGCGCGTCAAGGACGCGGCCGAGGCGATCGCGTGCGCCAAGCGCGTCGAGCACGGCTTCGGGCATACGGCCGTCATGTACTCGCGCGACATCTCGCACCTGCACGCGATGGCGCGCACGATCAACACGTCGATCTTCGTGAAGAACGCGTCGAACCTCGCGGGGCTGGGCCTGGGGGGCGAGGGCTACACGTCGTTCACGATCGCGTCGCCCACGGGCGAGGGCCTCACGACGGTGGTGAACTTCACGCGCGAACGGCGCTGCACGCTGAAGGAATACTTCCGGATCGTCTGATGGCGGCCGAGGCTGAAGCGGGCCCGGCGCTCGCGCTCATCGAGCTCGCGTCGATCGCGCGCGGCCACCGCGTGGCCGACGCCATGGTCAAGCGCGCGCCCGTCGAGCTTCTGCGCTGCGATCCCGTGAGCCCCGGCAAGTTCCTCGTGCTCGTGGCCGGCGAGGTCGCCTCCGTCGACGAGGCGTACCGCGAAGGGCTCGCGATTGCCGGGGACGGCGTGCTCGATCGGCTGCACTTGCCGTACGCCGACGAGCAGCTGCCGGCGGCGCTGCGGGGCGAGGTGCGCACGGGCGGTCCGGCGGGCGTCGAGGCGCTGGGCGTCATGGAGACGCGCACCGTGGCTTCGGCGATCCTGTCGGCGGACGCCGCGGTGAAAGCCGCGCGCGTGCGCCTCGTCGAGATGCAGCTCGCGCGCGGCATCGGCGGCAAGGCCTACTTCGTGATCACAGGCGCGCTGGCGGAGATCGAGGCGGCGGTCGAAGCGGCGGTTGGTGCCGTCGACGCCGCGAACGTCGTCGCGACGGAGATCATCGCGTCGCCGCACGAGGACTTCGTCGCGCGACTCCGGTGAGGCGCTACGGCCTGCCGTTGTCCGGCCTGCAGCGCTCGCCGGGCGGGTAGTCCGGGTGATAGTGGTGCTTTCTGGGGCGGGTCACGCAGCGCAGGCACTGCGCGCGCTCGCCCCCGGCTTGCGTCCCCGGGAGCCGCTCACACTGCGCGGGCGTGCGGGACTCGTGGCCGGTCGAATGCGCGGCCGCCACGCCGGCGACCGCGGTGGTAAAGAGGATGAGACCGAGCGTCAACGTTCGCGTCATGAGATCAGCGTCGGCGAGGACGCCATGGCCGTCAATCGAGGCGATCTGCGTGTCGCGCGCTGCGATTGTCAAAACGAGACGGATTGGTCAGGCGCGAGCCTCGGCCATGTCGCGATCGACGCTTCGCCGATGAGATCGCGCGGCACTCACGGTTGGGCGCGAGTGTAGCCCGAAGGCAGACGCCGGTGGCCACGTCGCCCTCGCCCAGGGTTGGGCGCGGGCGGCGGTTGGTGCACACTGAGATCGCATGAAGTCCACTCGGTGGTCGCTGGGGGACTGGGCGCTGGTCGTCAGCGTCGTGGTGTTGGCCGGCGTGGCATTCCACAACGCGTGGCGTGCGCTGACGTTCAATCTCGGGCCGGGCGAGCTCGTGGTGCTGGGCCTGCTGGCGGTGATCTTCTTCGGGCCGCGGATGGGAGGGCGGGAGTGAGCGTCGCCGCCGTGAACGTCATCGTGCGCGATTCCAACCCGGCGACTATGCCGCCGCCCGCTCGTTGTGGCTCGCGAGCGATGGCGTGGGGCTCAGCCCTGGCGACGCCGAGCACGAGGTGCGGGCGTTCCTCACGCGCAACCCAGGTATGTCGTTCGTCGCCCTGGGCGGCGACTCGCTCGTCGCGGCCGTGCTGTGCGGGCACGACGGCCGGCGCGGCTACCTCGATCACCTGGCCGTCGCGACGAGCCACCGGCGGCGAGGCCTGGGCCGCGTCCTCGTCGAGCGATGCCTCGCCGCTCTATCCGCCGTGGGCATTCGGCGCGCGCAGGTCTCCGTGTTCGGGACGAACGAGCTCGCCAAGGCGTTCTGGGCCAGCGTGGGGGGGCGGTCGCGCCCCGACCTCGCGATCCTGCAGGTCTCGCTCGAGGGGTAAAGAAGAGCGGCGCTTCGCCGAAGATCGATGAAATGACGGCCAGAGTCGGGGCCCTGCTCGCGCTGGCCGGCTGTGCGGCGGCGACCACCCCTCGCGGGACGTACCGCGCGCCCGAGACGTACGGAGGCGGCGACGGCTCGAGCTGTACGAACCGCGTGATCGTCCACGCGCCCAACGAGCAGGCGGGCGCGGACGCCGAGACGAACTGGCTGCTTGCGACGTATCCCGGGCACCAGCGCGGAGCTCAGAAGCTGGGCAAGTGCGACGAGCACCCCGTCGACGTCATCCGCGTCCACACGGCGGAGGGGCAGTCCATCGACGTCTACTTCGACATCTTCGAGTACTACGGGCGCTTTTGAGATCGGCTACTCGTCGGCCTCGGCTTCGGTCTCGCCGTCACCTTCGCCTTCGCCGCCCTTGCGGAACTTTTGCGGGCCGATGCCGAACTTCTTGATCCAGCGCCACACGGCGGCGCGGTGCTTGCCGAGCTCACGCGAGACGTCGGCGACGTTGCCCTCGTAGCGGCGCAGCAGCTCCTCGAGCTGGGCCGGCGTCGGCGAAGGGCCGGACGCGCGGCGCGGCGCCGACGCGGGCGCCGCCTCGATCGCGCGCGCGATGGGCTCGGGCAGATCGCGCAGGCCGATGGGCTTCGTGCCCGCCGACAGCACGGCCGCCGTCGACACGATCTTCTCGAGCTCGCGCACGTTGAGCGGCCACGTGTGCAGCGTCAGCGCGCGGAACGCCGGCTGCTCGAACGTCACGCCGGGCGTGGCGCGCAGGAAGTGAGCGACCAGCGCGCCCAGATCCTCGATGCGGTTGCGCAGCGGCGGCAGGTGAATCGGCGCGGCGCCGAGGCGCGCGACGATGTCGTCGCGCAAGCCTGCCGGGCCCTTGCTGGCGCTCGTGGGGCTGGCCGTGCGGTTCGTCGCCGCGATGATGCGCACGTCCATGCGGCGCGGGCGCGTGGCGCCGAGCGGAGTCAGCTCGCGGTCCTGCAGGAAGCGCAGCAGCTTGATCTGCGCCTCGGCCGTCATCTCGCCGATCTCGTCGAGGAACAGCGTGCCGCCTTCGGCCTCTTCGATGAGGCCCGGCTTCGCCTGGTGCGCCGTCGAGTGCGCGCCCTGGCGGTAGCCGAAGAGCTCGCTCTCGACGAGCTCGCGTGGGATCGCCGCGCAGTTGATCGCCATGAAGCGGCCCTTGCGCCCGCTGGCCGCGTGAACGGCGCGCGCGTAGACCTCCTTGCCCACGCCCGTCTCGCCCACGATGAGGAGCTCGCCCTCGGAGGCCGCGAGCCGCCGCAGCCGATCGCACGCGACCGCGAGCGCGGGGGACACCGTCGCGACCGGGCCGAGCGGCGTCACCAGCTCGGCCTTCATCGCCTCGACCTCGATCGCCGAGGCCATGCGGAAGATCGCCGTGTGATTGCCGAAGAAGAGCAGGGCGCCGTCGCGCAGCTTCGCGCGCTCGCCGAGGCGCGCGTTGTCCAGCCAAGTGCCGTTCTTGCTGCCGAGATCCTCGAGCTCGTAACCGCCTGGCGCGCGCACGAGGCGCGCGTGCTGGCCGGAGAGCACGCCGTCGTTGAGAACGAGCGCGTGCTGTCCCGGGCGCGTCTCGTCGGGCGCGCGCCGTCCGATGACCAGCGACTCGCCGAGGATCTGCAGCCGTGTCTTGGGCGGCACCCCCGGCGTCTCGGCCGCGCCCACGATCAACAGCACGCCGCGATCTTTCGTTTCGCCGGGCGCGAGGGGCGACTGGACCGCCGTGAGTGTCCGATCGGCCCGGTTCGTCATGGCGCCGAGACTATCACCGGTCGCGAGCGGTCCGCATCAACGGCACGAGAGCCGGACCAGCTGCGGCTTCAATTGCACGAGCTCGCTGTCGTCGCCGAGCTGTCCCGTCGTGTTGGAGCCCCAGCACCACACGGTGCCGTCGTCGCGGCGCGCGCACGTGTGCGCGCTGCCCGCCGAGAGCTGGCGGACCTGCGTCAAACCGGGCACGCGCACCGGAGCGCTGGAGGACGGGCCGACGTCGTCGGGCTGGCCGAGCTGGCCTTCGTCGTTCGCGCCCCAGCAGGCCACCGTGCCGTCGAGCAAGATTGCGCACGAGTGGGCGCCGCCCGACGCGATCCCGCTCGCGGGCGCCGCTTTCGTCTTCGCCGGTGACGCCGCGTCCGCGTCGGCGCCCGTCCCGAGGCGCCCGTCGGCGCCGAGGCCCCAGCACCACACGGCGCCGGGCTCGTCGACCGCGCAGCCGTGATCGGCGCCCGCCGAGAGGGCGACGATTGCATTCACGCCCGGCGTGACCGGGAACGCGCTGGTCATCGCGGCGCCGTCGCCGAGCTGCCCGCTGGTTCCGCGGCCCCAGCAGCGCGCGCTTCCATCGGCCAGCAGGGCGCACGTGTGGCCGGCGCCCGCCGTGAGCGCCGTGACCTGCAGCAGGTCCTGGCCGGCCTGCGCGGGCGTCGCGCGGTCGACCTTCGTGCCGTCGCCGAGCTGTCCGTCGGCGTTCGCGCCCCAGCACAGCGCGCGCCCGTCGGCCAGCGCCGCGCACGTGTGCGCGTCGCCCGCGGCGACGGCGCTCGCGGCGGCGGGCAGGATCACCTCCGCGGCCGTCGGCGTGTCGCGCAGGCGGTTCGGGCCCAGCTGGCCGCGCCCGCCGCGCCCCCAGCAGAGCAGCGCGCCCGCGTCGGCGATCGCGCAGGCGTGCTGCAGGCCCGCCGCGACGTGGGCGGGCGCGAGGGCCCCCTTCACGGGCGCGGGACGCGCCCGATCGACGAACGTCGCGTCGCCGAGCTGGCCGGCTTCGTTGGCGCCCCAGCAGGCGACGCTGCTCTCCGCACCGGCGGTGGGCGTGATCGCGCAGCTGTAGCCCCCGCCGCTCGCGATCTCCTCGACGCCGTCGAGGCCGGCGACGGGCGCGGGCCGCGCACGCGTGACGACGCGACCGAGGCCGAGCTGACCGAAGTGATCGTCGCCCCAGCAGAACACCGAGCCGAGCGCGTCGAGCGCGCAAGAGAAGCCGCCGCCTCCGACGATGCGCGTGACGGGCGGCAGGCCGCTCACGGGCGCGGGGATGGGCAGCGCGCTCGTCGAGCCCTCGCCCAACTGGCCGTCGGCGTTGGCGCCCCAGCAGAACGGCGCGCCGTCCTGGCGGAGCGCGCACGTGTGGGACGCGCCCGCCGTGACGGCGATGGGGCTTTCGAGCAGGCGCACCGAGGCCGGCAGCCGCGCGGCGACCGCGTCTTCGCTGCCGAGCTGGCCCGCGCCGTTGTCGCCCCAGCAGTAAAGGCCCGCCGCGCGCGTCGACGCGCACGTGTGCAAGAGCCCCGCGGCGACGCTGGTCACCGAGCTGAGCGTCTGCACCTGCACGGGCGTCGTTCGATCGGCGATCGCGCCGTCGCCGAGCTGACCGGCGCTGTTGTCGCCCCAGCACCAGAGCGTCTCGTCGTCGCGCACGGCGCAGGCGTGCTGCCAGCCCGCGGACAGTGAGCGAATGCCCGTCAGCGCGAAGACGGTCACGGGCGGGCGATTGGCCGCCGCCGCAGCGCCGTCGCCGAGCTGCCCCAGCGTGTCGTCGCCCCAGCAGCGGGCCGTGCCGTCCCGGAGCACCGCGCAGGAGAACGCCTCGCCCGCGGCGACCGCGACCGCCTTGGTGACGCCCGCCACCGCGATGGGCGCGGTGCGCGTCGCGCCGCCGCCGTCCCCCAGCTGCCCGGCGTCGTCGGCGCCCCAGCAGTAGACGTCTCCGGCGGTCGTCGCCGCGCAGGTGTGCCGGGCGCCAGCGGCGATCGAGACCGCGGGCGGCAGCCCCGCGACGGAGCCCTCGCGCGAGCGCGGCGTGTGCGTGCCGTCGCCGAGCTGCCCCGCGTCGTTGCGTCCCCAGCAGGCGACGGTTCCGTCCATGCGCCGCGCGCACGCGTGGTCGGCGCCCGCGGCGATCTCGACGACGGCGTTCGCGGCGCAGGCGGCGCCCACGCAGGTGTTCGAGGCCGCGCCCTCGCGCGAGCGGTAGCGGCGGCCCGAAGGGCACGTCGTATCGAGGGCGCTGCAGCGTCCGTCGCCCTCGCACAGGAAGCCTGCGCCGCAGGAGGCTTGTGAATCGCAGCGGAAGTCGTCGGCGGGCAAGCAGCTCGACGCGATGACGGCGGCGAGGGTTGCGGCCAGCGCGAGGCGCCTCAAAACGAGCCCTCGAAGGCCAGCCCGCCCGGAACGATCGTCAGCGTCGCGCGCCGCTCGTGGCGCACCCACGCGTAGCGCGCGATTCCCGCGGCGACGAACGCGCCGCCGCCGACGAGCGCCACGACGCCGACGGCGTGCCGCCCGTCGGCCCGGTCGCGCGCGGCGGCGTAGTCGGCGTAGCTGCCCGCGTTCGCGCTGGGCAGCGCCGCGAACGAGGCGGCCAGGAAGCCCGCGCCCACGCCCAGCGCGACGACGCCGGTCGCGAGCAGCGCGGCCCCGGCGCGATCGCGCGTCCACGGCGGCGGCGGTGGTGGTGGCGCAGGGACGGGCATCGCGACGGGCGGCGGCGCCGGCTTCTCCGCCGCCATTTGCTGGGCGCACCGCGAGAGCCCGAGGTGCGTCGCGCTCGCCTGCACGGCCGGCGGGTCCGTCTCGAGGAAGCGCTGGTAAAGCGGCACGGCGCCGCGGCAGTCGCCGGCGAGGCGGCGTGCCTGCGCGTCGGCGAACAAGAACTCGCGCCGCGGGTCGACGGCGTACCCGCGCTCGAAGGCGTCGATCGCGCCCGCGAAGTCCTTCGCCTGATACTGCGTGAGCCCGTGTTCGTAGAGGGCGCGCGCCTCCGGCTTCATCGTCGCGGCCGCGGCATCTTCGACCTCGGGCGCGGCCGCGCGCGCCGGCCGCGCCGTCGTGACGAGCGTCGCGAGCACGAGCGCCCACGCCACGCGCGCCGGCCGTTCAGGGCGGGACGGGCGAATCGGGATCCCATGCATGCAAGCGCGACTCGGCGTTGGACGGCGCGGGCGTGGCCGGCGGACGCGCCGCGCGCGCCCGGGCCGCGCGGCGGGGCGCGCCCGGGTCCGGGCCTCTGACGGAGCTCGTGACATTGCCGCTCGCGACGGGAGCCAAGGCGCTCGCGCTCGCGTGTCCTTCCACGTTATTCCCCGCCGTCATGGCTGTCGAGACGTCGCGCGCCGCGGGGGCAGGCGCGCTCGCCTGGGCGGGCGTGGACGGCGCGCGCGGCGCCGGTGACGACGCGCCCCCGCGCGCCAGCGAAATGAACACGCCCAGGGCGGCGAGCGCGACGCCGATCGCCGCGGCGAACCCCCACCGGTTCGGCGCCGGTGGCGGCGCGGGCGGCGCCGCGAACGCGTCGGTCGCCGTGCGCGGGCCCGCGGGCCGACGCGCCTGGAGCTCGGCCAGGTGATCGCCCAGCGACTTGCCCGCGCGCTGCGCCTCGCGCCACGCCGCCAGCTCGTCGGCGAACAGCCGCTGCATGAGAGCGCCCAGCGCCACCGTCGACACCTCGAGCCGCTCCTGCCGCGCGAACGCCTCGAGCTCGAGCTGCAGCGCCTGCGCCGTGGGCGTTCGTGCGGCGGGATCGCGCGCGAGGGCCCGCATGACGATGTCGGCCAGCGCGGGCGGGTAGGGGGCGCCGTCGGGGCGCCGCGGCGGCGAAATGGGCCCGTCGATGATCTTGCTCAGGATCTCGAAGTCGCTCGGCGCCGTGAAGGGCGCCTCGCCCGTCGTGAGCTCGTACAGGATCGTTCCCAGCGCGAACACGTCGCTGCGCGCGTCGAGCGGCCGCCCGCGGCACTGCTCGGGCGACATGTACCCGAACTTGCCCTTGAGCGCGCCCTCTTGGGTCTGCGTCCGCTGGTGCGCCCACTTGGCGATGCCGAAGTCGGAGACCTTCACGGCGCCGTCGAACGACACGAGCACGTTCGAGGGCGAGACGTCGCGGTGGACGATGTGCAGCGCCTCGCCCTCGGGGCCGCGCTTCTCGTGCGCGTAGTGCAGGCCCGCGGCGGCCGCCGCGACGATGCCGATGGCGTGCTCGAGCGGCAGCGGCCCCGCCTCTCCGTGCGCCTGCATGAGCTGCCGCAGGTTCGCGCCGTGCACGTACTCCATCGCGAAGAACGGCGCCTCGCCCGCTCCGTCCCGTTCGCCTTGGCCCACGTCGTACACCTGCGTGACGTGCGGGTGCGTGAGCGTCGCCGTGAGCCGCGCTTCGTCCAGGAACATGCGCAGCAGCTCCGGGTCCAGCGCGTGCTGCGGAAGGATGCGCTTGACGACGACCAGCTTCTCGAACCCCTCGGCGGCGACCAGGCGCGCCAGAAAGATCTCGGCCATGCCTCCCACGGCCAGCCGCTGGATGAGCTGGTAGCGACCCAGCTTCTCACCAGAGGCATAGAGGTCCGGGCCGGCCGTCATCCCGCCTCAGCGTACGCGTAATCTCCCGGGCGAGACAGGGCTTTCCGCCGCTCGCCGCCGCGCCGTTCACACCGCGTGTTGCGCAACGGCGAAACCTCGAAAAATCGCTGGCATTTTTGCGCCCCGGCCGCCTCCGCCGCAGGAAGTGGCCCATTTCTCGGTGTTTTCGGGGTTGCGCAACATCGCGCGTGCGACGCGCCTTCGGCGATGTAATGGGTGCCACAAAGCCGCGAGAATGGCCGCGCGCGACGCGCGGTCGCGATGGCCTCCTTCTTGCTGGATACTGCGGCCATGGCAAAGGCAAAGACCCTCGCGGTCGCAGGTGTCATGTCGCTGGCGCTCGGGGCCGGGCTGGGGAGCGGCTGCTCGAAGTCGAGCACGGGCAGCAGCGCCAGCGCGCTCCTGCCGGACGACGTGAAGGCCATCGTCTTCGTTCAGCGCAAGCCGCGCACCGATGCCGGCAACGTGTTCGAGTACACGTCGTACGTGCCGGGTGGCCGCCTCGTGAAGCTCGAGCCGCCCTCGGCCGACGGCAAGCTGACCGACCTCACGAAGCTGGCCGCCGACACGCACAACGCCACGGTCCCGAACGACCCGGCGAACCAGATCTCGTTCGAGGGCGCCGACGTCATGTCGTACGACATCTCGTTCGACGCGCTGTCGGTGGTGTTCTCGGCGCGCCTCGCCGGGACCGACCACTACAACATCTTCTCGATGAACCTCGACGGCACGAGCCTCAAGCAGCTCACCGAGGGCGGGAACGATTACGTCTACCCGATGTACCTGCCGGGCTCGAAGATCTTCTTCACGACGAACTTCGACGTCGAGAACACGGTCGACCCGCAGGGAACGCTGGGCGTCTCCAGGCAGTTCCGCGACGAGTACGAGCGCGCGACGACGGCCCAGGTCGGCACGATGAACGTCGACGGCACGGGCATGGTGCTGGGCGCGCGCAACGTCTCGCACCGTGTTTCCCCCGCGCTGCTGCCCGACGGGCACGTGCTCTACACCGAGTGGCGGCACCTCGGCATGGTCAACGACGGCCACCTCCGCATGATGAACGGCGACATGACCACCATGAAGGAGGCGTTCGGCGGCGAGGAGGGCGGCAACGGCGGCACGAACAGCTACCTCAAGGCCCGCTACGTCCAGACGATCACGGGCCGCGTGGACGCGCAGGGCAACCCGCTGCCCGACGACGTCCAGCTGGTCGCCGTCGCGACGTCGCGCGATCGCACGCTGCAGTCGGGCAAGCTGTTCCTCATCGATCTCAACGGCAGCGAGAAGGACTCGAAGTTCACCGACCTCACGCCGCTCATCCCCGGCGACCGCGTGCCCAGCAACAAGGGCCGCTATTACGACGCCGAGATCGTGGGCGATCCCTCGAACCTGCAGTTCCTCGCCTCGTGGGCCAACGGCCCCGTCGAGTCGGAGCTGCTGGATCGCGGCCACACGCAGGCGAACTTCGGCCTCTACCTCTATGACGGCAAGACGGACACGCGCCACCCGATCTACGACGACCCGAAGTACTGGGACGTCCTGGCGCGGCCCATCAAGCAGCGCGCCGAGCCGCCGGTCACGGCGTCGACGCTGGCCGGCGGATCGAGCACGACGATCGGCGCCATCAACGTCTACGACTCGTCGGTGCTGAACATCGCGCCGGGCTCGGTGCAGAAGGTCCGCCTCATCGAGGGCTTCTCGGGCGAGGAGGGCTTCGACATGTTCGGCACGACCGAGTTCGACGGCCAGTCGCTGTACGCGGAGATCCCGCTGCAGGCGGACAACTCGTTCGCGGCGTCGGTGCCCGGCAACGTGCCGTTCCACATCCAGCTCATCGACAAGTTCGCGATGAGCGTCGCCAACGAGCCGATCTGGATCAGCGGCCGCGCGGGCGAGCAGCGCGTCTGCGGCGGCTGCCACGAGAACCGCACGACCACGCCGCAGCTCCAGCCCGGGCAGACGCAGGCGATGCTCCAGGGCGCCGTCGACCTGAACGTGCCGCGCGCGCAGCGCATCACGCCCTTCGTGGCCGGCACGCAGAACTACGACTTCAGCTACGGCAACATGCGCGGCGTGCCGTGGGACAAGGCCATTCAGCCGATCTTCGACGCGAAGTGCGTGAGCTGCCACGACGGCGACGCCAGCAAGCCGGGCAACCCGACCTACACGGTCACCGACATCACGACGGGCACGATGCAGACGTTCACGTTCGACCTGCGCGGCCAGCAGCTGAACGTCATGGTCGGTGAGAAGATGACGGGTGCGTACACGGCCTCGTACATCTCGATCATGGGCCTCGGCGAGATCATCGGCGACGACGTGGTGAAGATCACCGGGGACTACAACCAGTACGGCTACGTCTCGGCCGGCTCGGCGAAGGACTCGCTGCTCATCAAGAAGCTGAACCCGCCGCAGCGGTTCCCCGTGGTGGACATGAACGTTCGCGCGTTCGGCACGGCGACGCACGCGGCCACCGTCGGCTACCCGGAGCTCACGGCCGACGAGTACTACCGGCTCATCCTCAACATCGACATGGGCGGACAGTTCTACTTCCGCGAGAACAAGGACACCGCGCAGGCCTACGGCCCGGGGAGCATCTGACATGCGCATCCAGAACAAGCTCGTCCTGACGGTCCTCTCGTCGACGCTCGCGGTGGCCGCGGCTTCGGCGCCCGCGCTCGCCGGCCGGGGCGGCAGCCCGCAGGCCATCAAGAGCGCCATCGACGCGAACTCGGTGGACGCGATCCAGGCCGAGCTCGAGCGCGCCGAGCACCTCGTGTGCGCGGGGTGCACCGACATGGTCGTGCCGCTCGTCGATCACCTGAGCTACCGCGTGCGCCAGGCGGCGGCCTGGTGGCTCGCGCGCCGCGGGGCCAGCCGCGAGGTGTACGTCTCGATGCTGACGCGCCTGTCGCAGGGCGACTCGGTCAAGGCGCGCAACGCGGCCGACGTGCTGGGCGAGTTCCGCGCCGCCTCTTCGATCCCGGCGCTGTCGGCGGCTCTCTCGAACCCGATCTTCTCGGGCGAGGCGCGCGCGGCGATGGCGCACGCGCTGGGACAGATCGGCAGGGGCGACGTCGCGGCGCCGCTCACGCAGGCCCTCGCCGACGGAGATCCGCTGGTGAAGGCGGCGTCGCTCAAGGCGCTGCGCGAGGTGGACGGCTTCCACGACGGCATGGCGGCGGCGCCGCTCACGAAGGACGCCGACGCGATCGTGCGGGCCGAGGCGGCGACGACGATCGGCATGCTGCACACGAAGGCCGGCGCGAGCACGCTGGTGGCGGCGCTGTCGGACGCCGATCCGGTCGTGCGCAAGAAGGCGGCGTGGGCCCTGGGCGAGATCGGCGCGCAGGCCAGCGTGGCCGGGCCCGCGCTGGCGACGGCGGCGGCGAACGACCCCAACCCGTTCGTGCGCTCGATCGCCCAGATCGCGATCTCGAAGCTCACGCAGCAGTAGCCGCTGAAATCGCCCCAGAGCCCGGGATGGCAGTGCGAATTGCCGCCCCGGGCTTTTTTCGTCTTTGATAAAATCGTGGGCCCCTCAATGCATCCTTGGATCATCACGAGGAGAGCGCGGCTCGGCGCCCTGGGCATTTCGCTGGCGGTGTCGTTGCTCGGCAACGGCTGCTTGAAGAAGGGCGGCGTCGAGCAGCACTTCTACGAGAACCACATCCAGCCGATCTTCGATACGTCGTGCGTCGGCAACACGTCGCCGTGTCACCGCGCGGACGACAAGGGCGTCGCGCTGGGGAACCTCGATCTCTCGTCGTTCGAGAAGGTGCAGAAGAGGCGCGACGTGCTGCGCGTCTACGGCAGCTACACGCAGCCGCTCCTGCTGTTGAAGGCGCTGCCCGAGGCCGAGGTGAGCATTCCCTTCCGCGGCGCCACGTACCCGAGCGAGATTCGCCACACGGGCGGCAAGACGCTGTCGTCGAACTCGGACGCGTACTATGAGCTCAAGCGGTGGCTGGACAACGGCGCGAACCGTGACGGCATCCTGCCCGTGGGCAGGCCCAACGTGGCCGCCGGGCTCGGCGGGTGCAACAGCGCGCTGCCGGCCGGCTGGAAGGCGCCCGCCGTGAACACGCAGAGCGCGGCGTACACCAAGTTCCAGAGCGACATCTTCCCCCAGATCGCGGCGTCGTGCGCGTTCGGAACGTGCCACAGCTCGCCGCAGTCGGACTTCTACATCACGTGCGGCGCCTCGCCCGACGCGCAGCTCTTCAACTACGTGCAGGCGGCCAGCTTCGTCGTGCCCAGCGGAACCGCCGTCGAGCAGAGCGAGATCCTGCTGCGCCCCTTGTCGGTGCCGGGCGGCGGCATCAACCACACGGGCGGCGTGTTCTTCCAGCGGCGCGAGGACAGCACGTGGCTCGACTGGAAGGCGTGGGCCGAGATGGTGCAGGCGGATCCACTGCCGCCGGGCCCGCCGAAGTCCATCGGCCGCCAGTTCTTCGAGGACAACGTGCTGCCCAAGCTCGTCACGCGCGGCTGCGCGCTGGAGGGCTGCCACAGCCCCGACGGGTTCAACGACTTCCGCCTGCGCCCCGGGGCGCAGGGCTTCCTCTCGCCCGGCGCCGTCGATCGAGACTACGAGACGACGCTGTACGAGTTCATGGCGCTCGACAGCGTCGACGTGCGGCAGTCGCGCATCGTCAAGAAGACCACGGTGGGCGGCATCACCCATCGCGGCGGCGCGCTGCTGGAGGACGAGGGCGTCGCCGTGGGCACGCCGTGCCCGTCGCCGTTCCCCCAGAAGGGTCAGTACGATCCGACTTTGCCGTTCGACGCCAAGAACCCGAAGACGGTGCGCGCCCTTTGCATCTTCAAGGAGTGGCACCGGCTGGAGCGCGTCGATCGCGCCGCGAACGTGTCGCCCATGGCCGAGGGCGACGTGCTGCCGCTGGCCTTCGTGTCGAGACCGATCAACGACGACAGCCTGCTCGAGTTCGACACGTACCGCGGCGGCGCCGATCTGAAGCTCGCCGACGCGACGATGGGCCCGGACGGCAAGGTCATGAGCGTCGGCAACGTGCGCAGCGCGCTGGCTCCGTGCCAGGGCCTGGCGGGCAAGGACGTCGACGTGCGCGGCCCCGAGTGGAGCTACGACGGCGCGAAGCTGATCTTCGCGGCGCGCCCCGGCGCGACGAGCGGCCTGGATCTGTGGGAGCTCGACGTCGCAGGCGGCACGTGCAAGCAGCTCACGAACGACAACGGGCGCGCGGTGAACGGCGTGCGCGTTCACAACTTCGACCCCGTGTATGCGCCCGACGGCAGCGTCGTGTTCGCGTCGACGCGCGCGGGCACGGTGACGCTGAAGACCTTCCTGCCGAACGCGGACCTCTTCCGCGTGCTGGCGCCGGCGACGAGCTTCGCCAACCCGCAGCAGATGACGTTCCTGCTGAACTCGGAGCTCTCGCCGGCGTTCATGCAGGACGGTCGCGTCACGATGACCACCGAGAAGGCGACGCCCGAGTTCTATCAGCTCGCGGGCCGGCGCATGAACTGGGACCTGACCGACTACCACCCGCTGCTCGCGCAGCGCGCCTATTCAACCGATACGTTCTCGCCGACGGCGCACCCGTCGGTGGGCTACCAGCAGGCCACCGAGATCCGCGAGGGGCTCGATCGCAACTTCCTGCTCGTGCTGTCCGACGCGCCGGCCGCGAACGCCAAGCACGGCGGCGGCGGCGGCGCGCTGGCCACGTTCAACCGCTCCGTCGGGCCGTTCGAGGCCGATCGCACGGATGCGAGCTTCGTGAAGTCGCTGGTGATCGTCGACCCGCTGGCCACGGGGCGCGCGGGCACGGCGGGCGTCTACCGCTCGCCGTTCTCGCTGCCGAACGGCGAGATCTTGGCTTCGTACGCTGCGAACGTGGCCGATCCCGCGAAGGACACGCCGAAGTACGAGCTCGTCGCCGTCGACGCCTCGGGCCACCGCCGCGTGCTCACGAGCGACCCCACGCTGTCGTACGTCGAGGCGACGCTGGGATACAAGCGCGCGGGCCGGCTGCTCTTCAACAACCTGCCGCAGCTCGTGTTCGGCGGACATGACGACGGCACCGGCTCGGCCACGATGCACTTCCCCGATCTGCCGCTCTTGGCGACGCTGCTCGGCGCGAACCTGCGCCACGGCCGCAACGTCGCGGCGTTCGACGGCGCCACCCGGCTGCAGGCGTGGCAAGACCTGCCGCCGCCCCCGGGCACGTCGCCGGCGAACCCGCCGCCGGGGCTCATGGGCACGCAGATGGTCTACGCCCAGCGCCAGTCGCTCGGCACGGCGCCGCTGCAGCCCGATCACTCGCTGAAGGTCAGCGTGCCGGCGGGCAAGCCGCTCATCCTCGAGCTCGTCGACGATCAGGGGGCCTCGGTGTTCCAGATGAGCGAGGAGCACCAGGTCACGGGGGGCGAGTACATCACGCCCGGGGCGCCGCGCGGCCTCTTCGACAACATCTGCGGCGGCTGCCACGGCAGCATCAGCGGCCAGGAGCTCGACGTCGCGGTGACGGCCGATACCCTGACGGGCGCCTCGATCAGCCTGTCGCGCGACATGCCGCCGATCAATTTTCAGTAAAAAGTTTACGAGGGACGCGCCGGTGCGAAAACTCCCGGAAACAGGGACGAATGCATATTAAAGGCGTGGTCGAGCGAGGTTCCATCGTCGCCGTGCGGGGCGTCGTCGCCATGAAGACGCCGCCTCCGGCGCCGCCCGCCGCCCTCTTGGCGCTCACCGACGACGTCGAGCTGCGGGACCTGCTGCTCGAGCTGGCGATCGAGGAGGGCTACGGCGTGCGGTGCGTCGAGACCGACGCCGAGGCGGGCGCCATCCTGCTGGCCGAGCGCCCGGGCGTGGTCGTCGTGGACCTGGACATGAAGTCGGGCGCGGGCGGCAAGTTCCTGCGCCTCCTGCGCCGCAGCCCGCACCGCGGCATCCCTGCGATGGGCGTCACGGCGAACAATGACGCCATGCTGTCCGTGGCGATCGACGCGCCCGTCTTCTTCAAGCCCGTGCTGAGCGGCTTCGCCGACGCGCTGCGGGCGCTGTTCGAGAGCTCGGCGCTGACCACCTAAAACCGGATCGCGAACGCGCCCTGGGCGATGTGGGCGTGGGTGCGGTCTGCGTTCGGCGCGTCGGGCGAGGCGAGGTGGTAGTAGATGAACTCGTACTTCGCGCTCGCTTCCATCTCGACGATCCACGACGAGCGCTCCTGGCCGGGCTTCCACAGCCACGCGAGCTTGCCGCCCGTGAGGTAGTTGCTCATCGGTGAGAGCTCTCGATCGCCGGTCCAGTACTGCCCGCCGGGGCCGAGCTCCAGGTACTCGGTGCCGGTGCGATAGAAGCTGGCGCCGCTCTGCAGATGGTAGCGGCCGCGCAGCGTGAGCAGCAGCGCCTGCCCGAGGTACTTGTTCAGCAGCACCTCGCCCGTGACCGCCTGGATGGCCCAGCTGTCTTGGTAGAGGCGGGCCATCATGATGCCCGAGCCGCGCACGGCGGGCAGCGCGTAGGCGCCGCGCACGAACACGGCGTAGCGCTGCCGGAACTGCGGCTCGCGCTCTTGCGGCGTGCGGTGCTGCATGCCCACGAGCACCATGCGGTACGGGTTCGACTGGAACCCGTCGAGGATCTGGATCGTGCTGCCGATCTGCAGCAGCAGCTTCGGCGTGGCCGTCCACGACAGCGACGGCTGGAACGTGTCGATCGAGAGCTTCTGCGTGGTGACCGCGGGCGCGCTGGTGAAGCACTCCGCCGAGCCGGTCAGCGGCTTGAGGTCGAGCGGCTGGTCGCCGATGTTCGAGTTGTTCGCGTCGCAGACCTGATCCCAGTTGTGCGTGTACCCGAGGCCGACGGTGAAGTTGTGGTCCAGCAGATCGGTCGACGCCGAGCCCGTGACCGCGCTGGAGCGGTAGTCGCTCTCCCAGCCGTACGAGTAGCCGAAGGTCCACGAGGCCGTCGGCCGCTGGTAGGAGAGGGCGCCCTGGACCTGCTGGCGCACGTCGGAGAACTTCGTCGCGCTGGTGATGACGTCGACGCCGCCCGTGTGGGGGCCGAAGATCGCGGGCGTCGCGCCCGAGACGATGTCCACCTCGTAGCCGACGCCGAAGCGGAAGTCGGGGCCGAGCGTCGTGCCCGCGGAGATCTGCGGGTGAATGACCTTGATGCCCTCGTTCTGGCTCGAGGGCTCGCGGAACAGCGTGACGCGCGCCTCGGCGTCCTGCGTGGCGCGCGCGGGCGCGGCCGCGAGCAGCGCGGCGAGCGCGCCCCAGAGACCAACCCGAGACGCGGGGAGGCGTGGTGCGGCCTTTAGTTGCAACCGCACCCCCCGCCCGACGTGCCGCTGCCGCCGATGGCGCCCTCGCGGTTCGCGAGGATGTGCTCGTCGGCCGCCGTCTCTTGCGCGTCGCCGTCGGGCTGCATGATCCGGTCGGCCAGGAGCTCGCGCTGGTGCGGCTTGACCGTCCACCTCGCCGTGGAGCACCCGCCGCCCGCGAGCGCGGCGCCGAGCGCGATCACCTTCAGAATGCGCTTAGAAATACACACAAAGAGCCCCCGAGTATTCTTGGATGCCTTGGGTGTGGTTCGCGTCGAAGATCACGTAGCGCCGCGCCTCGCCGCGCAGCGTGAGCCGCTTCTTGAGGGCGACGAGGAGGCCGCCGCCGACGTTGAGCATCGCGAAGTTGCCCGGGCGGACCGCGACGAACTGGTCCGCCTTCTTGCGGCGGAAGGCCCCGCCCACGGCGACGCCCGCGAAGGGCGTCACGGGAGAGGAGGGGAAGAGGTTCGAGTTGAAGCCGCCGCCGGCGTAGGTGACGTCGGCCTGGTCTCCGATCGTCTCGCCCACGAACGCTTCGAGCGTCAGCTGCGGCGCGAGGACGACGCCGGGGCGGAACATGAACATGCCGTCGCCGCCCAGGACGCCCGCCGAGAAGGTGAGGCCGAGCGCGCCCTCGTCGAGCGGCGACGGTGAGAACGCCGCCTCGCCCATGCGCTTCCAGATCGAGGGGCCGCGGTGCGCTTCGGAGGTGTCGACGTCGAGCGGGAACACCTCGTCGCCCAGGATCCAGCCGTAGGTGCCGTCGGGCAGCTGTACGCGGAACCACTTGTCGTTCGATGCGCGCCCGAGCGCGGGCAGCACCTCGTCGCGACGCGCGACGTACACGACGCGGTAGCCGAAGCCCGGGCCCGTGTGGACGCCGGCCTCCTCGGCGACGACGCGCACGAGCGCTTCGTCTTCCGCACGCGCGGGTGCGGACGCCGCGAGCGTCGTCACGACCGCGAGCGCGACGAGCGCCGCCCGAGCCACGCGCGCGGTCATGGCGCCGTCACCCAGGCGCGGATCTCCAGCTCCTCGGGGCTGCCGGGCGCGAAGAGCTGGCCGCCGCCGTGCGGCCGCGTCGCCGTCGGATAGATGATGAGGTTGCTCGCGCCGACGTTGGCGCAGCTCATCTGCTCGGCGGCGGAGCGGTAGTTCTTCGCCCACTGATCCGGCAGCGGCAGCGTGGGCATCACGGTCGGATCCATCGCCGGCTGCGGGTTCGGGATCAGCGTGAGCGGGCGCCCCGTGGCCGGATCGTGGCAGGTCGCGTCCGCGCACTTCTTCCCGGCGTAGTCCTTCGCCAGCACGTCGGTCCACAGCTTGACGAAGTACGTCTGGCTGGGGCGGCACGCGTTGACGTCGGCGGGCGGCGTCCCGAGATCGACGGTCTCGCACGCGGCGAGCGCGAGCGCGGCGGCGGCCAATGCGAGCGTCGCGCGCCTCAAAACGTGTACCTCAGATAGGTGGTGGCGATGAGATCCTTGCTGGCCGACAGATCGCGCAGCCAGTACAGCTCGCCGCGCAGGCCGATCGAGAAGTGGCGCGACAGCGAGTGGTAGTCGATGCCCGCGCCTCCGCCCGCCGTGAGGCCCGTGCGGTACTGCTGCTCGATGCCCAGCTGGTAGAGCAGGTTCGTCGACAGGCGCGCCAAGCCCACGCCGCCCTCGCCGAAGACCGAGAGCTGCCCGAAGCGCAGGGTGAGCTTGCCCTCGAGCATGCCCTGGTACGTCTGGATGAGCTGATCGCCCTGCGGGCGGTCGTTCGCCTTCGTGAGGTGCGTGGATCCGAGCGCGTGCACCTGCACGGCGAAGAAGCGGAAGACGTCGTAGCCGAGCCGCGCGCCGATGGCGAAGCCGGGCGAGACGTTCTCGCCGGCCGGGCCGAAGAAGGCCACGGCGCCGAGCTCGCCTTCGGTGTAGAGGCCGTGCGCGAACTTCTTCGGATCGGGGAAGATCGCCGCCTCGGGCTCCTTCGTCACCTGTGCGCGCGCGGACCACGCCGGCGCCCAGCACGCGAGCAGCAAGAGCAGCGTGAAGGCGCGTGGACGCCCGAAGCGGGGTGAGTGTCGGTGTGGGTTCGTGGGCAACGGTCGATGGCTCAGGGCGTGTCGGCGGCGGGCTGAAAGAGCGTGGGCATGGGGCGGAAGTGGGGATCGCCGTCGACGTGCCACAGGCGATCGTCGTCGTCGCGCACGCGCAGCGTCCACTCGCACTGCATGTGCGCCGTGGCCGTCAGCGTGACGTCGACCTCGACCAGCGCGGGCGTCACGACGTTCGCCGGGACGCCCGACGTGCCCGTGGGGTCGACCTCGGAGCGGTTGAGGAGGACGGCCGGGAACGGCTGCGCGGCGTCCTTCGCCCCAGCGCCCGTGGGAGGCCACCGGCCCATGGCGTCCAGATCCGCCTCGCCTTCGGCGAAGTCGTCCTCACGGAAGACGCCCTGGTACACCTCGCCCGGGCCCAGCATCTTGGGCAGCGTCGGGTGCAGATCGATGAGCGGCAGGTACACGGGGTCGTCGTTGTTGCCCTGGGCCAGCGCCATGGCGACGATGTTCTCGTCGTACTTCGTGTACTGAGTCGCGCCGTCGACCATCACGTCGAACGTGCCGGCCTTCGTGTCGAGGTTCGTCACCGTGAACAGCAGCTCGAGGTGCACCTTGTCGCGCGAGACCCAGGGGACGTCGAAGCCCAGCGCCTTCTTCTGGGCATCGAGGCTGGCTTGCTCGTCCTCGTTGGGCGCGCGGAACTTCAGCGTCGCGGCGTTCGTCACCCGCGGGATCATCTCCGTGCCCTGGATCTCCAGCAGCGGCGACGGTCCGTTGAAATAGATCGGCGTGTTCAGCTCGGAGCACCCGAGCGAGGCGGCCGCCAGCGCGCCGGCAGCGAGAGCGCGACCCAGGTGCATGGCTAGTTGCCTCCCTTGAAGACGAACGGGAACTTGCCCACGATCGTCTGACCGGGGGCCTTCGGGAACTGCCACTGCTTCACCTGGCGCAGGATGCAGCCCTCGACCGCCGGGTCCTTGATGGTGCTCGTCTTGACGCTGGCCTTCTGCACCGTGCCGTCGGGCAGGATGACCCAATAGAGCTCGAGCGAGCCGCCGAGGCCCGCTTTGTGCTGCAGCTCCTTCTCGAAGCAGTAGTTCACGCCGGCCTTGTGGGCGATGACGACCTTGTAGACCTGCTCCTTCGAGAGCGAGCCGTCCGCGTCGCCGCCGCCGCCGAAGCCGACCGAGACCTCCTTCTCTCCGCGCTCGGCCAGCTTGGGCCCGCGGCCCTTGCCGTGCGTGCCGCGGCCGCCCGTGTCGAGGTTGCCGGCGCCGTAGATGTGGCCGTAGCCCGTGCCGCCGCCGCCCGGGCCCGCGCCGCTGGTCGAGAGCCCCCCCGAGCCGCGCCCCGCGACCAGCCGCGCGCCCTGCATGCCGGCGACGGCCTGCTCGAGGCCCGTGTCCTCGGCGAACAGCTTCGCGAGGCCCGAGCCCTGCTGGCGCTCCTTGCCGATGATGCCCAGCACGCCGACCTTCGAGACCTTGTCGCGCAGGATGTCCTTGTCGCCCTTGGGGATGGTCGTGTCCTTCTGGGTCGCGTCGTTGCGTCCCAGCCGGCCGGCCTTCTCCTTGGCGCGCTTCATCTGCCCTTCCTCTTGTTTCTTCTTTTCTTCCTTCTCTTTTGCGCGGCGGGCCGTGGCCTTCTTCTCGATCTCGAGCACGGGCGCGTCGATCTTCGCGATGCGCTCGGCCGTGATCGCGAGCGGCTTCTCGGGCGGGCGCCACATCACCACCAGCAGCGCCGCGGCGAGGCCCAGCACCAGCGCCGTCCCGATCAGCGTCTGGAACATGATCGGGTCTTCGACCTTGGGCTTGGGCAGCACCTCGGGCGGATCGACCCAGCGGAGTTCGACGCGGAGCTCGGCGCTGTCCGCGAAAGACAGCTTCGCGCGATCGCCCGGCGCCAGCGCCACCTCGCGCACGCCTCGCTTCTCGCGCTTGGCCGGCGGGCCCGCGAGCACGGCGGCCACGTCGCGCAGCTCGCCGGCCGTCTGCACCTCGCCGCGCATGTTGGGCGCGAGGCGCAGCAGGTAGCCGCCGCGCGCGGGCTTCACCAGCACGAAGCGCTTGCGCCCGTCGGCCGTGGGCGTCGCGAAGGTGGCGCCCCGGTGCGCGCCGATCGTGATCTTGCGGCGGCTCGTCAGCAGCCGGTAGCCGACGATGCGGCCACGCCACACGACGACCACCTGCAGGATCGCGCTGCCCAGGCTCTCGAGCGGCGCCGTGAGGCGCAGCGCGCCGCCGGGCCGCGGCGGGGCCGGAGGAGCGGAGCGGCTGAAGTCGTCGGCGGGGAGGTTCATGGGCGGCCTGGAGGTTCTTGGCTTACAGGTTCTTGTCTTCCGCGGTCTTGGCGAGCTCTTTCATGAACGAGCGCTTGTCGGGCGCCGACATGTCGAGCTCGAGCTTGACCCTGTTGAGGAAGTAGAGGAGCTGCGGCGTCTTCAGCTTGCCCTCGACGTCCATGGCGCCGAACGTGTACGTCTTAGTCTTCAGCGTCTTGCCGTCGGCGGTCTTCGTCGTCGCGGCGGCCTCGTCGCCGCCGCCGTCGTCGGCCTTCTCGGCTTTCGCCTTGGGCGCGGGCTTGTCCGCCTTCGCGGCGCGCTCGCCCACGGGGGCCGGCGTGGCGGCCGCGCGCCCGCCGCGTGGCTTGGCCGTTGCGACGGACGGCGTGAGCACGACCAGCGCCAGCAGCAGCCGCTTCATTGCAGCTCCTTGAGGCGGTTCTCGGCCTCCTTGCGCTTCGCGTCCGTGGCGTCGCCCGACTGCATGTACTGCGTGAGGTACGTCTTCGCCTTCGCCTTGTCCTTGTCGAAGTCCATGTACAGCACGCCCAGGTCGAACAGCGCGGGCGCGTAGTCGTCCTCGAGGTCCAGCGCGCGCTCGTACGCGCGGCGCGCCTCGTCCAGCTTGCCCGCGCCGCGCGCGGCGACTCCCAGCGCCACCTGCGCCTCGGCGTCGTTCGGATCGATTCGCACCGCCTCGACCAACTCGTCGTGCGCGCGCTTGTAGTCGCCGCAGTCGAGGTACACGGACGCCTTGTTCAACCTCGCCTGCAGGTACTTCGGATCCAGCTCCGACGCCCGCTGAAAGTTCAGGAAAGCCTCCTGGTCGTGACCTCGCTCGAACGCGACGAGGCCCAGGTTGTTCCAGACGAAGGCGCTCTTGCCGTCGAGGTCGGCGGCCTTGCGGAACGCCGTCTCCGCCAGGTCCAGGTTGCCCATTTTATAGTAGGTCAGGCCCAGGGAGTTATAAGCAACCACGGTGCGCGCGACGTTCTCCGTCGAAGCGCCACCCTGCGCGAGCAGCTGCCGCGATTGCTCCAGCGCGCGTTCCAGGTCGCCGCCTTCACGTAGGACTTGGGCGTACCTCGCCCGCATCTCTGCGTCGCTCGGATCCGAGTCGAGCCACTTTCCATACACCTTGGCCGCCTTCTCGGGCCGGTGCGCGCGCCGCAGGCTCTCGCCATAGGCCAGCACGGTCTTGCGCGAACCGGGCTGCACGTCGAGCGCCTTCTCGAAGTCGTCGACGGCCTTGTCGTAGTTGCCGAGCGCCGTCTCGACGACGCCCAGATCGTGCCACGCCTCGAACAGCTTCGCGTCCAGCTGGGCGGCCTTCGCGAGGTGCTGGCGCGCCTCCTTGTAGTGCTTGCGGCCGGTCTTCATGACCAGCACGCCCTGCTCGAACTCGGCCTGCGCCTCGGGGTTGACCTTCGGCAGCGCCACCGTCGCGATCGGCTTGGCGGCGGAGCCGCCTCCGGCAACGTGCCCGTGGCAGCCCGCGATTCCCAACGTTACCAATGCCAGCAACACGCTCGCCGCCTTCGAAGAGCGGAACGTAGGGAGCCATGCGGCGGGTGGTGTGGGGATTGGTCCCGCGCGCAGTTCCGGAGCGCCCAGGGCGTGGGCCGAGCAGATCCGGGCTCGCGCGCGAGGACTGTTCGAGCACGGGACCAATCCCCGCACCGCCCGCCCCCGCGACCGGAGTGAGCTCCGCACGCCGCTACTGGTCACGTCTCACCTCTTCAATCCGCTCCATCGAAACCCGCGGCTCGCCCGCGCGGATGCCGGCGCGCAGCTCGGCCTCCTTCGGGTACTCGTTCTCGGCCAGGCGAGAGAGCGCGTCGCGGATCTGCTGCGTGTGCTTGTTGTAGACGCCGATCTGCAGCGCGCGCGCGTAGCCGGACTTGTACGCGTCCAGCGCCTTGTCCTCGATGACGACCACCACCTTCTCGAGCTCGTCGCGGTAGACCTGCTTCTCGTCTTCGGACAGGTCCTTCGGCACGGGCGCGTTGCGCATGGCCTTGGCGTAGGCCTCATAGCCCTGCCCGACGCGCAGGAGCGCCGCCGTCGCCCACTCGGGCGATTGGTAGGAGACGACGTCGAGGTACACCTGCTTCGCCTCCTCGAGCCGCTTCGCCTTCTCCTCGAGCACCTTCGCGAGCTGCCGCGGCTTGCCGGCGATCTTGATGCGCTCGTAGTCGTGGAACACGAGCTCGCCTTGGATGTAGCGGGCAAGGGCGGCGTAGTACGCGGCGTCCTCGCCCCGGTCGCCTTCCTTGCGCTTGCGAGCGCCGCTCTTGTAGGCGGCCAGCGCCTTCGCGGCGGCGTCCTTCGCGCCGGCCTCGTTGCCCGCCTTCAGATCGGCGTCGGCCTGCCGCGCGTGCGCCTCGACGGTGCGCGCGTCGCCCGGGTACGTGTGCGCGAACGCCGCGAAGCTCTGCGCGGCCGCGCGGTAGTCCTTCTGGTCCTCGTGCACGACGGCGACCTGGAAGGCGACGTCCTTCGCGTCGGCCTTGTCCTTGAACCGCCTGCTGTACTCGCCGAAGTGCTTGATGGCGCGATCGTGCTGGCCGAGGCTTTGGCGCAGCACCCCCGCGCTGCGCAGCGAGTCGGCGGCGTGCGCGTTCTGTGGGTACTTCTGCGCGAGCTGCTCGTAGAGCGCGGCCGCCTTGTCGTAGTAGGCGACGTTCTCCTCGATGCGCGCCGCCGTGAACAGCGCCTCGGGCGCCTCGCCCGCCGAGGGGTATTTGTTGGCGAGCGTCTTGTACGCCGCGACGGCGTCCTCCTGCTTCTTCGCCTTCTCGTACACGGCGCCCGCGTTGTTCAGCGCCTTCGGCGCCAGGGGCGACTGCGGGTACTCGTCGGCGACGCGCAAGTAGCAAGCGGCCGCCTTCTCGTACTGCCCGTCGTCGGCGTATTTTTCGCCCGACTTCATGACCGAGTTCACGACCAGCTTGTCGAGGCGATCCTGCTCGTCTTTGGCCGCGAAGGCCTTCGTCTTCTTGAGGCGCCGCGCCCAGGTCTCGATGTTCTCGTAGTCTTTGGCCTTGTTGAGCGCCTCCAAGATGCGATCGCCCGCGACCGCCGCGTTCGGATCGTCGGGGTACTTCTCGACGATGAGCCCGAAGCGCTTGATGGCCTCGTCGTAGTCGCCGTAGTCGAAGAAGAACTGCCCGTTCTTGAAGACGACGGTGACGATCTCCTTGTCCTTCGGGAACAGCGTCGCGTACGTGTCGGCGGCCTCGCCGAACAGGCGATCGCTCTCGGTGATCTCGCGCTTGCCTCCCCCCGTGGCGACTTTGCGCACCTTCTCGAAGGCGCCCATCGCCTGCATGAGCGCGTCCTTGTGGTACTTGCCGACAGGCTGCGACTTGCCGACGGCCAGGTATTCGCGACCGGCCTCCTCGTAGCGCCCCAGCTTGAAGTAGAGGATGTCGGCGCGCAGGTAGCGCAGCTCGGTGGCGTCGGCCGCGTCGGGGAAGTTCTGCAGGTAGAAGGCGTAGGCCTCGGCGGCGCGGGCGTAGCGATCCTTGTCGACGACCCGCGAGGCCTTCTCGTTCGCCTGGGCCTCGGCGTGCATCGTCTTGGCCAGGTTCCGGATCAGCTCCTCGGCCATCGTGCGCGCGTGCTGCACGGCCTTCGGGCGATCCTTGTTGGCGGCGGCCCAGGCGCTCTTGCCGCCGTAATCGGCGGCCAGCTTGCGCATCTCGGCGACGGCCGTCTTGATGTCGCCCAATAGCTGGTACGCCTCGACGATCTTGCCCGCGTGGTCGGGCGCGTCCGGGCTCTGCGGGTCCAGCTCGATGAGCAGCTTGTAGGCCTCGACGGCGCGCTCGTAACGCGTCTGATCGAACACGGTGTCCGCCAGCTGCTTCAGCACCTTCTGCGAGTAGGCCTTGCCGCCGATCTGCGCGAGGAACTCGAAGGCGTCGTGCGCGCTCTTCGTGTCGTCCTCGGTGAACAGCTCGACGAGGTAGTCGAGCGCCTGCCCCTGCAGCTCGGCAGCGCGCTTCTGCTCCGCCTCGGTGCGCCCGGCCTTCTTCTTGGAGAGGTCGAGGACGTCCTTGAAGCGCATGGCCGACTTCGTCGTGTCGCCCAGCTTCCAGTAGCACCACGCCGTCTTGAACAGCGCGAGGTCATAAAGCTGCGACTTCGGGTGCTTGAGCACGTGCTCGTACGCCTCGAGCGAGCTCTTGTAGTTCTGCTGCTCGTAGAACCTGTACTCGGCGATCGCCATCCAGGCGTCGGCGACGTAGCGGGAGCGCGGGTACTTGTCGAGGATCGTCTGGAAGTACCGCACGGACTCGGCGGACTTGCCCTGGTCGCGCAGCGAGAACGCGTAGAGGTAGATGACGGTGTCGATCTTGCGAAAGCGAGGGTGCTCGCTGATGAGGCGCTGGTACACCGACTGGGCGCGAGAGAGATCCACCGTGGGCGGCTTGCGCGGCACCCGCGGGCACGCGGTGCGGTCCTCGTGGCACGCGCTCACGGCCGCTTGATAGGCGCCCATCTTGTCGAGGTAGGCCGCCTTCGAGTCTTCCCAGTAGAGCTCGGCCAGCTTGTACAGCGCCTCGGCCTCTTCGCGCGAGCGCGGCACGTCGCGCAGGTAGTCCTCGAGCAGGCGGATGGCCTCGTGCCGCGCCGCCGTGACCTGCTCCTCGCGCTCGTCGATCGCCTTCTGCAGCGCGGGGGGGATGATCTTCTCCCCGTTTTCGTCCGTCGGCAGGCTCGCGCCGGCCTTGTCGGCGGCGGCCTTCTCGGCCGGCTTCGACGCCCACGCCGCGCCCGCCGGGAACGCGAGCGCCAGCGCCAGCATGCCGCGCGCCAGCAGCGGCCGCACGCCGCGCCGGCTATTTGTAGTTCGCGTACTCATCCGACCAGTACTCGCCCTCGAAGGGCCAATACTCCTCGTCGTCGCCCATGAGGCCCTCGAGCTGCAGGGCCGCGAACATGTCGGGCGGGTAGCGGCCCTCGCGGAGGTTCGCGATCTCGATCTCGAGCTTCTTCTTCTTGCCGATGACGGCGTCGATCTGCGTGAGGCGGGCCTGGCGCAGCATCTCGCGCAGGCGGCCGTCCAGGTCGCGCAGCGCCGCCTCGGCGATCTCGCTCGTCGCCGCCACGAGGCGAGCGCGCAGCGCGCGCGCCTCCTCGGACAGGGTCTGCGTGGTCGCGGCCTCGGCGGCCCAAGGACCGCGCGGGCTCACGGGGCGGGCGGCGCGCCGCGCCTGGGTCAGCAGATCGCCCACGCGATCCTCCAGCTCGGGATCGCCTTTCGCGAGCGGGCGCAGCGCGTCGATGTCCTGCACCAGCTGCACGGCTTCGCTGGCCTCACTTCCTTTGACCTGGCCCGTCTGCTTCGCGGTCAGCTCGTCCCACACGGCGATCTGGGCGGGCAGCTGGCCGGCCTCGCGATCGAGCGCGACGATGTCGGAGACGTATCGGTAGAACTTCGGATCGATCTTGAGCAGCTCGACGACGGGATCGTTCGGGGCGCCGATCTGCTGCTTGCTGAGGAGGCGCTTGTAGAGGACGCGGCGGCGGCCGGGGTCCTTCAGCAGCGCCGCCACCTCGGCCTCGACGGGCCGGTAGACGCGCACCAGCTCCTCCAGCTCGTTCCGCACGCGATCGAACTGGCACGACTTGAGATCGATCATCGCGTGCAGCAGCAGCACGTCGGGCGCCAGCGGCGACTTCGGGAACGAGCGGTCGAACTGCTCGAGGAACGCGCCGGCCGCCTCGTACTCCTGCTTCTGGAACATCGACCAGCTGGCCTCGAACAGCGCCTCGGGCAGGCGCTCCGAGTCCTCGGGCACGCGGAAGTAGAAGTAGTACGCGTCGTCGTACTTGCCCTGCTCGTGCGCGATGCGGCCGAGCGCGAGGTACGCGAGGTCCTTGATCGCGTAGTAGCGGCCGTCGATGAAGAACGTGAAGCGGCTCTGATCGACCTGCTCGACGATCTCGCACAGCGAGGCGCGCGCGGCGGCGTAGTGGCCCTTGCGCGCGTGGGCGAGGCCACGGAAGTAGAGGGCCGCCGCGAAGAAGCGCGACTGGCGATCGACGTTCGCGAACTGCGCCTCGGCGGCGCCGAGGTCGCCCGCTTCGTAGGCGACCTTGCCGGCGAGATAAGCGTGCTCGGCGCGGGAATCCCGGGGAAGCTCGCCGGCGTTCGGGCCCTTCTGCAGACTGGCCTCGGCGTCGTTCAGCATCGCCAGCACGGCGGCCTGCTCTCGCGTCTCGAGCGCGACGTCGACCATCGCGCGGTAGGCCGGCGCGAAGAACGGCGACTTCGGCCCGTGGGCGAGCACGCGCAGGAGGTAGCGCTCGGCGGAGGCGTAGGCGCCCGCGCGCACGAGCGCCCGGCCCAGCGTCAGCTCGGCGTTCGCGTACTCGGGCGCGTACGCGAGGTTGGCGAAGCGCGGGGCCTCGACGATGCGGAAGAGCCGCGTCGTCGCGATCTCGGCGTTGCCGGTCACGAGATCGGTCTCCGCGGCCACGAGCGCGGCGCGGATCGTCTCCACCGTCGCAGGCTGATCGTCCGCCGCCACGACGCCCGCCTTCTCGAGATCGGTCAGGTAGCGCGCCATCGGATCGGGCGCGGCGGCGCGCGCGGCACCCGCGACCGTGAGGTCGAGCGTCAGCAGCGCGATGGCTTTGGCGAGCGTCTTCACGTCGGCACGTTCACTTTCACTTCTTGAGAGGCTCCGACTCGATCTCCATCTCGAGCTCGGGCTCGTACTCGGGCAGGCTGCCGTCTTCGTCGCCCGTCACCGCGACCGTGGTCCGCTTGCCGTCCGGCACGACGATCGCGAACGTCTGCTCGCTGGTGTAGCCGAGGCCCTCGACGTCCTTGCCCTTCTTCTTCGTGCCGGGGCGCACCTCGAGGCGCACCGTGAACGTGTGCGGCCCGGGCTTGCAGGGCCGCTCGGCGATGGCGAGCTTGTCGTCGGTCACGGGACGCTCGCCCGAGTCCCAGATCGTGCCGCCGTCGAGGCGCACCTCGGCGTGCCGGATGACGTAGTCGGGCGCGGCCTTCCAGCGCAGCTCGCCCGCGAGGCGCGCGTTCCACACGCCTTCCTGGACGATCTGCGCGCGCGAGCGGGCGCGGAACAGGTCGTCGCGCAGGCGATCGTAGTCGGCGCGCAGCTTCTTGAGGTCGATCGACGCCGGCGCGGGCGCTTCGTCGGCGCGCTTGGCGGGCGCTTCGATCGCCTCGGCCTTCGGCGCGGGCGTATCGGCGGCGGGCGCGGCTGGCTTTTCGGCGCGCTCCTCTTGCGCCTGCGGGGCAGGCGCCGCTTCGTCCGGCGTCGGCGGGGCGGGCGCGTCGTCGAGCGCGGGGGCGGCCGCCGCGGCCGGCGCGCGCCGCACGGGCTTGCGCCTGGCGGGCTTCGCCGAAGCGGACGTCGACACCGCGAGGGTGAGCGCGAGCAGTCCGCGGAGAGTGAGCCGTCGCATCGTCATTCGTCACGCTCCATGGTCATTCGGTGACGGGCAGGTAGACGCTGAGCCCCAGCGTCGCCGTCAGATCGTTGACGAGCTCCTTCTCGGCGAGGAGCTGCTGACGAAAGACGTGATCGCGCACGTCGACGCGAATCGCGAGCAGGTGCCCCCACGAGTCCAGGAAGAACTTCATGCCGAGGCCGGCGTTCCCGGCGAGATCGCTCGAGAGCACGGAGTCGACGATGCCGCCGCCCGCGGTCAGGTAGAGGTCGAGGTGCGAGATGCCGCCGCCGAGGCGCATCTTCGCGTGCGCGGGTACCCACACGAGATTCGCGTCGAACCCCAGCTGCCGGCGCGGCTTGCCCGCCAGCACCGAAAACGTGCGCTCGAGCTCCGGCCCGCCCGAGGACGTGAGGCGCGTGTAGCTGCCCGAGGCCTCGACGGCCAGGTCCTCGGTCATGTGGTACGTGTACGCGCCGCCGTAGACGTACGTGCCGTCGAAGAGATCGGAGACGTAGTAGCCGCCCTGGACGGTGAGCTCGTGACGGTTCGTCTGCTGGAACAAGCGCTCGCGCGTCGTGCGCATCTTGCGCTTCGCGAACAGGTCCGCCCTCACGTCTTCGTCGATGCAAGCGTCGCCGCCGGCCTTGGCTGGGTCGGCCGCCGGCGCAGCCTCGGACGCCGCCTCGGCGGCGGGCGCCGGCGAAGCCTGCGACGCGTCGCCCTCGTCGGCATGCGCCGCGGTGCCGGCGAGCGCGAGCGCGAGCGCGGCCGCGCCGAGGGTCTTCAGAGGATCCATACGCTGAACCCTCCGAGCGCCGTGACGTTGTTGGTGATGCGGCCGCGTCCGAGAACCTCTTGCGGCAGCAGGTAATCGCGCACGTCGAAGCGGAACGCGACGTACTTCGCGAGATAGAGCTTGATGCCCGCGCCCGCCTCCCACGTGAGGCCCATCACCGAGTCGTGGAAGGTGCGGCCCGCGCCGGCGACCGCGAACACGTCGCCGTGAATGATCGTCTCCTCGCTGAACTTGAACTTCGCGTGAATGGGCGACCAAAGCATCGAGCCGATGGCCTGCCAGGCGTTGCCCGGCGTGAAGTGCTCCTCGCCCGTGAACGCGCCGAACGGCTCCTCCAGCCTGAACTGCACGGGCGAGCGCGTGATGAGCACCTCGACGCCGAAGTCCTCCGACGGATAGAACGCCAGCGCGCCGCCGTAGCTGTACGTCGACGACAGCGCGTCCGACGCGTAGAAGCCGCCGACGCCCGAGAGCTCGAAGCGGTGCCGCTTGAGGAAGTCGCGCCGCTGCACGCCCTTGCGGCGCCCGCCCGTCGCGTCGCCGTCCAGGCAGGTCAGCGCGTGCGTCGAGTCCTCGACGGCCTCTTCGTCTTCGTCGCCGGTCGCCTCGTCAGGTTGCGCGCCCGCCTCGCCGCCCTCCGCTTTTTCCGCGTCGTCGGCGTCGTCCGAGCCGCCTTGGAATGGGTTCGATAGAGCCGTGGCGCCCGCGGGGGCCGCCCAGGCCGAGCTCCCGCTGCCGAGGCCCAATCCAAGCGTTGCCAGCTGGAGGGCGAGGGCGGAGACGAAGGTCGCGCGTACCAACGACGGAGAGCGTAGCCCCTTCGAAATGACGTTGGCAAGGCAAGTCCTGGCTCTTTTTTGACGTGTCGCCGTCGAGAAAGTGCGATCTTTTGGCCTGAAAGACGTAACGCAAATGTCAGAGCGTGACGCAACCTCCGCGGTGCGTGCGGCGCACCCTGTGGCGCAACCTGGGACAGCCACGGTGGCGCAACGAGCGCGCGCGCGTGACGGAAATGTGGCGCAACCTGTGCGCGCGCTCGCCGCGTTCTCCACGCTCTTGCTGCTCGCGCTGACCGTGGCCACGTGTTCGAGCGACGGCCACGCCCCGCCGGACGGCAGCGTCCCGATCTCGTGCACGACGCCCACGGTCTGCGACGGCGCGACCGTGCGCGCGTGCCGCATGGGCCTGGCCGCCGAGGTCGTGGAGACGTGCGCCACCGATCTGACGTGCAGCCGCGGGCGCTGCACGTCGTCCGCGTGTGAGGCGGTCGAAGAGAACCCGAACTCGCTCCTGGGCTGCTCGTTCTACACGTTCGATCTCGACAACGTCACCTCGGACGACGGGCTGCCGACCAGCCTGCTGGTCACGAACCCCGGGCAGGTTCCCGCCACGGCGACGCTCGAGCGGCGTGAGGGGCCGGACGCGATGTGGACCACGGCGCAGACGATGCGGGTCTCGCCCCGTCAGTCCGCGCGCTTCGCGGTGCCCAAGGGGCACCTCGAGGGCGACGGCCTCGAGGCGCGGGGCGCGTTCCGGGTCACGACCACGCTGCCCGTCTATGCGGCGCACGTGCAGAGCGACGACAGCGCGCCCGCCGGATCGTCGAGCTCGGGCGGAACGCTGCTGCTGCCGGCGCACGTGCTCGGGCAGCGCTACCGCGCGCTCACCTACGGTCAGGTCGCCACGCCCAAATTGACCGCCCTGAAGGGCGCGATGGGCGGCGCTGGCCAGATCGTGATCGTCGGCGTCGTCGACGGCTCTCACGTGACCATCACGCCGTCGCTGACGGCCACGCTGTCCTCGGCCGGCGGGGCGTTCGCGCCCGGCGCCGACGGCAACGTGAACCTCTCGCTGGACGAGGGCGATCTGTTCACCTTGTACTCGGATCGCGACGGCGCCGATCTCACGGGCACCGTGATCGAGGGCGATCAACCGCTGGCCGTGTTCTCGGGGAACATCTCCACGACGTACGGCATCGCGGCCGCCGGAATCAGCTCTCCGGATCTCGCGCACGAGCAGCTGCTGCCCACGACGGCCTGGGACAGCACCTACGTCGCCGCGCGCCTCGAGCCGCAGGCGGGCGTGTGCGATCCCGTGCTGTCGCCTCCCGGGTCGTCGATCTGGACGATCCTCGCCGATCAGAAGGACACCGAGGTGCACTTCTTCGTGCCGACGGGGCAGCCGCCCGAGGCGACCCGCACGCTGGGCGCCGGCGAATCGTTCCACGTCGTGCGTCCCGGCGACTTCGTCGTGAAGGCGTTCGGCGGCCCCGTCGAGATCATGCAGGGCATCGACTGCGAGCCGTCCCTCTCGTCGGCGCTCCCCACCGCGAACCTGCTCTCGGACTATTGGTTCGCGGTGTTGCCGAACTTCGACACGGAGATCTCGATCGTGCGGCCGACCGGCACCGCGCTCTTCGTCGACGGTACGCCCATCGTCGCGCACTTCGTCTCGGCGGGCGCCGACTTCGAGGTCGCGCGCCTGCAGGTGGCGCCGTGTCCGAGCGCTGCGGGCGTGTGCACGCACCACCTCGCGGGCAAGTTCGGCCTGACGTTGCGCGGGATGGACGTGCTGACCAGCTACGCGCTCACGGCGCCCACGTGGCCGTGCGTGCCGGGCAAGGGGCCGATGAGCTGCGTCAACTGACGGCGGCGCGGCGCGCTTTGCGCGAGGGGCGGACGATCGCGCGCAGCAGCCAGCGCGCGTGCCTCGACAGAAACACGAACAGGCGCCCGTGGGCCGTGATGACGGCCTCGCGCTGGCGCGTCTCGATCGCGGCGACGATCTGGCGCGCGGCGACGTCGGTGGGCGCGCGCAGCCACGCCGGCACGCGCGACGCGTCCTTCTCGTGCCAGCGGCCTTGGTTGTCGACGCGCCCGATGTCGCTGACGACGAAGCCGGGCGAGATCAGCGTCACCGCGACGCCGACCTCGGCGAGCTCCTCGCGCAGCGCCTCGGCGAGCGCCCGCAGGGCGAACTTGCTCATCGAGTAGGCGGAGAGATTCGGGGCCGAGACGTGCCCCGAGACGCTGCCCATGAGTACGAGCTGGCCGCGCGTCGCCTCGAGCGCGGGCAGCGCCGCGTACATCGTGCGCAGCGCGCCGAAGACGTTCGTCTCCAGCTGCCGCCGGTAGTCCGCGAGGGACAGCCGCTTCGCGGGCCCCGTCACGGCGAACCCGGCGTTCGCGATCGCGATGTCCAGCCCGCCCAGCTCGCGCGCGGCGGCTGCGACGGCCACCTCGACCGAGCCGTCGCGCGGGAC
>DASZUD010000255.1:0-5783 GCA_035548155.1 Polyangia bacterium
CTCGCCGCACGCCAGCCAATCAAGGAACACGTGATGCTTTGTGCGCGTCGCTTTCATCATCGACGCATTCTCTCGCGCCAACGTCTCATGGCGCGTCTCACGCTCAATGCGCACCGACCTCGCTCCCGATTCCTTTGAGCAGTCCCTGCACGCGCCGCCACACACCGACGGGCTCGCGCACCACAGCGACCGCGGCATACAGCCGGGGTTCAATGGGTCGTCTGCGTCCCAAACCTACCCGCTGTGCGC
This sequence comes from Polyangia bacterium, assembly GCA_035548155.1. Lineage (GTDB taxonomy): Bacteria > Myxococcota_A > Polyangia > Fen-1088 > Fen-1088 > DASZFV01. The sequence goes on from DASZUD010000255.1 coordinate 250, forward strand.
ATTGGTCGTGTCCCGCCTAATGTGGGAATTAGGGGCGGCGCCTCTTCCGAATGATTGGTTGGTTGTGTAGAGCACGACGGTTACGCGGCGGCGTCCTACTCGCAAGTGACGACGTCGACGAACTTCTCGTAGCCGCCGAGTTGCGCAGCTTGATCTGGCCGCTCGCGACCAGGTTGTAGAGCAGAACGAGGGCGCAGGTCTCCCTAGGGAATAGACCTTGGGTCTTCACTCGACGCTCGAATTCCTCGTTGATCCGCTCGATCACGTTTGTCGTGACGGATCGTCTTCCTCTGCGTCGAAAACGCGTGGAAGGTCAGAAATCTCGTCACGTCCTGACGGCGCTGGGGCAGGACATACCCACTTCTTCACTGGTCTCGCGCGCGACCGTCGCCCCTTCGAGGCTCGAACGCGTACAGCCATCAGGTGGTAATCAGCTCGCCGAGCGGCGCCTGCCTACGGTGTGCCCAGCGTGGTGCCTGGTCTGCTCAACCCCCGATGGTCACCCGAATCGCGCCACGGAGAACGGCGCGAGATCGATCGAGCTTGCGCCCGTCGCGACCAGCTCGGCGATCGCCTCCGCCGTGACGGGCGCGAGGAGGATGCCGTTCCGGTAGTGGCCCGTCGCGAGGACGAGGCCGCGCACGGGCGTCGTGCCGAGCACGGGCAGATGGTCCTCGGTGTAGGGCCGGAAGTTCGACCACGTCGACGTGACGGGCGCGTCGGCGAGGCTGGGGACCAGCGTGCGCGCGAGGCCCAGGATCTGCTCGAGGCCACCGACGGTGACCTCCTTGCGGAAGCCGGCCATCTCGACGGTGCTGCCCGCGATCACGGTGCCGTCGCGCCGCGGGACGAGGTAGCCGCGGCCATGGACGTGAAGGACGTGGCGGAACGCCGGTGGGCGCGTCTCGATGGACACGAGCTGGCCGCGCGCGGGGCGCACGACGGTGGGCGGAACTCCCGCGCCCTCGACGAGGCCGGACCAGCTGCCGGCCGCGACGATGACGGCGCCCGCCGAGAGCACCTCGCCGTCGAGCTCGACGCCATGAACGATGCCGCCTTTGACCACGACGCGACGCACGTAACGTCCCTGCAGGAAGCGCGCGCCCGCGAGGGCCGCCGCCTGCGAGAACGCACGCGCCAGCTCGCGGGCGTTGACCTGGGCGTCGTCGGTGAAGCGCAGCGCCGCCCGCACGTCGGGCCCGAGGGCCGGCTCGAGGGCGCGCGCGGCGTCCGCCGAGAGTGACTCGACGCGCAGGCCACGCGCCATCTGCCAGGCCCGTCGCGCCGTGAGCTCGGCGGCACCGGCGCCGTCGAGCGCCACCGCGAGCACGCCCGACTTCGCGTAGCCGACGTCGATGCCCGTCGAGTCACGCAGCTCGGCGGCGAGCGCCGGGTAGAGCGCGCGGCTGCGGAGGCCCAGGTCCAGCAGCGGGCCCGGAGCGTCGGCCTCCATCTGCGGCCCCAGGATGCCGGCCGCCGCGCTCGACGCCTCGGCGCCGGGGATGCCGCGCTCGATGACGGTCACGCCGAGGCCGCGCGCCGCGAGGCGCAGCGCGACGGCGCAGCCCATGATGCCGCCGCCGACGATGGCAACGTCCGTGACGCCGATCCCTTCCGAGGTCCTCACTCGCTGCTCGCTCATCGTGCCGCTCCTCAAATCCCGTCCGTGGGGGCCGCCGTACGCTGGAGCTTGCCCTCGAGCCGCTTCGACAGCCAGACCTGATTGTGCGCGTCGACGATGAGCGCGCCGCAGTCCGGCAGGCCCTCGACGAGCGCGAGGCCCTTCTCGGGCCCCAAGATGAACACGGAGTCATCCAGCGCGTCGGCGAGGAACGCCGTGGGCGCGTAGATCGTCACCTCGCGCGACGCCGTGGCCGGGTAGCCCGTCTTCGGATCGATGATGTGGTGGTAGCGCCGTCCGTCGAGGAGGAAGGATCGCTCGTAGTCACCCGCCGTCGAGAACGCGTGGTCCTTGATCGGCATGCGCGCGATGATGTCGCGCGGACCGCCGCGCGGATCGCGCACGCCCACCATCCAGCTCGCGGCGCCCTTCTGCCCGGCGACGTACAGATCGCCGCCCGCCTGCACCATGAAGTCCGTGAAGCCCTGCGCGCGCAGCACGCCGACGCAGCGGTCGACGGCGTAGCCCTTGGCGATGCCGCCCAGGCCGAGGCGCATGCCGGGGCGGCGCAGCTTCACCGTGCGCGCGCGCCGATCGACCACGACGTCGCGCCAGTTGATGAGCTTGCGGCGGCGCTCGAGCTCTTCCTTCGGCGGGACCTTGGCCTCGAGATCCTCGTCGAACTTCCACAGGCCCTTCATCGCCGCGAAGGTGATGTCGAACGCCCCGCCCGACCGGCGCGACATCTCCAGCGACTCTTCGATGACGGCCAGCGTCTCGGCGTCCACCTTCACGGGCGCCTTGCCGGCGGCCTTGTTGATGCGGACGACGTCGGAGGGGGCCCACTCGGGGCGCTCCCAGTCCGTCATGAGGCGCTCGACGCGGTCGAGCTCGGCGCGCGCGGCGACGAAGGCCTTCTCGGCGCGCGCCTCGTCGGCCGTCCAGAGCGTGATCGTCGCCTGCGTGCCCATGACGCCGAACGACTGCGAGATGGGACGCGCGAGAGCGGCGGGCGGAGGCTCCCCCGCGAGCGTCGCGCCCGACGCCGCCAGGACGAGCGCAGCGAGCAGAGCGGCGCGCGGCATCGGTCAGCCCTGCGTGAGCGCCAGCACCAGCGCGTCGCCGCGCGGGCCGGCGCCGCGCGCCTCGATGCGCCGCGCGCTCTCACCCTCGAACGCGATCGTCAGCTCCAGGCGATCCGGCGGCGCCGCGTCGGGAAAGCGATCGAGCCATTCGATCGCCACGGCCGCGCGATCGAACGCGTCGTCCAGGCCCAGCTCGAGGAGCTCGGCGCGGTTGTTGATCCGATAGAGATCGGCGTGCACGACCGACACGCGGCCCGGGTGCTCGTTGACGAGCGCGAAGGTGGGGCTGGCCACGTGACGCTCCGACGGCACGCCCGCGCCGCGCGCCAGCCCCTGGACGAACGTCGTCTTGCCCGCGCCCAGCGGACCGACCAGCGAGATGACGTCGCCTGCGCGCAGCGCGCGGCCGAGCCGCTCGCCGAGCGCCTGCATCGCCTCGGCGGTCGCGGCCCGTACGACGATCGAGCCCACGGCGCTCAGATCCTGATCTTCTCGAAGTGCACGAGATCGGCGAAGGCCTGGAAGCGCTCGCGGATCTGCGTGAGGTCCAGCCGCTTGAAGCGATCGAGGCTGAAGTCCTCGACGGAGAACGACGCCAGGACCGAGCCCATGATCATGGCCGTGCGGATCGTCGTGGGGGTGGTGTCACCCTCGTGCGCGAGCCAGCCCATGAAGCCGCCGCCGAAGGAATCGCCGGCGCCCGTCGGGTCGATCACGTTCTCGATGGGGAACGCCGGGGCCGCGAAGACGCCGCCCTCGTGGAACAGCAGCGCGCCCGCGTCGCCGCGCTTGATGACGACGGCGCGCGGCCCGAGCTTGCGGATGGCGCGCGCGGCCGCCGGCAGGTTCGCCTCGCCCGAGAGCTGGCGCGCCTCCTCGTCGTTGAGCAGCAGCATGTCGACGCGCTCGAGGAGCTTCAGCAGCGCCGCGCGCTCACCCGAGATCCAGAAGTTCATCGTGTCGCACGCCACGAACTTGGGCTTCTTCGACTGTTCGAGCACGGACAGCTGCAGCGCCGGGTGGATGTTCGCGAGGAATACGTAGTCCGAGCCCGCGTACGCCGGCGGCAGCTTCGGCTGGAACTTCTCGAAGACGTTGAGCTGCGTGTCCAGCGTCGTGCGCGTCGAGAAGTCAGGCGCGTAGACGCCGGACCAGCGAAACGTGCGCCCTGGGGCGCGCTCGAGGCCGGCGAGGTCGACGGCGTGCCCCTCGAGCAGCTTCGTGTGCTCGGCCGGAAAGTCGGTGCCGACGACGGCCGTCAGCCGCACGGGCGCGAGGAACGACGCCGCGACGGAGAAGTACGACGCCGCGCCGCCCAGGACCTCGGCGCGCTTGCCCGCGCGGGTCTCGACGGTGTCGAGGCCCACGGATCCCACGACGAGCAGCGACGACTTGGCGTTCCCGGATGCTGAGCTCACAGATACCTCCCGTAAAGTGCCCGCAGCCGCTCCCGCGCGGACGCGGGGATGGCCTCGGGCGCGGTCATGATGGCGCGGGCGGCCGCCCGGCCGCAAGCGCAGGTGCGCGGCCCTGAAAGCGCGGGCAGCACGTGACGAATCACCGCGCGCGCGCGCGCGACGTTGGCCAGCAGAACCTGGATGACGGCATCGACCGTGACGGCCTCGTCCTCGTCGTGCCAGCTGTCGTAGTCGGTGACCAGCGCGAGCGCCGAGTAGCAGAGCTCGGCCTCGCGGCAGAGCTTGGCCTCGGTCGCGGCCGTCATGCCGATCGTGTCGGCGCCCCAGCTCCGATGGAGGCGCGACTCGGCGCGCGTCGAGAACTGCGGGCCCTCCATGCAGACGTAGGTGCCGCCGCGGTGCAGCCACGGGCCGCGGCCGCCAGCTCCATGTTGGGGCCGCGCGTCGCGATCGTGCCCGGTGCCGGGCGCCTCCGTGAAGCCCGACGCGAGCGCGGCGCCCGCGACGGCGCGCGCGAGGTCGGCGCACACGGGCTCGGCGAAGCTGACGTGTCCGACGACGCCGTCACCGAAGAAGCTGGTGGCGCGGCGATGAGTCCGGTCGATGAACTGATCCACCAGCACGACGTCGCCGGGCGCGACGCCGCCCTTGAGCGAGCCCACGGCCGACACCGACAAGACGCGTTCGGCGCCCAGCTGCTTGAGCGCGTGCACGTTCGCCCGGTAGTTGATCTCCGACGGCAGGAACCGATGGCCGCGGCCGTGGCGTGGAAGGAAGAGCAGCCGGGCTTCGCCGAGGCGTCCGGCGACGACGGGCCCCGAAGGCTCGCCGAACGGCGTCGTCACGGCGTGCTCGCGCACGTCCGCCAGCCCCTCGAGCTCGTAGAGCCCGCTGCCGCCCAGAACGCCGAGAATCATGTCCGTGCCGATGCCCTTCGCCAGATGAGTCGTGCGATGCTTGACCTGCGGGGATGTCTCTACCATCGAACGACGGCGACGTCATCGAGTACCTCGTCGCCCACGGCGCCTACGTCGAAGCCGCGCGCGTGTGCGTCGAGCGAGGCGACCTCGCGCGCGCCGTGACGCTGTACGAGCGCGTGTGGCGGTTCGCCGACGCCCTGCCCCTCGCCGAGCGCCTGGGCGATCCGGGCCTCGCGGTGCGGCTCGCGCTGGACGCCAAGCTGCCGGCGCGCGCCGTGGAGATCGCCGCGACCGTGGGCGACGATTCGCCCGCCAAGCTGCGGGCCGTCGCCGAGGCGTTCGCCAGCCGGGGCCGTCCGTTCGAGGGCGCGCGCGTGCTGGAGCGCGCCCAGGAGTGGCCGCGCGCCGCCGAGCTCTACCGGCGGGCCGGTGCGCCGCTCGACGAAGGACGCGCGCGCGAGGCCGCCGGCCAGGTGCGCGAGGCGACCTT
>DASZUD010000256.1:0-2479 GCA_035548155.1 Polyangia bacterium
GGCTACACGCTGTGCCAGCACCTTTTGAACGACGGCTTCGGCGTCGTGGGCATCGACGGCCTCAAGATCGAGCCGCTGCGTTCCGACTTGCTGGGCGCCGATCAGTGGCCGCCGCGCGCCGTGAAGAGCTGGAGCGAGCTGACGCAGCCGCTGGATCAACGCCCGCTCACGGGCTTCGGCGGCGTGGCCGAGTACGGCATCACGGTCCGCTGGGACAAGAACTTCCTCACGGCGCTGTACCTGACGCTGGCGCGTCGCGCGACGTTCCGCGTTTACGGCGGCGTGCGCTTCGGCGGGACGCTGAGCGTCGAAGGGGCGTGGGCGCTGGGCTTCGACCACGTCGCGCTGGCGTCGGGCGCGGGCAAGCCGACGATCATCGACGTGAAGAACAACCTGATCCGCGGCGTGCGCAAGGCCTCGGACTTCCTGATGGCGCTGCAGCTCACGGGCGGCTTCAAGAAGGACTCGCTGGCGAACCTGCAGGTGCGCCTGCCCGCGATCGTCATCGGCGGCGGCCTCACGGGCATCGACACGACGACGGAGGCGGCGGCCTACTACCCGATCCAGGTCGAGAAGTTTCTGGATCGCTTCGAGCAGCTCGTGGCCGCGAACAACGGCGACGAAGCGGCGGCGATGAAGAGCTACGACGCCGAGGAGGCGGCGGTCGCGCGCGAGTTCCTGGAGCACGGCCGCGCCATCCGCGCCGAGCGCGCGCGCGCCAAGGCTGCGGGCGAGGCGCCCGACTTCGCGCCGCTGGTCAACAAGTGGGGCGGCGTCTCGCTGGTGTACCGGCGGTCGATGAAGGACAGCCCCGCGTATCGCCTGAACCACGAGGAGATCGCCAAGTTCCACGAGGAGGGCGTGCGCTTCATCGAGAAGCTCTCGCCCGTGGCGTTCATCCCCGACGAGTCGGGCGCCGTGAAGGCCGTCGAGTTCGAGCGCCACGAGCCCATCGGCGAGAACGGCGCGTGGAAGAAGGTGGACGGCAACGTCACGCTCCCGGCGCGCAGCGTGTTCGTGGCGGCGGGCACCCAGCCGAACATCACGTACGAGCACGAGCGCCCCGGCACGTTCCAGGTCGAGGCGCGCACGAAGAGCTTCCGGCCGTACGTGGCCGAGCGCTCGGAGGACGGTCACCTGCGGCTGCGCCTGCCCCACGAGGGCGAGGTGGGCTTCTTCACGTCGTACCTCCACGACGGGCGCACGGTGACGTTCTACGGAGACAACCACCCCGTGTACGCGGGCTCGGTGGTGCGCGCCATGGCTTCGGCCAAGGACGGAGCGCCATACGTCGCCGCGCTGTTCGCCGACGAGATGCGCACGCACTGGCACGAGAACGGCGAGGCCCAGCGCGCGCGCGACGCCGCGTGGACGGCGTTCACGAAGAAGGTGGAAGGCGAGCTGCGCGCGACGGTGGTGCGCATCGACCGCCTCACGCCGACGATCGTCGAGGTGATCGTGCACGCGCCCGCGGCGGCGCGGCAGTTCGAGCCGGGGCAGTTCTTCCGCCTGCAAGACTACGAGGCGTACGCCACGACCGTGCGCGGCTCGCGCATGGCGATGGAGGGCCTCGCGCTCACGGGCGCGTGGGTCGACAAGGCGAAGGGGCTGCTCTCGATGATCGTGCTCGAGATGGGCGGCAGCTCGCGCCAGTGCGCGACGCTGAAGCCCGGCGAGCCGGTCGTGGTGATGGGTCCCACGGGCGAGCCCACGGAGATCCCCGAGGGCGAGTCCGTCGTGCTGTGCGGTGGCGGGTTGGGCAACGCCGTGCTGTTCTCGATCGCGAAGGCGCTGCGCGAGCGCGGCAGCAAGGTGCTGTACTTCGCCGGCTACCGGCGCGCCGAGGACGTCTACAAGATCGAGGAGATCGAGGCGGCGACCGACCAGGTCATCTGGAGCGTCGACGCGGGTACGCCGCCCACGCCGCGGCGCCCGCAGGACCGCGCGTTCGTGGGCAACATCGTGCAATCGATGCTGGCCTTCGCGAAGGGCGAGCTTGGCGAAGTGAAGGTGCCGCTGCCCTCGTGCTCGCGCATCATCGCCATCGGCAGCGACCGCATGATGGCGGCCGTGAAGGAGGCGCGCCACGGCGTGCTCGCGCCGCACTTCAAGCCGGGCCACGTGGCCATCGCGTCGATCAACTCGCCGATGCAGTGCATGATGAAGGAGATCTGCGCGCAGTGCCTTCAGAAGCACGTGGATCCCGCGACGGGGAAGGAGACGATCGTCTTCTCCTGCTCGAACCAGGACCAGCCGCAAGACCTGGTCGACTGGAAGAACCTGGCCGCTCGCCTGCGCCAGAACACGGTGCAGGAGAAGCTCACGGACGCGTGGGTGCAGAGGCTGCTCGCGGCTTCGGAGAAGTAGCGGCGGGAGCCGCGCGGCGGCGCCGCTAGGAATTGTTTTGCCCTAATCGCACAAGCGCCACGGCGGTGATAGTCTGCCGGTGCTCGGACGCGGGACGGGGGGGCCGCGGACG
>DASZUD010000257.1:0-18525 GCA_035548155.1 Polyangia bacterium
TGGCCACGGCCTCCGAGCGCCTGACGGCGGGGCTCGCTCAGGCGTCGGAGCGCGCGTCGGCCCAGCTCGCGGCCACCTGCGAGCAGGTCGGCGCGCAGCTCACGACCGCCTCAGAGCGCGTCGGCGAACAGCTCACGGCAGCGACCGACCGTGTGGGCGCGCAGCTCGCGGCGGCCTCCGACCAGATCGGAACCGGGCTCGCCAGCGTCTCCGAGCAGGTCGGCGGCCGCCTCGTCGCGACCTCCGAGCAGGTGGGGACGCAGCTCGGCACGGTCTCCGAGCAGGTCGGCGCTCGTCTCGTCGCGGCTTCCGAGCAGATCGGCCAGAACCTCGCGACGGTCTCGACGGAGATCGGCGCGCAGCTCATTGCGGTTTCCGAGCGCGTCGGTTCGCAGCTCACCGCCGCGACCGAGCGCGTCGGCGGCGGCCTCGCTCAGGCGGCTGAGCTCGTGGGCGTCGAGCTCGGAACGGCGGCCGAGCGCGTGCAGGCGGGATTGACCCAGGCGATCGGCGCCACGGCCGAGGAAGCGCGCCGCACGCTGGAGACGACGAACGCCGCCGTCGCTCAGATCTCGGGCGAAGCGCAGAAGGCGCACGCGCAGACGGCCGAGGGGCTCGCGCGCGCCACGGCGGCGCTCAACGACGCGGCGACGGCGATGGCCGCGTCCACGGAGGTCGCGACGAGGGCCTTCTCGGACGCGACGGGCGCGGCGCTCGCGGGCCTCGGCGAGCTGCGCGGCACGCTGGGGGCCGAGCTCGCCGAGTCGTCGCGCGCGCTCGCCGGCGCAGCCGTCGAGATGCGTGGCACCGCAGGCGCGCTCTCGCCGGCCCTCGCGGCGCTGGTTCCGCAGCTCGAGTCGCTGGCCGAAGAGGTGGCGCTGCTGGCCGCGAAGGGCGACGCGCCCGATCCGCAGAACGCCGTGCTCGACGAGCTCGTGCGGCTCGGCGAGGACATCGAACGGCTGGTCGCGCGCGTCGCGCCCGCGGCGGACCTCGAGGCGGCGGACGAGCGCGAGACCGAGCTCGAGACGGCGAGCGCGGCGGACGCCGAAACCCAGCTCGACGACGACGCTGGCGCGGCGCCTCGACCCGAAACGCCCGCCGAAGCCGAACCGCAGCTCGAGGCCTCCGCCGTCGAAGCTGACGCCGAACCGCACCCCGAGGCCGCCGCCGTCGAAGCTGACGCCGAACCGCACCCCGAGGCCGCCGAGCCGGACGCCGAAGCCCACCTCGGGGCCGCCGTCGAAGCTGACGCCGACCCTCGGCTCGGGACGGCCTCCGCCGAAGCCGAGGCCGAGCCGCAGCTCGAGGCCGCCGCGGACGCCAGCCCCGAGGAGACCGTCGCGGCGGAGCCAGCCGGCGATCCCGAGGCGGCAGCGGAAGCCAGCGCGCGGCAGGCCCAGGTCGCCGACGACGTCGACCCCGAGCCGCGGGCCGGCCGCAAGCGCAAGCGGAAGTCGGCCCAGGCCAAGATCACGGTCGTCGAGGCCGAGGGCCAGGGCGACGCCGTCCCTGATCCGGCTGCGCAGGGCGGCGGGGCCGAGCCTGCGGGCGAGCCCACAATCGATCCAGTGGTCGCGCTCGCCGAGCCGGAGCTCGCGCCCGAAGAAGGCCCCGAGGCGTGAGACGCCACCGCGCGCCCGCCGCGCTGTTCCCCGTCAACGTTTGGCCGCCGTTCGTCGACGCGCTGGTGCTGGTGCTGTCGGCGTTCGTGCTGCTGACGCTGCTGGCGCTCGCCGCGCAGCAGGTCGTGCTCAAGCACATGCGCGAGGGCGACCGCGAGCTCGAGACGCTGCGCGCCGAGAAGGCCCGCATCGAACGGCGCCTGCGCGCCCTCGCGGGCGGCGGCGCGATCGAGGTCGACGAGGGCAAGGTGATCCTCCAGGGCGAGGTGCTGTTCGCCTCGGGCTCCGACGAGCTGCGCGAGGGTGGGCGCGCGTTCCTGCAGCGCCTCGCGCCGAACCTCGCCTCGCTGCTGGAGGCCGAGCCCGATCAGATGGTGCTCATCGGCGGTCACACCGACGATCGGACGCTGCGCGGCGACGGCCGGTTCGCCTCGAACTGGGAGCTCTCGTCGGCGCGCGCGCTCGCCGTGACGCGCGTGCTGACCGCCGCGGGTCTGCCCGCGACGCGCGTCGTGGCCGCGGGCTTCGGCGCCCAGCACCCGCGCGTGCCGAACGTCGACGACGACGCGCGCCGCAAGAACCGGCGCATCGAGGTGCTGCTCGTGCCCATCCACTCGGTGGCGTCGCGATGATCGCCGCGGCGAGCGCCGCGCCGGCGCGTGGCGAGCGCCTCGCCGCGCCCCTCCTGCGGCTGGCCGAGCGCGTCCTGGCCAAGCTGCCCCGCGACGACGCCGCCCCGGCGCGTGCGGCGCTGCGCGCGTTCGCGACGGCGCCCTCACCCGCCGGCTACCTCGCCGCCGCGCGCGTGCTGCGCGCCTCCGAGCGGCGCCACAAGCTGCAGCTCCTCGGCCATGCGCAAGGCGCGCGACGCACCGAGCAGGGCCTCGAGGCGCTCGCCCGCGCCGGCCTTTCGCCCGAGCTGCTGGACGCCCTGCGCACGATCCCCTCCGACGCGCGCAACGGCCGACGCTTCGCCGTCATCGCCGACCTGCTGGCCGCCTATCGTTTGGTCGAGGCGCGCGCGACCGAGGCGCACCGCGAGCTGCAGCAGGGCCTGGGCCCCGTGCCCATCCGCCGCGGCGGTGGCGAACGTCGCCGCCGCACGCGCTGAATCAAGGCCTGCGCGCGACGGCGGGCACCGCCGGACAAGTCACCGAGAGCGTGTGCGGCGTGTAGATGAGCAGCGTCACCATCGAGAGCAACACGTCGGTCGCCGTGACGCGCAGCTCGGTGCGCACGGGCTCGGGGCAGTAGCGGGCCGCGTCGACGCGCCCCGTGCCGATGAAGCCGTTCAGGTACGTCGGCACCCGCTGGACGTACGTGATCGTCGAGGGCGGAGGGGGCATCGCGGTCGACGCGCTCATCTGCTCGAACGAGAAGTGGTAGCAGCCGCTTCCCGAAGCCAACGCCGCGAGCAGCGCGGCCGTGGCCGCTCGCCTCCCTTTCGCAATCCCGTCCATGTGCGACGAACCTGGGCCCGCGCCGGCCGCGAACAAGCACGACCAGGCTCCGTTCGGCACCCGCGTCACCCGCCAGAAACGAACCCACGACGAACCTCAACCGTGAACAGGCGGCATCGACGACGAACGGGCCTGGTTGATCGGCGCGCCGCCGCGCGGGCTGCGCGTCACGGTGACGGTGCCGCGCGCGCCAACTCGCAAGACCTGACACGATCTGCTTCGTTGCGTCGCGGGCACGCGGCCACAGGTTCGTCTGTAGGGAGGGCCCGATACTCGAAGGTGTGGACGTCGGTGAGAATACTTTGTCCTCGTACCGCGGGGTCGCCCCCGACGCGCTCCTGGACGCGGTGTCGCGCGCGGCCGCGGCGCTCAAGGGCGCGCGCGTGCTGCACCTCAACGCGACACCCTACGGCGGCGGCGTGTCCGAGCTCCTGCGCTCGGTCGTGCCGCTGCTCAACGATCAGGGGCTGCGGGCCGAGTGGCGCATCATCGCGGGCGACGAACCGTTCTTCCAGGTGACGAAGGCGCTGCACAACAGCCTGCAGGGCGCGCCGCGAGAGCTGACCGACACGGAGAAGGCGCGCTACCTCGCGACCTCGCGCGCCAATGCCGCGAGCGTCGTCGACGAGTACGACTTCGTCTTCATCCACGATCCGCAGCCGGCTGCCCTGCTGGAATTCGCCGGCAAGGGCCGCGCCCGCTGGATCTGGCGGTCGCACATCGACACCTCGCGCGCCAACCCCGCCGTGTGGCACTTCCTCCGGCCGTTCCTGGCCGAGTACGACGCCGCCGTGTTCACGGCGGCCGAGTTCGTCCCCGCCGATCTGCCGACGGCGACCGTGGACATCATCCCGCCGGCCATCGACCCGCAGAACCCCAAGAACCTGGCCCTTCCCCAGGCGACGACGCGGCAGATCCTCGAGTGGATCGGCCTTCACCCCGATCTGCCGCTCGTGACTCAGGTCTCGCGGTTCGATCCGTGGAAGGACCCGCTGGGCGTCATCGAGGCGTACCGAATCGCGCGCGAGGAGGTTCCGGATCTGCACCTGGCGCTGGTGGGCTCGATGGCCACCGACGATCCCGAGGGCTGGGACATGTACCGGACCATCCGCAAGGAGACGGCGAAGGACAAGAAGATCCACGTCTTCACGAACCTGGTCGGCGTCGGCAACATCGAGGTCAACGCGTTCCAGGCGCTGTCGCGCCTCGTGATCCAAAAGTCGCTGCGCGAGGGCTTCGGCTTGTCGGTCTCCGAGGCGCTGTGGAAGGGCACGCCCGTCGTCGGCGGGCGCGCGGGCGGCATCCCGCTGCAGATGGCCGACGGCACGGGCGGCATCCTCGTCGACACCGTCGAAGAATGCGCGCACGCGATACTCGAGCTCCTGGGCGACCCCGAGCGGGCGAACAAGCTGGGTGCGTCCGGCCGCGAGCGCGTGCGGCGGCACTTCCTGATCCCGCGCATGGTCCTCGACGAGCTGTCGCTCATGCGGCGCCTCGCGCAGGGGATCACGCGCAGCAGCGCGCTCGAGTGGACGTCCCACCGCGATCCGGTCTGCGGCATGGCCGTCGAGAACACGGACGAGGTCGCGGCGATCGACGGCCTCACGCTGCGCTTCTGCTCGGCGCAGTGCCACAGCAAGTTCAACGCGACGCCAGCGCGCTACCTGCCGGCCGTGCAGCTCCTCGAGCCCTTCCTCGGGCGGAACGCGTGAGACGGTCGACGGTCACGTGCCTGCGTACCACTCGTAGCCCTGATCGCTCCAGTAGCCGCCGTTCGCCGCGGGCAGGAAGGTCACGCGCGTCAGGTACTTCGTGTTCTTGTAACCGAGCTTCACGGGCGAGTAGACGCGCGCGGGCGCGCCGTACGCCGGATCGAGCAGCTTGCCGTCCTGCCCGTAGACGATGAGCGTCTGCGGGTGCAGCGCGCTCTCGAGATCCCAGCTCTCATGATAGCCGTCGTCGAACGACTGGAAGTCGACGAAGCGCGCGTCGGGCTGCACGCCTGCGCGGCGCGCGAGCTCGCGGAGCGGCACGCCCGCGCGCACCGCGACGGCCGACCAGCCCTCGACGCAGAAGTGCTCGAGGCGCAGCTCGGCGCGCGGCAGCTTCAGCAGGTCGCCCAGCGACAGCGCCAGCGGCCGGCGCACGAGCCCGCCCACGACGAGCCGCCACGGGCCCCGCGCGGCTTCGTCCCACACGGGGACGTCCTGAGCGATGAAGTACGAGGGGAAGGCCATGCCCGCGCTCTTCGCGCGCGCGGGAGCGACGTTCATCGAAGTGTGCCGGTAGAGCTTGCGCTCGACGCGCTCGTTCCAGCGCTCGGCCGCCGCCAGCAGCGGCGCCGCGCGCCGCGGCCCGGGAGAGTCGCAGCCCGCGAGCGCGGCCAGCGCCCCGGCGAGAAATCGGCGCCGATCGAGCCCGAGGCGCTCGGCCGCGTGCCGGCGCGGCCGCCACAGCCCGCTCACGGCGATCCTTCGGGGCCCGCCTGCCGCGCCTTCGCGGGCGCGCGCAGGTGCACGAACGGCCGCGCGTTGCGCGCCTCGGGCGACTTGGCGTCGTCGTAGCCGCCCGTCGTGATCGCGCGCAGCGAATAGGGGTCGACGGCGAACACCATGAACACGTGGCCCGCCGACAGCGCCACCAGCGCGAGCATCGCGAGGAAGTGCCAGTACCGCGCCCAAACGTAGCCGCCGAACAGCGCCGTCAGCGGCGCCAGCTGCACCGGCTTCCAGATTGCGAGGCCCGTGGCCACCGCCAGGGCGCCGAAGAACGGCATCGAGAAGTACACGAGCCGCTGAAGCGCGTTGTGCTTGCCCTGGTGCGGGTGATCCTTCCGCAGCGCCAGATAGAACCGGATCATCTGCCACGCCTCGCCGGGAAGCCCGCGTCCGGGCGCGAGATCGCGCCATTCGCCGTGCAGCCAGATGAACGCGAGATAGACGAGGCCGTTGGCGACGAGCAGCCACATCGCCGCGAAGTGCCAGTGGCGCGCGCCCGCGAGCCAACCGCCGAAGGTGAGCCACGCCGGGATCTCACGGCCCTCGAACGGGTAACAGCAGAACGATTCGCCCCGGCGCGCGAACGCCGGGTACGCGTTGAAGATGCGCAGCCCGCTCGCGACCATGATCGCGAGGGCCAGCGCGTTCACCCAATGGGTGACGCGAACGACCCAGTGATGGCGTTTGGCCACGTTCTACGTCCCCCCGCGCAGAGAACTTGCATCGCCGCCGCCCGTTCGGAAGAGAGGGCGGCGGCGATGGTCGCTCACTTCGACTCGCCGCTCGATCCGGCCTCGCCGCCTTGCTTCTTGTCCTTCTTCTTGCCCTTTTTCTTGGCGGACTTGCCTTCCTTCGTCTCGCCGGATCCCGCGGCGCCCTCTTCGGCGGCGTGCGCCAGCGTCCAGGTGGCGGGCAGCATCACGGCCAGCAACAAGACGATCCCTCTCATCAGCTTCATTTCGTTTCTCCTGAGGTGGTTGTCGACGCGCTCTCCTTCGAAGAACGCGCACGGATGCTAACGTCGGCCTCCCCGGTGACCAGTACGGGGGTCCCTGGATTCGCTAACATGGGGCCGATGACGTGCCCTGCGGTGAAGACTTGATGCCTGCCATCGTGGTGCACGGCGGCGCGGGTGCGCGCCCCGCGCAAGGGCCCGAGGCCGACGCCGCGCGCGCCGGTTGCGAAAGCGCGGCGGCGGCGGGCCACGCGATCCTGGCTGCGGGCGGCTGCGCCGTCGACGCCGTTCAGCGCGCCGTGCGCGCGCTCGAAGACGACGAGCGCTTCAACGCCGGCCGCGGATCTTGCCTCACGCGCGCCGGCACGGTGGAGATGGACGCCGCCATCATGATCGGCGCGGGCCTCCGCGCGGGCGCGGTGGGCGCCGTCACCGGCGTCCGCAACCCGATCGATCTCGCGCGCCGCGTGCTGGACGACGGCGAGCACGTGCTGCTGGTGGGCGCCGGCGCGCTGGAGTTCGCACGCGAGACCGGCGTCGCGCTGACCGCGCCCGATCATCACGTGACGGAGAAGGCGCGCGCGGATCTGGCCCGCGAGCTGGCCCGCAGGGCGCCCGCTTCGGGCGGCGGCACGGTGGGCGCCGTCGCCGTCGACGCCGCGGGGCACGTCGCAGCGGCCACGTCGACGGGAGGCATGGTCGGCAAGCGCCCCGGGCGCGTGGGCGATACGCCGCTGCCCGGCGCGGGCACCTACGCCGACGACGAGGCGGGCGCGGCGTCGGCGACCGGGCACGGCGAGCGCATCATCCAGGTCGCGCTCACGAAGACCGCGATCGAGCTCTTGCGCGCGGGGCTGCCCGCGCCCGAGGCCGCCGCGCGCGCCCTCGCCTCGCTCGATCGCGTCGCGGGCCGCGCCGGCCTCATCGTCGTCGATCGCCACGGCGGCACCGCGGCCGTGTTCAACACGGCGTCGATGGCGTGGGCAGCGCTGCCCTGACCCGGTTCACAACGCGAGCTTCAGCCCCGCGAACCACGTCGTGTCGCCGACGTGAAGGGCGGAGCCCCCGCCGAAGCCGTCCAGGTCGTAGCGCGCGACCTCGAAGAAGACGGCGGCGCCGTTGACGCCCGACTCGCGGTCCATCTCGCGCGCCGATTCGGGATCGAGGAAGGACAGATCCAGGGCCACGCCCGCGGCCGCGTGCCATCCGAAGGTGCGGCCGTCGCGGCTGGGCTGCGACGAGTCGCTCATCTGCCACAGCGTGCAGTCGAGCCCGAGCTTCGCGTAAGGCACGAGCGGCGAGCCGAAGCGGTCGTGCAACGCCTCGGCGCGATACACGAGCGCCGCCGACAGCGGGATCAGGCGCAGCGCCGTCTCGTCGCCCGAGGCCGTCGTCAGATCGGCGGCCAGCGCCGCGCCCTTCGCGCGCATGTAGCCGGCGCCCAAGCCCAGCGCCCACGTGCCGCCTGCGAGCTTCACCAGCTGGCGGTCGACCTCGAGCTGCATCATCAGCCGCCGCGAGCTGCCGAAGACCTCTTCGTACGGTCGCGCGGGCGACCCGCGCTCGGCGAACTCGTCGTCGACGTCGGGGCGGTAGGGGCCGAAGCGAAGCTCGAGGTCCCAGCGGTGCGGCGAGGCGACGTCCGGCGCGTCGCCGGAGGCGGCCGTGAGCGAGAGCGGGAGCTCGCTCGAGTCGGCGCGCGCGGCGCTCGTCCACAGGCCGGAGGCGGCGGCGAACGCGAGCAGTGCTGCGCCACGAAGCGGGCGACGGCGGCGCCGCGCCGAGAACACAGCGAGCGCGGCGAGCGTCGCGACGACGCCCCAGGTCGCCGATCCCCCTTCGCCGACCGCGCACCCCGCCTGTCCCGTCCCACCGTCTCGTTGGTAAACGTCCGCGAACCCGTACGTGGGCGCCGGCGTGCCCGAAGCGACGGCCGAGGGCGCGCTCGGCGTGTCGTCGATGCCGACGGCGACGACGGCAACCTGGTAGGTCTTCCCGTTCTCGAGCCCGTGCACGCGCACCGAATTCGTCCCCGCGGCCACGAGATCCGAGCAGACGAACTGCGCATCGAGGCTGGCGAACGGGCCGCCGCCGTCGGTCGTCGACGTCCCGCACGTCTCCCAGCTGGCCGCGCGCGGCGTCGCCGGGCCCGGGGAGCACAGCACCTGGTGCCCGCGCAGCGCCGACGCGTCGCTGGTCGCCGTCCACGACACGAGCAGGCCCTCGCTCGCGGGCACCGCCTTGACGGCCGTGGGCGCCGCCGGCCCCGCGCCGCCCAGCGTGATCGCCAGCGAGGGCTCGCTCGCGAGGCGCGAGCCGTCGAGGCGCACGATCGCCCAAAGGCGCGTCGAGGACGTGCTCGTTCCGCAGGACGACTGCCCGGCGGCCGTGAAGATCGACGACGTCTGCAACGATTGCGTCGTCGACAGCTTCGCCGACGACAGCGTGATGGCCGACCCCACCGACGGACAGCTGGTCGACGTCACGGTGTCGCAGTCGTTGCCCACGACGAGCTGCGCGTCCAGCGTGTGACCGGAGATATCCGCGGCGGTGTTGGTGAGCGCGAGCCCCACGACGACGCCGGTCGGGCACGAGCAGCGCGCCGCGCTGAAGTACGTCGCCAGCTCGTCGGTGGTCAACGCAGTCGTGTGCCCGGACGAATCGACGCGCGCGAGCGCCAGCGTGAAGTCACTCGCCGCGAGGCTGGTCGTCGTCGAATCGGCGCGCGCGCGCGCGGACAAGAGAACCGCGACGGCCGCGAGCAGCAAAGCGAGGCGAAGTTTCCGCATGGCCGCATGAGTACTGCAACGGCGGGACCAGCGCGAGCCCCGCGAATGCCGCCGTGCGCGCGCGCGTTCGGCGCCCGCCCGTGCCCTTCTGTCGTCGGCGCCCGCCCAGCTCGTGCAAATTCGGCGGAGCCTCATTCTTCCCACCATTTCTCTCGCCTCCGCGCGACTCCTAGGTGGCGGGACGAAGGGTCCCCTATACTGTCGCGATGCGGCTCGGGCTCGGCGGAATGGCGCTGCTGGTGGCGGCGGGGTTGGGGTGTGGCAGCACGAAGTCGGCCGTGTCCGACGCGGGCGGCCCGGGAATGCCGGACGTCGGAGCATCCGAGGTCTCCGACGCGGCCGACGCCGCCACGACGCCCGACGCGGACGCGGCGCCTGAGCCCCGCACGGGCCGCCCACTTCCCGTCGGCGTCCACGCGCCCGTCCGGCTCTACGACGGCGACGTGCTGCTCGTGGGCAACGGCAAGTCGGCGTGCACGCACCAGACGCCCGCCTCGGGCGACGGTCACCGCTGGTGCGCGTTCCTGGTCAGCCCTGCGGTGAACGGCCTGGCGGCCCTTTGGGTGATCGACGTCACGCGGGCGGCGACCGGCGACGCGCCCCGCTGCGACGGCAGCGACGCCGGCTGCCTGCGCCTCACCGACAAGGCCTACATTCGCACGGCCATCGGGTTCGAGGGCGACACGCTGACCTACGGCACGGACTCGACCGCCGTCGGATACAACGACTTCCTGGGCCGCATCTTCGCCTGGCGCCCCGGCTGGTCGCGCGGGCGCCAGATCTCCTCCGACAACGGGTTCACGTGCATCGGGCACAAGACCTCGGCCGCCGCCGCGTGCTTCGACGATCCCGTGGGTGATCCCGTGAAGCGCGACAGCGCCAACGTGCGCGCGGGGCTGCTCGCCGACGAGACCGGCGGCCCGCTTCCCGTGTTCGGCCGCTACCCGCTGCGCAACGACAACACCTCGACGTGGCAGGCGGACTTCTCACCCGACGGCTCGTTCTTCTTGCTTTCGAACGCCGACGCGGCCGGCGGCCAGCAGAACCTGCGGGTCGTGCCCACGGCGAAGGTGGGTCAGGCCCAACCCACGCTGATCGCCGACGCGATCTTCTGGCAGATCTCGAACGACGGGCAGAAGATCTACCTCGAACGCAACCTGCACAACCTCGCTCAGCTCGGCGATCTGTACGTGGCCGACTTCCCGTCGGGCGCGAACGCCGCGCTGCTGGAGAGCGAGCTCAGGGGATTCACCATCGTGGGTGATCGTCCGAGCGATCAGGCGCTGCAGCTTTGGAAGAACCACCCGCCGGGCGGCACGATCGAGCTCATGTGGAACCGCGCCATGGTGGCGCCGAAGGCGATCTTCACGCACGACGACTTCCTGAACGGCGCGGTGCTCTCGCCCGATCTCCGCTTCACGACGTGGCTCAACGACCCGTTCCGCGCCGTCGTCTTCCGCAACGCCGACCTCGCGACGTGCGCCATCAACGGCCCCGACGATCCGCCGGTGTCCGGCATCTCGTATTTGGCGCATTCGGGCCTGATGTTCTGGAAGGCGCTCCAGCCCGGCCAAGAGTCACGCCGCGACGCCTTCTACGCGCCGCCCGAGAACTGCGCGCAGAAGGTGCGCTTCGCGCACGACGTCGACCTCGTCGCGCCCATCGACGATCGGGGCGTCGTGTTCAGCGACGAACAGGGCCCCGACTCGCCCGGCCCGACCTTGAAGTACATCGCCGCGACGGCGAGCGGGCTGGCCCTGGATCCAGCGGGCGCCGTGCGCGTCCAGGAGAACGTCAGGGGCACGGTCGTGTTCGTGGGCGCGAACCCGCCGCTGCTGGTTTATTCCGCCAAGGACGGCGGCGGCGACGCGAGCCGGCTCTTCGTGTTCGGCCCCGTCCCGTTCTGATTGAAATTCGTTCTTCCCCGCCTGCCGTGGCGCGCGCGAGCGCCATAATTCGATTGGAGGTGGAAGATCATGGTCACATCAAGAGGAGATGAAATCGGTCTCGCGTCACGATGGGGCTGGGTCGTCCTGCGCGGCGTGGTGGCGATCGTGTTCGGTCTGCTGGCCTTCGCGCGGCCGGGGGCCATGACCTTGAGCCTGGTCATGCTGTTTGCGGCCTACGCGTTCGTGGGCGGCATCGCGACGATCATCAGCGCGGCCCAACGTGGGAGGGCGGGCCAGAGCTGGGGCATGCTGATGCTCGACGGCGTGCTCGGCATCGCCGTGGCGGTCGTGGCCGTGCTGTGGCCCGCCTCGACGGCCATGGCGTTCGTGTGGGTGCTGGGCATCTGGGCGATCCTCTCGGGAGCCCTCGAGCTCGGCAGCGCGGTCAGCCTGCGCAAGGTCATCCGCCACGAGTGGACGTTGGCGCTCATGGGCCTTCTGACGCTCGCCTTCGGCGTGCTGATGTTCGCGCGGCCGATCATCGGCGCCGTCGCGGTGGTCTACACGCTGGGGATCTACGCGATCGCGTTCGGCGTGCTCAACGTCGCGTTCGGGTTCCGGCTGCGCAGCTACGCCTACGGCCACCGAGAGCTTCCGACGGGCGGCCTGCCTCAGCGCACCTGGGGCTGACCGGGCGAGAGCCCGGGCGGAGGCAGCGGACGCTCTAGGTCGCGCCCGCTCCCCCGTCCGGGTCCGTCGGTTAGATAGAAACGTGGAGATGCGCTAGCCGCGCCAGGCGGCCCAGGCAGAGAGAATCCCGAAGACGAAGAACAGGCTCGCCGCGACGATGCGCACCCGGAGGCCCTGCACGCGCGCCGCGAGCCGATCGCCCACCGCGACGGCCAGCCCGTCGGCGACCAGCATGCCCAGCGTCGTGCCCGCGGTGACGCTCACGAGATCGTGAAACCGCGCCGCGAGCGCCACGGTCGCGAGCTGGGTCTTGTCGCCCATCTCGGCGAGGAAGAAGAGCACGACCGTCGTGAGGAAGGGACCGAAGCGCGACGCGCGATCCGGCTCGTCCAGCGTGTCGGGCCGCAGCGTCCAGATTCCGAACGCGATGAACGTGGCCGCCAGCACGCCCGCCATGACCCGCGGCGACACGTGCCCCGCGATCCAGAGGCCCACGCTGGACGCGAGCGCGTGATTCGCGATCGTGGCCACGAGGATGCCCGCCATCACGACCCACGGCCGCCGGAAGCGCCCTGCGAGCGAGAACGCGAGCAGCTGCGTCTTGTCGCCCATCTCGCTCACCGCCACGAGCGCGAAGCTGCTGCCGAGGGCTCCCCAATTCATCGTGGCGGCACTCTAGCGCGTTCGATCGAACTGGCGGCCAGGCCTTCGCCTATCCCGATCACTCGCGCCGCAAGAACCGGAGTGCGCGCGGTAAGCTCGGAAGGCACGCTGCAGGCATGGCCACCCCCGCGCAAAGCACGACGATTGACCGCCTCGAGCTCGTCGAGCGGGCGTGTCGAGCCATCGAAGGAAGCCCCGAGGTGCCGTCGCTGGCGTCGCTGGCGGCCGAGGCGGGCCTTTCGTCGTGGCACTTCCACCGCGTCTTCAAGGCCGCGACGGGCGTGACGCCGAAGGAGTACGCCGACGCCCATCGCGCGCGCCGCGCCCGAGCCGCCCTCGAGCGCGGCGGCTCGGTGACCGACGCGATCTACGAAGCGGGCTTCGGCTCGAGCGGGCGCTTCTACGAAGCCTCCGATCGCATGCTGGGCATGACGCCCACGCAGTACCGCGCGGGCGGCGCGGCGGTGGAGATCCGCTTCGCCGTCGCGCCGTGCTCGCTGGGTCATGCCCTGGTGGCCGCGAGCGGCCGGGGCGTGTGCGCGATCTTGCTCGGTGACGTGCCCGACGAGCTGTCCGTCGATCTCCAGCGCCGCTTCCCGCGCGCGCGCTTCGTCGCCGGCGATCGGGCGTTCGAAGAGCTGGTCGCGCAGGCCGTCGCGTGCGTCGAGACGCCGCGCCTCGGGCTGGAGCTGCCGCTGGACGTGCGCGGCACGGCGTTCCAGCACCGCGTCTGGCGGGCGTTGCGCGAGATCCCCGTCGGCACGACGACCACCTACGCCGAGTTGGCGCGCCGCATCGGCGCCCCGCGCGCCGTGCGGGCCGTCGCGGGCGCCTGCGCCGCGAACCCCGTCGCCGTCGCCATCCCGTGTCATCGCGTCGTCCGGGGCGACGGAGCGCTGGCCGGCTACCGCTGGGGCGTCGAGCGAAAGCGAACGCTGCTCGATCGCGAGCGAGGCGGCCGTAAGTAACTGAAAACACTAGGGCCGGAATCCGCCGACGCGGACCGTCCCGCGGGGTTCCGATCTCGTGCCTGATCGCACGGGGGCGCTCGTCTATGTCCTCTGTCGGAGGTGACGATGCTCGCTCGCCGTAGATTCCCCCCGCTTCGGCCTTGGCAGACGACGGCCGGCGCGGTCGCCCTCGCCCTCGCGGGCTGTACGGGCGTCGTGAGCGCGCCCCCGGGCGCCCAGCCCTCGGGAGCCGCAGGTTCGGGCGCAGCCGGCTCGGGCGCCGGCGGCTCCGGCGTCGTGCCCAGCGGCACGGCGGGGAACACCGGAACCGGCGGCGTCGGCGCGACCGGCGCGGCCGGCAGCGGCCAGACGGCGGCCTGCAGCGACGCGATGCCCGACCCGGGCGACGCGCCGCTGACCCGCCTCACGCAAGAGCAGTACATCAACTCGATCAAGGACCTGTTCGGCAACGTCGACCTCTCGTCGATCTACCCGCAGGGCCAGAGCGCGTCCCAGTTCGGCCTCGCGCAGGCCGACGTCGACGGCTCCGATCTCGACCACTACCAGCGCGCGGCCGAGCAGGTGGCCGCGACGATCACGGGCAACGCGACGTCGCTCAACAAGATCGCGCCGTGCGCGCAGGGAGCGGACGCCCGCACCTGCGCCAAGACCTTCTTGCAGGGCTACGCCACGAAGATCTACCGCGCGCCCGTCGCGACGACCGACCTCGACCGCCACCTGGCGCTCTACGACGCCGGCGCCGCGAACGGCGGCTACGCGCACGGCATCCAGCTGCTGCTCCAGGCGATGCTGCAGTCGCCGAAGTTCATCTACCGCGTCGAGCTGGGCACGGACACGGCCGTGGGACCGAAGGCGGTCAAGCTCTCGGGCTACGAGCTGGCGGCGCGCCTGTCTTACGGCCTGTGGAACACGACGCCCGACGACACGCTGCTCAGCGCGGCGGCGGGCGGCACGCTCGCGACGTCGACCGACGTCGTCACGCAATTGCAGCGCATGCTGAAGGATCAGCGCGGCGCGCAGGTGGTGCCGCACTTCCTCGGGTCGTGGATCCACCTCTCCGACCTCGACAACGTCGCCAAAGACGGCACGACTTATCCCGAGTGGAACGACGACCTGCGCAACGCGATGAAGCTGCAGGCGCAGAGCTTCTTCAACGACGTGCTGGCGAACAAGGGCGGCACGGTGGCGTCGCTGCTGACGTCGCAGACGGTGTTCATGAACAGCAAGACGGCGCTGCTGTACGGCGCCGCCACGACCGGCCTGCCCACGGACGACACGTTCCAGTCGTCGCAGCGCACGGACGGCACCGTCGCGGGCCTGCTGTCGCTGCCGGCGTTCCTGGCGACGCAGGCGAAGGCGAACCAGAGCTCGCCGATCTACCGCGGCAAGTTCGTGCGCGAGCAGCTGTTCTGCTACCCGCTGCCCTCGCCGCCCGCGAACGTCCCGGCGGCGCCCGACGTGAAGCCGGGCGTGTCGACGCGCGAGCGCCTCACGATGCACGAGGTGAACGCCGACTGCGCGGCCTGCCACTCGATGATGGATCCCATCGGCCTCGGCTTCGAGAGCTTCGACGGCATCGGCCGCTACCGCACGACTGACGGCGGCAAGCCGGTCGACGCCTCGGGCCGCCTGTCGAGCACCGACGTCGACGGCGACTTCACCGGCGTCGGGCCGCTGGGCGCGATGCTCGCGAAGAGCGCGCAGGTCGAGGCCTGCGTCGGCAAGCAGTGGTTCCGCTACTCGATGGGACGCGCCGAGCAGGCCGCCGACTCCTGCTCGCTCGCGGCGATGGCGAAGACGTTCCACGACTCGGGCGCGGACCTGCGCACGTTGCCGCTGGCCATCGTCCAGACGCCCGCGTTCCTCTACCGCCGGCCGCTGCCGCAAGGGAGCAACTGATGAGCACCGACAGCCGCACGAAGTTCACGCGACGCAAGCTGCTCGGAGGCCTGGGCGGCCTCACGGTGGCGCTGACGGCGCCCATCTGGAAGCCGGCGACGTCGTTCGGCGCGGCCGCCAAGCCGGCGAAGCGCTTCATCGGCGTCTTCTCGGCGAACGGTACGATCCCGGAGGCGTTCTTCCCGAACGCCACGGGCGCCGACAACCCGCTGACGCTGGGCCCCGAGTGCCGCATCCTCGCGCCCCTGGCCGCCTACAAGAGCAAGATGCTGGTGATGAAGGGCGTCGACATGATCTCGACGAACGGCCCGAACCACCCGGGCGGCCCGCACATGAAGGGCCCGGGTGGGATGCTCACGGGCGGCACGCTGCTGCCGGGCCCGTTCACGGGCTCCGAGGGCCCGGCCGGCTACGCGAACAGCATCTCCATCGACCAGCTCATCGCGAACCGCCAGCAGGCGACGACGCGCTTCCCGTCGCTGGAGTTCGGCGTGCGCATCCAGGGGCAAGAGCCGCTGCGCTACATCTCGTACCGTGGCGCCAGCATGCCCAACACGGCCGTCGACGATCCATGGCAGATCTACAGCCGTATCTTCTCGAGCGCGGGCATGACCGACGCGCAGCTCGCGAAGCTCATCGCCGATCGCAAGAGCGTGCTCGACTTCCTGAAGGACGACATCACGCGCCTTGAGAGCCGCTTTGCGGCCGGCGACAAGGCGCGCCTGGACGCGCACCTCACGGGCATCCAGCGCATCGAGCAGCAGCTCACGGCGGGCACGCAGATGTGCAAGGCGCCCACGATGCCGGCGCGCATCGACCCCGAGGCGATGGAGAACTTCCCGACGATCGCCAAGCTGCAGATGGACCTGATGCTGCTGGCGCTCACGTGCGGGATGACGAACGTCGCGACGTTCATGTTCGCCAACGCCGACAGCTGGCAGTACTACCCGTGGATCGGCGTCAACGAAGAACACCACACGCTGTCTCACGGCGGTGACAGCGACACGGCCAACACCGAGAAGCTGGTCACGATCAACATCTGGCACGCGCAGCAGATCGCCTACATGCTGGACGGCCTCGCCAAGGCGACGGACGCCGACGGCAGCACGGTGCTCGACAACTCGCTGTTGCTGTGGGGCAACGAGCTCGGCAAGGGCAACACGCACACCTACCAGGACATCCCGTGGGTGCTCGCGGGCGGCGTGGGCGGCCAGTTCCGCATGGGCCGCTACCTCCAGTACAACCGCCAGCCGCACAACAACATGCTGGTCTCGATCGCGAACGCCTTCGGCTTCACCGACGTGAAGACCTTCGGCGACGCGACGGTCTGCACGGGCATGTTCACGAACTTGTTCTGATCACGGCGCGGGCGGCGCGCAGGGCGTGCCCGCGAGGGCGGCGGTCAGGTCGGCGCGCACCTTCTTCTCGGCGTCGGCGGCCGTGAGACCCTCGGCGAACTGCGCGGCCGTCAGGCGCCGCCACACCGACTGAAGGTCGGCGGGGGCGGCGTTCGCGGGGCAAATCGCCTTGGCGCGCGCCTCGATCTGATCCCACGCGCCCGTGAGGATGCCGAGCGCGTCCTGCTTCTTCTCCGTGCGCTCGCTGAAGAGCGCGACCTCGAAGGCCAGGTACTCGGGGAACGGGAAGTTGCCGGCGTACGTGCGGTAGAGCGGGCCGAGGGCTTCGGCCTCGCCGGGGCAGCCGTCGAGCTTGGCGTCTTCGTAGCCGGGATCGAGCGTGCCGCTCGCGTGCATCGCGGTGACGGCGGCCACGTAGCCGGCCGACGCGGGGCAGTTGGCGAGCGGCGTCAGCGGGTGCCAGCCCGTGACGTCGTTGCCCGTGACCGTGCAGTCGAGGCAACCGTCGACGGCCAGCCCGTAGCGGGCCATGCCTTGGATCGTGTTGCCCGTGAACGAGACCCCGCTGACGTTCGTGGTCTTGCCCAGCACGTGCAGCCCAGCGGAGATGCCTTGCGAGAAATAGCGCGGCGATTGCGCGACGACGCGGTTGCCGTGCACGGACACACCCGTATTGTCGGGCACGATGGCGTCGCCCACGTTGATGCCCGCGAACGCGCTGGTGGCGCGCTCGGTGATGACGTTGTCCGCTATCGTCGAACCAGGACCGCCGAAGTAGACGATGCCCACCGACGAAACGTCGTCGATCTGGTTGTTGGCGATCAGCGTGTGCGCGCACGAGATCGAGAAGCCGTCCGTCCACTGACCGCTGTCGTCGTGCGGCCACGCCGCGCCCGAGACGACATTGTTGGTGACGGCCGCCCCGTCGCACGTCTCGAGGAAGTGCAGATGGGTCCAGCCCGGCGAGTCCGTGAACGCGCAGTGATCGACGGTGTAGCCGCCGCCGGGGCCGAGCTCCAGCGGGATCTGCGTCGGCCGCCACCCCAGCGTGCGGCGGTTGCCGTCGAACCGCACCGACGAGACGTGGATGTCCTTGCCGGCGCCGCGCACCGCCGTGCCCATGCCCGCGGGATAGTCGGGGCCGATGATGATCGTTGCCATCTCGGTGGGGTCGGTCGGCGCGCCTGCCGTCATCAAGGTGAGGCCGCCGTAAAGCGTGACGGACTTCTCCAGCGTGATGATGGCGCCCGGGCACAGCAGCACCGTGCTCTGCACGTCCAGCGCCGCCTGCAGATCGGCGGCCGTGCCCGTCGGGACGCACTTCGTGCCGATGTACTGCGTCTCGCCCGTGCAGCCGGCGAGCGCAGCGGTCATGGCGATGGCGAGCGCCGCCTTCAAAACGGCACCGCCACGCCGAGCGCCAGCACGCCGGCGACGGGCGCCGCCGTGAAGCGCTGATCCACGCCGTTGATCGCGAAGACCGGGCGCCAGTAGACGACCGCGCCTTCGAGATCGGCCGTGAGCGCGAGGTGGCGGTAGAGGCGCAGCTCCGCCGAGACGCCGAGCCAGGTCGACGCCCACCACGAGCGCGCCGAGTTCGTCTCCGAGACGCCGTTGCCCGCCGCCGTCGTGCGCGCGACGTCTGCGCCCCCGCACGCGCGCACGCCCCAGCGCCCGCGCGCGCCGTGGCCGCAGAACCCGAGCCCCGCCGTCCAGAGCTGCAGGTCG
>DASZUD010000258.1:0-17906 GCA_035548155.1 Polyangia bacterium
ACGGCGAGGGAAATCCGCTTCATTGCCTGTTAACTGGCTGTCGAGACGGGCGCGGCGCGCGATCGTCACGGCTTGATAAACGTTCTTTGGAACTGCTCCCCGGGTACTTCGAGCGCGGGCATCCGCAGGATATCGCCTTTCGCGCGATCGTAGGCCGCGCGCGCGGCGCGGCGGGCCGCCTCGACGTCGATGGGCTGGTCGCTGAGGATCACGAACAGCCGCTCGAGGCCCCGGTCGGTGAACTCGACGCTGTCGGGCAGGTAGCTGGGCGCGGCGCCCACGACCTTGCCGAGCGGCACGCTGCGCCCCTGCTCGGGGTAGAGCGGCGTCACCTGGCCGCGCTCGTCGATCGACAGCGAAAGCAAGTAGCGGTGCGCGCCCGCGTGATAACCGATGCGCACGCGCTCGCCGGGCGCCAGCGCCTCGGGGGCGTTCACGGCGGCCGTGCGCTGCGGGCCGTCGCCGGCGGCGACGCGCACGGTGATGTCGGCCGCGCCGCCCTTGATGCCGTTCGTGCCGCGCTCGCGGCCCGAGAAGCCGACGAAGAGCGCGATGGCCGCGGCCAGGCTCAGCGTCGGCAGCAAGAACCGTAGCGTGCGCGGCGCGCGTGACTTCCCCTCGGCCTCGCCCGCGCGCTGCGTGCGCGAGGCCCGCTCGACCCCCGCGGCGAAGCGATCGAACGAGATCTCTTGCTCGAAGCGACGCTGCTCGTCGTCGAGCGCCTTGAGCCGCACGCGGCAGTCCGCGCACGTCGCGGCGTGCGACGCGACGTCGTGCGCGGCCTCGCCCGCGCGGAAGCGGCGCAGCGCCAGCTCTCCCACGTGCCTCTCCATCGTGTGGGCGGTCATTCGGCGATCTCCTTCAGGCTCCGGCCGGCCATGGCCGACACGCTCTCCAATCTCTTGCGAACCGTGGGCACCGAGCGCCCGAGGGCCTTCGCGACCTCCTCGAGCGTCATCTCGTCGACGAAGTAGTGAATCGCCGCCTGCTGCGACTCGAGATCGAGCCGGCCCAGCAGCGCGCGCACCGTGTCGCGATCCTCGAGTAGCTGCGGCCCGCCGTGCGCCTCGCTGCGATTGCGCTCCTGGCGCGCGAACAGCTTGTGCCACGGCGCGCGCTCGGCGCGCTGCACGTTGAGGCAATGGTGCGTCGCGATCCGGATCAGCCAGGTCAGCGGCGAGGACTCGTTCCGGAACTCGCCCCAGTGCACGAGCGCCTTCGCGAACACGTCCTGCATGGCGTCCTCGGCCTTCGCCTTGTCGCGCAGCAGGTACTGGCAGCGCCCGTACACGCTGGCGCCGTACGCCGCGTAGAGCTCGCGCAAAGCGGCCCGCGCGTCGTCGGCCTTGCCGCCCGCGACCAGCTTCAGATTGGGTCGAGTGGTTTCGCTCATGGCAGAAGGGCCCGGAGCCGCGCGCGCGACTCCGGGCTGGATCCTAGGTCATTGGATCAGAGCTGCGAATATTCGGCGGTCGGGAAGGCCGTGCAGGCCGACTCGGCGCCCCAGTTGCCCTTCGCGTCCGGGTACTCGAGGTTGCGGTAGACGCTGTTGAAGAGGTCGTCCCAGCATTCCGACGCGTGGGCGACCGGAACGGTCAAATCGCCGCCCGAAACCTCGACGTCGCAGCGGCCGACGCCGTCCTCCGTCCAGCGGCTCTCGAGCGTCGAGTGCTCCTTCGCGGGGCCCGCGACGTCGTTCTTGTCGGCGGCGTACAGCAGCTTGCCGCCCTGCCCCGGCGTGGACGTGTACTTGTAGGTCGCGTCGAAGATCTCCTTCGTCGTGTCGTCCTGGATGCCCTTGAAGTCGACGTCGATCGTCACGGTGGCATTGCTCGTGGCGCGCGAGTACGTGAACGCGGCGACGCCCACGTTCCTGTCGTGCTCAGGCAGCAGCGCGGCCTTGTCCCAGTCGACCGTGAACGTGCCGCTGCCGAAGCCCTCGATGGCATCGCCGCTGGCGTCGACGGCCGCCGTGTGGTCGCCCGAGAGGATCGCCAGGAACGCGTCGTCGCCGAGCTTCTTGTCCTTGCCCTCGAACACCCAGTGAAACTGGTGCGGCTGCACGCGCGTCACCGTGAGGCGCCACGTGTTCCGCGACAGCGGCTCCGTGTGCGGGCCCCACACCGCCGTGTCTTGCGACACGCTGGTCGCCGGGAACGAGACGATCGTCTTCACGAGCGTCAGCACGGCCCAGGTGCCGCCGTTCACGACGGCCGTCACGATTCGCGTGACGTTGTAGGTGTCGGCCGTCTGGCCGACGAGCGCGCTGGTCGTCACGCTGCTCGCGCCGTCCGCGGGCGCGCCGGCGACGTGCAGCGACACGGCCTCGCGCGTCGGCACGCCGGCGCGGAACTCGTCGTCATCGCTCTTGCGGCACCCCGCGCCGGCCATGACCGACGCCGTCAGTCCCAGCAGCGCGCACATCGAAGTGAACCGTTTCATCCCATTCTCCTTGGTCGTCACCGTTGCGAACGCCCAAACAGACACGGCTATCGGACGAAACTGAAAGGCGGCGAAGCTCACCGGAAGGAGCGCGCCAACAGGAGCGCGTCGAACGCGACGCGCCAGGGACGTGACGCTGGAGCGGAAGGCCCTACGGGGTCTCGCCCGCCGGCGCCGCCGGGGGAGGAGGAGCGGGCGCCGCCTTTTCCACGTCCAGCGATGGATCGGGCGCCATCATGTTCTTGAGCTCGTCGATGCGGCGCGCGCGCTCGGACTTCTCGGCGGCAGGGCGCGCGTGGTGGGCGGCCTCGTTGTCCTCCGCCTTCTCGGCCTTCTCGGCCTTCTCGGCCTTCTCGGGCTTGCGCGTGGCGCCTCGGGCCTCGCTGGTGCCGGCGTCGGCCGTCGCCTCTGCGTTGGGGGCGCGCGTGGCCGCCTTCACGGGCCCGTGCTCGGCGGCCTTGTCGCCGGTCGCCTTCTCGCCGCTCGCGGTGGCCGGCGGCGCCTGCCCCGCGCTCTGCTTCTCGCGCAGCAACCCGAAGTAGCGCCCCGCGTACGCGGCGCCACCCACCAGCGCCAACCCGAAGAGCACCAACGGGAAGCCGCCGCCGCGCCGCGCCCGCCGCGGGCGTGGCCGTTCGTCTCCGTCGTCCGGCAGCGGCAGCTCGAGCGAGCTGAACGATCCGAACGATCCGATCTTGCCCGACAGCGCCGCCTCGTCGTCCTGCGGGACGGGCAGCGCCAGCTCTTCGATCGTGCGCCGCGTGTAGCGCGGTCGGATCTCGCTGCCCGTGTCCAGGCTCGCGAGCGACGTGGGCTCCTCGCCGCCGACGTCGTCGAGAACGACGTCCTTCCCTTCCATCTCGCCCGTGCCCGCGCTGGTGAGGCGCCCGTGCGGCGGCGTGTGCTGCGACGCAGCCGCCTTCGCCATGGGCAGCTGCCCGTCGCGCGCACTCAGCGCCGCCAGCCAGCGCTTGAGCTCGGTCTGCCCCGCGGGCCGAAACACCGTGCGCAGCACGGTCTCGATGTCCGTGAGCATCTCCTCGGCGCTCTGGTAGCGCAGCTCGGGCTCGAGCTGCATCGCGCGCGAGATGATCGCGCT
Organism: Polyangia bacterium; assembly: GCA_035548155.1. GTDB lineage: Bacteria > Myxococcota_A > Polyangia > Fen-1088 > Fen-1088 > DASZFV01. The sequence continues at coordinate 3,542 of DASZUD010000258.1, forward strand.
CACGTGCGCGGGCAGGTCGGGCGCCGCGGCCTCGGGCGGGCGGAACTCGGCCTTCTGCACGCGCAGCAGCGTCTCGAGGTCCGTCGGCGCCTCGAACGGGCGCAGGCCCGTCATCAGCTGGTAGAGGACCGTGCCCACCGCGAACAGATCCGAACGCGCGTCGACCGCCTTGCCCAGCGCCTGCTCGGGCGACATGAAGGCCACCTTGCCCTTCACGATGCCCGTGCCGGTCTGCTCGCGCTTGCCCATCGCCTTCGCGATGCCGAAGTCGGTCAGCTTCACCTCGCCCTGCTCGCTGAGCAGGATGTTCTGCGGGCTGACGTCGCGATGGACGAGGCCCAGCGGGCGCTCGCCCGCGGCGTCCATCTTCCCGTGCGCATACGCCAGCGCCTGGCACACCTCGGCCGTCACGTAGAGGCCGAGCTCGCGCGGCAGAGGCATGCCGGCCTGCGCCGCGCGGTAGAGCACGCGCCCCAGATCCCAGCCGTCGACCACCTCCATCACCAGGAAGTAGCGGCCGTTCCCGACGCCGAGATCGAGGATCTGGACGATGTTGCTGTGCGACAGGCCCATCGAGATGTGGGCCTCGTCGATGAACATGTTCCGGAACTGCGGGTCCGCGTAGATCGTGCTGTGAATCCGCTTGAGGATCACCGGCTTCTGAAAGCCCTCGTGGCCCAGCTGCGTCGCCAGGAAGATCTCCGCCATCCCGCCATCCGCGACCTTCCGGACGATCTTGTACCGGCCGTGCTTCGCCATCGACGGCTCAACTTACCATCAGTCGGACCGTCGGCGAGGCCCTACGCGCGCCGGCGACGACGCTGCCGCGCCGTCATGACCAGGCCCAGCGCCGCGAAGCCGAGCGCGATGCCGGAGGGCAGGTCGGCCCCCGAGCCGACGTCGCACGAGCAGCCGCCGCCTCGCTGCCCCGTCGTGACGTGCAGCACCTGGCACTGTGGGTGATCGGCGTCACTGAGGAACTTGCAGGTGGCATCGCCGCCGCTCGTCACCATGCACCCGAAGCACGGCGAGGGGCACTGCACGGTGGCGCACGGATCGAGCACGCACGCGCCCGTGCTCTGGATGCAGACCTGGCCCGCGGGGCACTGCAGGCCCTGGCACGTGTCGGTCTTGCACTCGCCCGTCTTCATGTCGCAGAACTGATCCTGGTTGCAGCCCTTGTTGAGGCACGGGTTGTCCACGCACTGGCCCGCGACGCAGGTCTGCGTGGCGCTGCACTCGATCGACGTGCACAGGTTCACGCAGGCGCCGTTCGAGCAGTACTGGTCGGTGCCGCACTTCACGCCCTTGCACGGATCGGTCATGCAGGCGCCGCCGAGGCACATCTGGTCGGCCGCGCAGCTTTCGCCGGGCGAGTTGCAATTGACGCACTGGCCGGCCTTGCAGTAGGCGGGCGCGGTGCAGGTGACCTTGGCGCAGCTGTCGATGCAGAGGCCGGTGTCGTTGTCGCACCGCTGGCCCGACGGGCACGTCACGCCGACGCACCGCTGCGGGATGCAGAACGTGTCGACGCACATGTAGCCCGCGGGGCACGGGAACTCGCCGGACCGGCACTGGATCGTGCACGCGCCCTCGCGGCACGCGAGCCCGCTCGGGCAGGTGGTCTGCGTGTCGACCTTTCCGTCGCAGTCGTTGTCCTTCCCGTCGCAGATCTCGGCCGAGGGGCCGACACAGCCTTCGCACACGATCTTGCCGCCGCGGCACGCCGTCTTGCCGCCCTTGCACACGCCCACGCCCACCTGCTCGGGCTTCGTGCCCGGGCACAGGCAGTCGTCGCCGGTGCCGGGCAGCACGCCGTCGTCGGGGATGCCGTTGCAATCGTCGTCGACGTTGTTGCAGACCTCGGGCATCGGCGTGCTCATCTGCTCGCAGACGAGGTGACCGTTCATGCAGACCGTGGTGCCCGCCTTGCAGATGCCCACGGCGGCGCCGCACATTTCACCGACGCCGGGCAGATTCATGCCGTCGTCCGTCTTGCCGTTGCAGTCGTCGTCGATGTTGTTGCAGACCTCGGTCGAGGGCGTGACCACGGGCGCGTCGCAGTACGTGCCCGTGCCGTCTGCCTTGCACGCGAGGATGCCGCCGCGGCGGCACGCGCCGAGCTGATTGTTCGTGCACGACGCGCCGACGAAGAAACCCTCGTCGATGTTGCCGTCGCAGTTGTTGTCGAGGCCGTCGCAGATCTCGGTCGGCACGGCGCAGCCGCACGGGCCGCCGCACGCGTTCGTGGGCAGGCCCTCGTCGACGACGCCGTCGCAGTTGTCGTCCTTGCAGTTGCAAGCCTCGACGGCGCAGTGGGCCGCCGCCGGCCCCTTCTGATTGTCGGCGTTGCTGGGGTCGTCCGAGCGCGGGCACATGTTGCTGACGCCCTCGTCGATCTGGCCGTTGCAGTTGTCGTCCTTGCCGTTGCAAACCTCGGACGGCGGCACGGTCGCGGCGATGATGCCCACCAGCGCCGCCTTCACGGCCGCCGTGTCGGTGAGCGAGACCTTGATGGCGCCGCCCGTCCCGCCCGCGATCGCGATGTTGCTGTTGAGGTTGCCGCTGACGTTCGTGTCGGTAATCACGTACGTCTTCACCTTCGAGTTGCTGCGCAGCAGCTTGCAGGCCTGCACCTCGGGGTGAAACGTCGAGAACCCGGTCGACGCGCACGTCTGATAGTCGAGCGCCGAGCCCGAGACGCTGTCACACGTGTCGTTGCCGTCGGTGACGAGAATCACGATGTTCTGACGGCACGCGCGGCGCGGATCGGCCGACGTGTTGATGAAGTTGTCGTAGTAGAGGCGCGCGTAGAACAGCGAGCGGCCGAGCGGCGTGCCGCCGTTGGCGTGCAGCTCGGGATCGGTGAGCGCCGCCAGGTTCGCCACGGGCCCTGGGTTCTCGGTGTTGTCGATGAACTGATAGATGCGCGGGATGTTCGCGTCGGCGGGATCGAAGTCCGCGGCCACCGGCTTCGAGCCCGGAGCGGCCTTCGTCAGGTCCACGCGCAGCGCCTGGCTGATCGCCGAGTCGAACCACGGGCCGTAGGCGGGCTCGGCGGCGACCGAGTTCAGCGACGCCACCGGATCGGTGGAGATGCGGCAGCCGAGGCCCACCGTCGAGTCCAGGTAGTAGTGGCCGACGGGACCCGTGCCGCACGCCTCGGACGTGCAGCTGAAGCAGCCGAAGCCGTTCGTGCCGCGCGTCGGATCATTGGTGGCCGGCGGCTGCGTCAGCGTCGGATCGACGAGCTGCGGGAACGACATGAGGCCGAAGTTCGCCTCGTCCGTGCCGACCTGCGCGAGCGCCTCGCGGAGCGCGGCCTTCAGCGAGTAGAGGCGGCTGACCTTCCCGGCGGGCACGGCCGGGCAGCTGCCCGCCGATTCGTTGACCCGCTCGCCCGCCCACGACTCGGAGGCGTCGAGCTGCATCGAGCCCGACGTGTCGAAGACGACGAGGATGTTGGGGCGGAGCGACTGTGCGGCGGCGGGCGCAGCCGTCGCGCTCACCGTGGCGAGCGCGAGGCCGAGTGCGAAACGTGTCTTCATCGACGATCTCCCTGACGGCGCGAGCGGCCGCGGCGGCGACGGCTCAATCCGAGCGCCGCCCCGAGCATGACGAGGCCCAACGAGCTGGCCGCGCCGGAATTCCCGACATCACAACCACAGCCGCCCGAAGTTACGACGTGTCCGAACGTGCCGCCACCCGTACCGGTGTCGGCGCCCGAGCCGGCAGCACCCGACCCGGCAGCGCCCGTGCCCGTGCCCGTGCCACCAGCTCCAGTGGCTGACGAGCCACCGGTGCCCGTCGCGGTCGTCCCGCCGGCGCCAGTCCCGTTCGTCCCGCCGGCGCCGGTCCCGTTCGTCCCGCCGGCGCCGGTCCCGTTCGGGTCGGTGACGCAGGTGCCGGCCTGGCAGATCTGGTTCGCGCCGCAGACGACGATGCTGCACGGGTCGATGCACTGGCCCGCGTAGCAAACGGTCCCGGTCGCGCACGCCTTCAGCGTGCACGGATCGACGCACGTGCCCTTGCTGCACACGTAGGATCCGGGGCACGTCACGCCCTGGCACGCGTCGACGCACAGGCCGCCCTCGCACTTCTTCCCGGCGTCACAGCTGACGCTCGCGCAGGAGTCCTGACAAGCGCCGGAGACGCAGGTCTGACCCTGCGCGCACGAGACGCCCTGGCACGCGTCGACGCACGTCCCGCCCACGCACTTCTTCCCCGACGCACACGTCACGCCGATGCACGCGTCCTGGCAGATGCCCGAGCCGCACACCTGGCCCGACGGGCACGTCACGCCCGCGCACGGATCCACGCACGTGCCCTGGCGGCAGACGTCGCCCGCGTTGCACGTGAGGACGCTGCACGCGTCGACGCACGTTCCGCCCTGGCACGTCTGGCCCGTCCCGCACGTCACGCCCGTGCATTTGGCGACGCACGTGCCGGCCACGCACTTCTGCGCGCTGGTGCACGTCACGCCCGCGCACGGATCCACGCACGTCCCGGCGATGCAGCTCTGACCCGCGGGGCAGACGCTGCCCGCGCACTTCGCGACGCACGTGCCGTTGCTGCAGTAGCTGTCGGCGGGGCACGTGACGCCCACGCAAGAGCTCACGACGCAGCGGTGATCGCTGCCGCACGTCTTGCCCGCGCCGCACGGGACGCAGTCGCACTCGGGCTGGCACACGCCGTCGGTGCACACATACCCGGTGTCGCACGCGACGCCGAGACACGAGTCGACGCACGCACCCGCGCGGCACGTCTGCCCATGCGGGCACGTGATGCCGTTGCACGGATCGACGCACGAGCCGCCCGAGCAGCGCGTGCCGCCCGAGCACGTCACGTTCTGACAGGAGGCCTCGCCGCAGATGCCGGCCGACGTACACACCTGGTTCGTGGGGCAGCCCTGCTCGACGCAGCGATCGACGCACGAGCCGCGGTCGCACACCTTGCCCGCCGGGCAGAGGTTGCTGCCGTTGTCGACCATGCCGTCGCAGTCGTTGTCGAGGCCGTCGCAGACCTCGCCCGAGGGCTGGGTCGTCTGCTTGCACTCCAGCGTGCCGGCCTTCGTGCACTGCTGAATGCCCTGCGAGCACACGCCCGGAAGCCCCGTCCCGCAGGACGTGCCGCCGCCCTGACACGTGATGCCGGTGATGAAGTAGAAGTCGTCGTTGAAGTCGCCGTCGTTGGGACCGCTCGCCGTGTTGTACGAGGTCGCCGACACGGGCAGGTCTTCGAAGCCGATGTAGTAGGCGTTCGGCGTCGTGGTCGACTGGTACGTCACCGCCATGATCCAGTGGCTCGCAGGCAGGGCGGGCATGCCCGTGGTCCCGTTCGGGCAGTGGCCCGTGCCGTCGTCGCACAGCGGGTTCAGCCGCGTCTCGGAGAAGTGCGTCTGCGGGCAGCTCCACATGCCGGTCTGCTGGACGGCATTCTTGATCGCGAAGCCGATGAGCCCGCCCTTGTAGCGCGGGTCGGTGAAGATCGCGCCCGCCGAGAACGTCGAGTAGTTCGTGTCGCCGATCAGCGGGTAAAAGCCCGCGTTCGCGTTGCGCGGCACCAGCGTGTAGATCTGGTCGTCCGGCGGCGGCGTCGACGAGTTCGTGTCGACGTTGTACCAGCCGAAGTCCATTTGGCAGCTGCCGCCATGGAGCACCAGCGTGCCCGTGAAGTTGCAACGCGGGGAGAACACCGACGGCGTCGTGTGCGAGTCGGCGGCATAGTCGATGTTCTCACCGCGCGCCGCGAAGAAGAGCGGCAGCGTGGAATGCTTGCCGTACGTCGAGACGGTGTAGCCGTCCTCGCCCGTGTCGACGATCGGCGCCTGCAGGCCGTTGGCCTGCGTCACGGCGGCGCGCGCCGTCGACGAAATGACCCCCGCGCCCGCGACCAGCGCCAGAGCCACGTGGAGCGCGGAACGCCTGTAAGAGTGCTTAAGAGACGGCGTCATAATCATGGCGACATGGGATTGAACCATGTGATTTCCGCCGTGTACAGCCGTTCATCGGGCAGAACTTTGTAGCGTGCGCGCCACTTGTGAGCGCTGAGTAAGCATGGCGGATTGCGTCCAGCGGCGTTCCCAGAGCCGGGCGGACAAGTGCCGGACGACGCAAGGCTTTTCCGGAACGTGCGTCAGTCGGGCTGCTCGGGCAGCCAGAGCTTGAGGCCGCGCAGCGCGTCCTCGAGCCGCACGCGCTGCTCGTTCAGCGTGAGGTCCAGCTCGATGGCCCGCTTGGTCAGCTTGTCCAGCGCCGCCGAGTCGGCGGCGAGGCGCGCCGTCAGCTTCGCGCGCAGATCGCCGGCCGCCGCGTTCTTCTCGAGCGCCTTCAAGTTGGCGCGCGTCTCCTCGGTCGCGCGGCGCAGGTCTGCCTCCTGCGTGACCAGCTTCACGCGCTCGTCGCGCGCCGTCACCAGCGTCTTGCGGATGTCCCACGCCGACCTCAGCACCTTCGCGACCGCCGGATCGACCTTCTTGTTGGCGCCGTCGAGGTACGCGCGCACGGCGTCTTCGGCCAGCGGATCCAGCCAGTCGGCGCCGCGCACGGCCATCTGCCGCTCGTCGACCACCAGCGTCGCCGTCGCGGTGGCGGCCACGTCGATCGGCACGAGCGCCGTGCCCGTGCCGACGTTGTCCTCTGTGCCCGCGGGCGGCTTCACGAGCCGCGCGCCCGTGATGCGCGCGTGCTTCACCAGCAGCTTCGCGCGGCGCGGCGCGCCGTTGCGCGCGCGGTACTTCGTGAGCGTCACGGCGTCGCGCGCGATCTGCAGCGCGCCCGCCTCGATCTTGTAGATGCGCGCGCCCTCCTCGCGGTACTCGCGATCGGTGTCGATGGCCAGCGTGCGCTCGAGGGCGAACGGCACCGTCGCCGTCGCGCCGTCGGGCAGCGCGTCCGTCATGCCCTGACCCAGAAACGCATCACCGCTCGCGTCGCCACCCGCGCGGCTACCGTGCTGGAAGATCGCGAGCGGCCCCCGCTCGAGCAGCCCGCCCGTCTTGTTCTGGAAGCGCGCGACGCGGAACGGGTGCGACGACGACTCGGGCACGCCCGGATCCGGCGCATAGAGCGAGATCGCCTCGCCCGGAATCGGGCGATCGAGCAGCATGACCATGGTCGCGCTCTTGTCGGGGATCGTGACGGGCGCGGCCAGGTCGTAGCGCGTCGCGCCCGCCTGCAGCGCGATCGCCGCCAGCGCCGAGAGGTTCTTCGCGCGCCCCGAGTACGCCGGCGCCGGCGCCGCCATGGCCATGGGCGCGGCCATCGAGCGCGAGGGCGCCGCGGACTTCTTGCGCGCCATCGGAGCGCCCCCCATCGCGCCTTCCTCGGCCGGCATCGGCTTGTCCGCCTCGGCCTCCATCTCCATAACGGGCGCGGGCGCGCCGGGCGGGGGCGGCGGAGGCTCTCCCTGCGCCAGGCTCGTCTCGGCGTGCGGCACGACGGCGATGACGTCCCCGCCGTCGGTGACGGTGGGCCGCGGCGGCACGACCGGCGTCGCGAGCGAGGCATCGAACGCCAGCGGCGCCTCGGCGATCAAGGAGAGCGAGACGTTCGACCAGTCTTCGCCCGAGAGGTTCTGCACGATGCCCCACGCCTGCAGCGTCGCGCCGTGCTCGTCGAGGACCAGCCGGTACGAAGGACGCCATACGGGCGTCACCGCGATGTAGCCCACTTGCAGGTCGTGCTCGCGGCCGTCCAGCGCCATCACGACCGTCTCGAGGTCCGACGAACGGCCCGCGGGCGCGGGCTCACCGGACGCCGCGGCGGGTCCGGGCAGCGGGCCGGCGGAAGGCGGCGCCTTCTCCTTCTCCACGGCCAGAGGGAACGACGCCGAGCGCACCGAGCTGCCGCCCCGCTCGAGGACGGCCAGCGTCGCGAGGAAGTCGCCGATCTCGTTCTTGCGGACCCGGAACGCGACGCGGTCGGCGTCGACCTTGCCGGCCCGCTCGAAGTAGCCGACGCCGTTGCGGTAGACGACGACCTTCTTGAGGGGCAGGCCGTCGGCGTCGACGGCCGGCACGGCCGAGCACCCGACAGCAGTCACGAGCAAGCCCCCCGCTATCGCCGTCGCGACGTGTTTCATCGGCCGGCAGTGTCGCAGATTCACGTGCTTCATGCCCCTTCCGACGCGCGGCGCGGGGGAAAGCTTTCACGCGGCGCGAGCGGGCGCGCTTTTTTGACCGGGCCGTTGTCCAGGGCGACGCTGTTGTCCGACATGAGCAACCCCGCCCCCAGCGACAACGTCGTCCTGCGCCAGGCCGTCGAGCAAATCCAGCGCTGCCTCCCGGCAAGCTGGACGACCGCCGTGTCGGTCAAGACCAACGACGTCGCGGCGGCGCGCCTGACGATCAAGACGCCCGCGGGCGGCGCGGCCGTCGTCGCCGTCGGCGCGCGGCGGCAGCTGGATCCGCGGCTGGTGCCGCAGGTGGCCGCCGGCCTCAGGGCGACGGCCGCCGACGCGTTCGTCGTCGTCGCGCCCTTCTTGGGCGCGCGCACGCGCGAGCGGCTGACCGAGGAGGGCCTCGGCCACGTCGATCTGTGCGGGAACATGCGGCTCTGCCTCGAGCGCCCGACCGTGCTGATCCAGACGCGGGGCGAGGATCGCAGTCCCTGGGCCGCGCCGCGCTCCACGCGGTCGCTGCACGCCGCCAAGGCGTGCCGCGTCGTGCGCGCGCTGCTGGACGGCGCGCCGCCCTTCGGCGTGCGTCGGCTCGCGGCGCTCGCGGGCACCGACCCCGGCTACGTCTCGCGCCTGCTCGATTTGTTCGATCGCGAAGAGCTCGTCGAGCGCGAGGCGCACGGCCCGGTCGCGGCCGTTCACCGCGCGCGGCTTCTGCGCCGGTGGGCCGAGGACTACGACTTTGCCGGCGCGCATCGGGCCCTGCTGTTCGCGCACCCGCACGGCGTCCCGGGCGCGCTGGCGGCGCTGCGCGCGTGCGGCGCGCCCTACGCGCTGACGGCCCGCACGGGCGCCGCCGCCTTGCTCGGCACCGCGCTGCCGCCCGTGGTCACCAGCTACGTCGACAACGCCGAGCGGGTCGCGACCCTCGTGGGCGCGGTTCCAGCTGGCGAAGGGACACCCGGCAACGTCCTGCTCGTCGAGCCCTTCGATCCATTCACGCTCGAAGGCACGTGGGAGCGCCAGGGGCTGGTCTACGCGGCGGCGAGCCAGATCGTCGCCGACCTGCTCGGCAGCCCCGCGCCGGCGCCGGACCAGGCGGCCGTCCTGCTTCGGCGCATGGTACAAACGCCCGCAGGAGGCCCCGATGATTCTGTTTCAGCTGCACTTTGAAGTCGCGGACGACAAGCGCGCCGAATTCGAGAAGACGTACAAAGAGGTCTTCGAGCCGGCCCTCAAGAAGCAGAAGGGCTTTCAGAACGTGAAGTTCATCCGCTATTACGCGCCCGCGCAGGCCACCGAGATCGAGGCCTCGCCGACGGAGATGAACTACCAGATCAACTTCGTGTTCGATTCCGAAGCGAGCCGGCGCGTCTGGGCGAAGAGCGCCGAGCACGACGTCGCCTGGCCGAAGCTCTCGGGCCTCACGAAGAAGGCCATCTGGCGCGGCTACGACATTCTCGCCAGCTCGTAAGTCAGCACCTTGAAACGACGAAACCCCGGGGCGCGCAGAGCTCGCCCCAGGGTTTCTCTTTTCCCCTCCCGCCACATCGGCAGCGGGAGAGGTCTTGGTCACGCGATGACTACGGCTGCGGCGACCACGAGCACAGGTGGCCGTCGCCGCCCATGACGATGTGGCCCTTGACGGCAATCGGGGTCGTCCACTGGCGGATGCCCGTGCAGTTGCCGCCCTTGTAGAGGATCGTGCCGGTCTCGCCGTCGACGCCGAAGAGCATGTTCGCCGGCGTGTTGGGCGTGGTCTGCGACAAGGTTCCCGCGACCCACACGATCGGATTGGCCTTGCCGTCCGTGGTCGACACGAGGGGCGAGGCGCTGCGGTTCTTGATCGTATCGTTGTCGCCCATCGCGGGGCCACCGACGGCGGCGCACCACTTCGGGGTCACGGTGATGGGGCTGCCCGGCGTCACAGCGAGGCCCATGAGGTTCGCCATGGCGGGGTTCCCCTGGCCCGTGGGGCACCCCTTGATGCCGCGGTCGATCGTGATGGCGATGTGGAGGCCGCTGGCCGTGTTGTAGGCCACGGGGGAAATGCGCGCGGAGTGGTTCGTCGACGAGAGCTGCATCTCGACGATCTCGCCGCCGCCGCCGTCCGTGCCCAGCTTCGCGCTGTCGACGACGTATAGGTACCCGTCCTTCGACACGGTCACGGCGTAGTTGGCAGGCGTCGACCCGGGGACGTTCAGCAGCATGACGCTGGACGAGCCGAAGTCCTGGTCGTCGGTGTCCAGCGCGCGCCAGCGCGCCGGGTAGTACGCGGCGCTGCGGGTCAGCGCGGTCGGCACGCCGGTCAGCCGAATGATGGACTCGGTGTCGCCGTACATCGTCGGAGCCGTGTACTTGCCGGGGAAGTAGTTGCCCGTCGTGATGATCACGCCGTTGCCATCGGAGGCGAAGCCGCCCGGCGTCCAGATGGCGCCGCCGATGAGGCGCGTCGACCACGCGCCGATCGTCGTGGGGTTCTTCGTGTCGACCGCGATGACCCAACCGTAGTACGTCGAGAAGTCGCCGAAGGGGCCTCCGAATCCGATGTACACGACGCCGTTGACCAGTGACAGCGCAGGACGCTGGCCGTGGTTCGTCGGGACGAAGGCACGGTTCAGAGCATCGTTCTTGGCCGTGATGGTGCCGTCGAGCTTGGCCGGCCACCCAGCGCGCTCCGTGCCATCCTTCGCAGAGATCGCGTGCAGCTCGTAGCGGTCCTGCTTGCCGTTCGCTCCCGCCGCCGGGGCGCACGCATAGATCGTCGCGAAGCCGTCCGCGCCGAGCGTGGGGTCGATGACCGGCGTGCTCATGACGCCCCTCGGGGTGACGCCCCCGCCTGACGTCGGATTCGCGCCGAAGCTACGCATCCACACGGGCTTGCCCGTGTCGTCGAACGTCCTGATCTCGTTGCTGGTGGTCGCGGCGATGAAGATGCCGTTGCCGCCAGGACCCTTCGCCAGATAAAGGGGCGAGGCGTACATCTGGCCGGTGTAGACCGCGGCCGTGTTGAACGCCGTGTCGACGCCCATCTTCATGGCCGCCGCCGTCGTCAGCGTCGGCTGGACGTAGTTGCCATCGCGCGAGGGACGCTTCCCTCGTTCGAGGACCGACTCGTCGGCCGCACCCGTGCCCGCGGCGCCCGTCGTGCCCGCGGCGCCCGTCGTGCCCGCGGTGCCCGTCGTGCCCGCGGCGCCCGTCGCGCCCGCGGCACCCGTCGTGCCGGCCTGACCCGAAGTCCCTGCGCTGCCCGCGGCACCCGTCGTGCCCGCGGCGCCCGTGGTTCCCGCAGCGCCGCTGGTGCCCGCGGCGCCGGCTGACGACGTGCCCGCTGCCCCCGATCCCCCACCCGGTGCCGTCGTCGTGCACGCGAACAGGGAGAGGGCCCCCGCGATCCCTACCGACGCTTTGGTCAACTTCATGGTCATTTTCGCCTCGTAGCTAGAGAAGGAGAGCGTTTTCTTCCATAGACGCCTGCGCGCAGCCTTTCGCTCACGCGCAGAGCAGTTAATTCACGAGCCGGCGGCAATCGAAGCCGACGTCTCAATCACTGTGGGCAAGAGTTGATCGACGTGATCCACTGGCTGATGAGGTCCGTGCCCTGGGTGTCGACCACGGCGCTACCAATCGCCGGCATTCGTCCCGTGGCTCCGGTCTGCTCGTTGCCTTGCGGCGCGTGCATGCGCAGCCAGACGAGCGAGCTCATGGGCATCTTGGGCGTGAGGAGCGTCGCTCCGGTCACGCCCAGGTCGCCTTTGCCCGGCATGCCGTTGCACAGCCCCGTGCTCTTGAACGGCACGTCGAAGCGAACGTCGAAGCCGTTCCATTTGCCGTCCGGACGGTGACAAAACGAGCAGTTCGCGTGCAGGTAAGAGCGCGCCCGCTGCTCGAGCGTCGCGTTCGCGGGAGGCGAACCTGCCTGGCCCGCGTACGGAGCCACGAGGGCCGTCTTGTACGGCTTGGCAGGCGCCGTGTCGAACAGACCCAGCGCGGCGATCTTGTCGATCTGGTTCGTCGTCTCGCCCGCGGGGACTCGATTCATTTGGATCGTCTCGGGACCGATGGCGTAACCGCCGTTGGGCATGGCGCCGTCCGGCGCGACCGCCGTGTGGCACGTGATGCAGTCGATCCGGCTCGGGTACTCCCACTTGATCTGCTGAGTGGCGCCGCCCGCCGTCGGCTTGGTGTCGAACGTGCTGCTGACGCCGATGTCGCTTCCGTCGCCGTCGACGCCGAGCGTGCCGATGAGGGTCGCGTCCGTCTGGGCGTCGTCCCACTTGTACGAGTAGCCGATCCACTCGGACATGACGCCCTGGACCTTCTGGGCCTTGTCCAGGTGAACGAGGAGCCGCGTCTCGACGACCTTGTAGCCCGAGGGCCGGCTCGTGTCCGGGAACATGAAGTTCTTCACCATCACGGTGCCGACGGGGAAGACCCACTTGCCGTCATCCGCCGCGGGCAGGCAGCCCGAGAAGGTCTTCGGATCGGGCACGCAGCACTCGTCAGGGTTCTTGGCGCAGTCCTTGACGTGAATCTTCTTCCCGGTCGGCACCCGCATGCCGCGCGTCTTGAAGGCGGCGTCGGACCAAAGAGGGCTGTTGACCTCATAGGGGACGACGACGCTCGCCATCTTGACGGGGTTCTTGGCATCGCCGGTGGGACTCGCGGCATCGATGCAGCCCGTCTGGCTCAACTTCGGGTAAGGGCACTTGATGTTGGCTGGCGCCGAGCAGTCGCCCGGGACGGGCATGGTGGGACACGCGGAGGTCCCGCCGGCGCCCGTCGTCCCGCCGCCGCCGGTGCCAGCGGCGCTGTCGGCACCGCCGTCGTTGGACCCGCCAGTTCCGGTGGTGCCCGCGCTGCCAGTCGTTCCCGCGGCGCCCGTCGTCCCTGCGGCGCCCGTCGTGCCGCTCGATCCGGCGGCGCCCGTCTGGACGCCGGGGTCGGAGGAGACGCAGCCCACCGAAAGGAGGAGAGAAACTGGTACCGCGAGTCGCAGTCCCAAGCGCGCGCCGTGATTGCTCGTCATAGCTGGTACTCCTGCCGAATGTGGGAGGCTAACGCATATATAAATTGAGAGAAAGGTCGAACGGGAAGCTATGCCGCGCCGAGCGACTTCACGAGGCGGACGGCATCGCGGACGAGGCCCTCGATCTCGTCGAAGCGGCGCGCGTCGATGGCGGCGGCGGGGACCATCCACGAGCCGCCGCAGGCCATGACGATCGGCAGCTTGAGGTAGTCGCCCAGGTTCTGCAGGTTGACGCCGCCCGTGGGCACGAAGTTGAAGTCCTTGTAGACCTCGCCGAGCGCCTTCAGCGTCTTGACGCCCCCGTAGGCCTCGGCCGGGAAGAACTTGAGCGTCTTCAGCCCATAGTTGCGCGCCGTCTCGATCTCGGTCGGCGTGCAGACGCCCGGGACGACCGGAATGTTCTGCGCGAGGCAGTACTCGACGACGCGCGTGTTGAGGCCGGGGCTGATGATCATGCGCGCGCCGGCATCGACTGCCAGCTTGACCTGGTCCGGCGTCGTCACGGTGCCCGCCGCGATGGCGAGGCCACTCACGGCGGAGGCACGCTTGAGCGCGGCGGGCGCCGCCTCGGTGCGCAGCGTGATCTCGATCAGGGGTAAGCCGCCGGCAACGAGCGCCTGGGCCAAGCCCGTCGCGGCATCGGCGTCGCGGATGGCGACGACCGGCGCCAAGCGGTGCGCTCGAAGCGCGTCGAACAGCGTGGCTTGCGCAGGCGAAGTGTCGGACACGGGAGTGCTCAACCGTCTAACTCGAAATGGGGTCGTGGTCTAGCCAAGTCACTGCCCGAGGAAAACCGCGAGGCCGACCTTGGTGCCCACGCAGATGTCCATGATGCCGTCGGTGTTCACGTGGCCGACCGAGAAGTGGCGGCCGACGCCCATGCCCGACTCCACCGAGCCCGGCGTCTGTCCCTCTTTGCCGTCGACCAGCATCGGCGTCAGCGTGATGGGACCGCCGTTCCTCGAGTCGGGTGTGCCGACGTTCTTGAAGACGTAGATGTACGGCGTCCCGTCGATGTCCGGGTCGGGCTGGCCGTGCGGGTGTGCGAAGCGTTCCTTGCCCGCGATGACGTCGGGTCGACCGTCGCCGTCCATGTCGACGACCTCGAGCGCGTGCGGCTCCGTGAACCCGGCACCCCACTTCTGAACGTCGGCGGCGTTGCCGTTCTGGCTGCCGCCCATGAACTGGTATTTGGTGAACGCGTACGTGCAGCCCGAC
>DASZUD010000259.1:0-1504 GCA_035548155.1 Polyangia bacterium
GGGCGCGGGCGCTGGCGCGTGGACCGCGGGCGCGGGCGCTGGCGCGTGAGCCGCGGGGGCCGGTCCGTGGGCGCCCTGAGCGAAAGCAGGGCCGGATGCGCCTGTCGCGAGCGACGCAGACAGCAGCATCGTCATCGAGAAACGGCGTTGCGACCTCATACAAGAAAGGCTGGCGCCGTCTCCTTCGGATTCAAGAAGCCTTCCAGTGCACCTGAGCGCAAGGGGATCGCGGGCGCGTGCGGCGACCTGGCGCAGGTTCCTACGCTGCGTCGAATCCGGTTGCGCGTGGCTCGCGGCGGCTGTTCAACTCCTGGCGAATATGCCGAACACCGTGCGGGCCCCGGCTTACGCCCTCGTGGTCGCGCTCGCGGGCGCGAGTTTCGCGGCCCGCGGCGGCAGCTCGGGCGACGCCGACGCCGGCGCGTCGGTGTCGAAGACTCGCGGCGCGCCTGCCGCCGAGAACGTCGGCTCCACGGTGATCGACCGCCTCTAGGCGCTTCGGGCGCAAGCGTGGATCGCCGATGAGCAACCAGTCGAAGCCGAGGACCGCGGAAGCGCACGGCCGACTCTGGGGCGCGCGCGCCAGGGATTGGGCGGATTTTCAAGGAAGGGACGGTGCGCCCGGTCTTCCACGTGGTGCTCGAACGCTCGCGCTGGGGCCGGGAACCCGCTATCTCGACGCCGGCTGCGGCTCGGGCATGGCCGCCGAGCTGGCGGCCGCGCGAGATCTTCGACGTCGACAGCCCCTGGATCTACGCCGACGAGACCACGGCCCTGCGCGGCTTGATGTCGACGGGGAACGCCGTCCGCGCCATGGAGCAGCTCGACGAGAAAATCGTCACGAACGCCTACGTGAAGGCGCTCGCTCCGTTCCGCCAGCCCGACGGCAGCTATCGCGCGAGCGCGTGGTTCCGCTGCCTGTTGGCGCGAAGGTGATTGCTCGCGCCTCGATCACTCGGTAGAAGCGGACCACTGCATTGCAACCATGGCGGACGATCGACTCCGTCGAGACGGCCGAGGGCCGGCTCGACCTGCGGCAGCGCGGTGACCGCAGCTTCCTGATCACGATCGCGGGGCGCGTCCTCATGACGAGCGAGGCGCACCGGTCGGAGACGGATCTCGCGAAGCTCGCGCGCGCCGCGATGGGCGACCTGCCGCGCCCGCACGTGCTCATCGGCGGCCTGGGCATGGGGTACACGCTGCGCGCGGCGCTCGATTGCCTGCCGCCTGGGGCGAAGATCACCGTGGCCGAGCTCAACCCCGCCGTCGTCGCGTGGTGCGCAGGGCCGCTCGCCGCGCTCACGAACGGCGCGACGTCCGACAGGCGCGTCACCACGGTCGTGGCCGACGTCGCGCGCGTCATCGCCGACGCGGCCCCCGGCTCGTACGACGCCATCGTGCTGGATCTCTACGAAGGCCCCCATCAGGCCACGGGCCGCGCGCACGATCCGTTCTATGGCTTCGAGGCCATGCGACGCACGGCGCGGGCGCTGACGCCGGACGG
>DASZUD010000260.1:0-10926 GCA_035548155.1 Polyangia bacterium
GCCGCTGTTCCTGGTGCCGGCGAAGCGAGCGGATCGAACGCCGCGCCGAGCGCCGCCGCCGACAAAGGCGAGCATCGCGGCCATTCGCATCATCGTGCGCGAGAGCTTTCGGCCGACCTGACGATCAACCCGTTCTGAGCGCGCACCCGCCCGGCGACAGAAAGAGGGGACGGACAAAAAAAGTCCGTCATTCCCTTCGGGGCCGTTCGTCGAAGATGCAGTGGTTCGCGTGCTGGTCCCGCGCGAGCCCTGGGGCGCGCCGTCCGAGGTGGGCGGCGCGTCCCTTAACTTTTTCCGACGACCGCGGCTACAGGCAGGCCCACCTGCGGTTGTTGGTGCAGACGCAGAAGACCCCGTTCGCCGGCTTGCAGTTCTCTGCGCCGGCCGTGCAGGCAGCGCCGTTCTTGACGCCGGCGGCGCAGGCCGGGAGGTTCGAGAGCGCGTCCTGAATGGCCGCGTCGAAGTTGAACCCGCCATCGAAGGTGAACCCGCCGTCGAAGGGGATGTTGCCGTCGAACTTGAAGCCGCCGTCGTTGTTGTTGCCGCCGCCGTTGCCGCCGGCGTCTTGACGGCGCCGCCCGTCGGTCGCACCGCCGTCGTTGTTGTTATTGCCGCCGCCGGTGTTGCCGCCGCGCGTGCCGGCGCCGCCGTTCGCGCCGGCCGCGTCACCGGTGCCCGCGGTCCCGGTGTCGCCCGCCTGGCCCTGGCCGCCGAAGCTGCCGGCTGCGCCCGTCGTCCCGGCCGCGCCGCTGGATGAGGTGCCCGTGCCCGCGGCGCCTGTCGCGCCGCCGCCTCCGCCGCCGCAGCCCACGCCGTACGCGAGCAGCAGCGCCCCCAAGGCACCCAATGCAAACCAACGCTTCGTGATCATGTCCGGCCTCCCTGAGAGTCGTTGCGAGTTCGTGTTCGCCGGTGGGTGCGTGGGTCCCCAAGGGTTCATCAAAAAAATTGCGCGTCGCAAAGGGCGCGGCGTTCCGATTTGTGGAAGACCGAGCGCGGTTGCGGCGGGCGCGCTGTCATGATAGGAAACCAATCGGTTACGCAAATGCACCGAGCCCGCGCCTCTGCAGACGTCTTTCGCGCCATTGCCGATCCCACGCGGCGGGCGATCCTCGATCGCTTGCGCGCGGGCCCAGCGCCCGTGAACGCGCTGTCCGAGGATTTCTCGCAGAGTCGCCCGGCCATCTCGAAGCACCTGCGTGTGCTGCGAGAGGCGCGGCTCGTCGTCGAGCAGCGCGCGGGTCGCGAGCGCCTCTACGAGTTGCGGCCCCGTGGGCTCCAGCGGGTCGCGGGCTGGGTCGAGGGCTACCGACTTCACTGGCAGAACAACCTCGACGCGCTGAAGCGTCACCTGGAGGAGACGTGATGACCACCAAGACAAAGCAGCCGAGACGGGCGGCGCGCGCGATCGCGGACGTCGAATCGGGAACCATTCTGGCCAGCGTGGAGATCGCCGCCGCGCCCGAGCGCGTGTGGCGCGCGCTGACGTCGCCCGAGGAGCTGGTGAGATGGTGGGGCGCGAGCGACGACTACCGAACGACGGGCTGGACGTTCGAGCCGAAGGTCGGCGGCCGCTGGCGCGCCGACGGTGTCGGCGAGCATGGGCCCTTCCACGTGGAGGGCGAGGTCCTCGAGCACGATCCGCCTCGCAAGCTCGTGTACACGTGGAAGCCGAGCTGGGACGGCGGCCCCCCCAGCAAGATCGCCTATCGGTTCGAGCCGATCGAGGGCGGCACGCGCGTCGTGGTGCGCCACGACGGGTTCGGCGATCGCGCGGACTCGTGCCGCGGGCATGCGGAGGGGTGGCTCAAGGTGTTGCCGTGGCTCGAGCGTCACGTCGCAGGGCCCGAGATCCCGGCGCCGCCGCGCTACTTCATGCTGCGCCTCCTGCCTCCGCGACCGACGTTCATGATGGACATGTCGGCTGACGAGCGCGCGATGATGGGCGAGCACGTCGCGTACTGGACGGACCACATGAACGCCGGGAAGGCGATCGTGTTCGGGCCGGTGGGTGGCCCGAAGGGCGGCTGGGGGCTGGGCGTCGTGCGCGTCGCCGACGAGGCGGAGCTGGGAGCGCTGACGGCCGGCGATCCGGCGATCCGCGCCGGCCGCGGCCTCTCGTACGAGATCTTGCCGCTGATTCGCGCGTTGGTGCCCGCGTGACGGGCGATCGTCCTCGCTCCGTTTGATCGCTCCAGGCGGCGGCGCGCTACTCGATGAAATGATGCGAGCGCCGCGAAGCACGCGATGGATCCGGGTTCAGTCGGCCATGAACCCGCAGATGAGCTGGAGCGTGCGCGGGAAGATGAGGCGGAGGCTGCGACTCACCTCGGGAGCGCTCGTCCTCTTCGCGGCCAGCGGCGTGCTCTCGTGCAAGGGCACCGCGCCCGCGGGATCGGCCGCCGGTGCGTCGGGCCAGAGCGGGCCCGGCGGTGCCGGCATCGGTGCAGCGGCGGGGATGAGTGGTCCGGGCGGCACGACCGGCGCAGCAGGCGCAGCCGGGGGGGGCGCTGGCTCTTCGGCGGCCGGCGCGGCTGGCCGCGACGCTTCGGGCGCCGCGGGCGCTGACGCGGCGACCGACGCCCGACCGATGGACGCGCCCGTCACGCCGCCCGTCGATGGAGGTGGCGCGAGCGGCGCGGCGCTGCCGCGCGTCGTCGCCTACGTGAACTGCCTGTGCGGCTTCGGCGCGGGCGCCGACGGGCAGACGTGTCTGGGCGTGCCCGATCCGAGCGTGAACCAGGTCAAAGCGTGGGAGGACGACGGCCAAAGCCCGATCACGCACTACGTGATCTCGTTCCTGTCGTTCAAGGGAGCCGACATCCAGTCGGATCCGGGATCGATCTGGAAGAACGGCGGCGGCTCGACGACGGACTTCGCGCTCGCGCCGGGCCTGCGCGACGCCCTGCAATCGGCGCGCGCGCACGGAAAAAAGGTGATGCTGTCGCTGGGCGGCGAGGTGGGCTCGAGCGGGTTCCTCGCGTGGTGGTCGGCGCAGGGCGCGGGCACGAGCGCGCGGGTTTCCGGCATGCGCGCCAAGGTCGCGGCCGCCGTCGCCGCGTTCACGTCGCAGAACGACGTCGGCGTCGACGGCGTCGACGTCGACATCGAGCTCGGCGGAGGCTACTCGTACACCTCGGACAAGTACCAGGCGACGCGCGATCTCATCAACGCCGTGCCCGACGACTTGCTCGTCGCGTTCGTCCCGCAGGTGGGCAACGGTCTCTGCGCGGCGCCCGTCGTCAATGATCCGCTGCCTCC
The DNA here is from genome assembly GCA_035548155.1 of Polyangia bacterium. Lineage (GTDB taxonomy): Bacteria > Myxococcota_A > Polyangia > Fen-1088 > Fen-1088 > DASZFV01. The sequence goes on from DASZUD010000260.1 coordinate 3,262, forward strand.
GCCCACGGTGCTGGGCGGCCAATGCATGATGCCGAGCGGCGACGACGCGTCGGCGCCGTGGACGCTCGCGCGCCTCGATCAGGATTGCGTGCGCGACGGCAAGCCGCGCCTCGATTACTTCGGGGTGCAGTACTACAACGCGGCGACGGCCGAGTGCTGCGGCGGCGGCGGAGACGACGCCGCGATGGTCCGCAGCACCGCGCAGAACTACGTCAACCTCGCGAACGGATGGCCGGCCGCGGGTGACGTCGCCTCGACCTCGAATCCGTGGCACGCGTATCAGTACTTCCCGGGGCCGTGGGCCGCGTTCGGCGGGATCGGCGCCGATCGCCTCGTGCTGGGCAAGCCGGCGTGCCGAGGCTGCGCCGGCAGCAACTACCTTTCGCCGACGGCCATGAAGGATCTCTTCGGCCGTCTCGACGGCAAGCTCGCCAAGGCGATGGGCGGCATCCTCTTCTGGGATCTGTGCCGCCTCTTCGGCAACACGGGCACGCTCTGCGTCTCGGGCAGCTGCCAGCCGAGCTGGAACACCGGCGATCCGCGGGCCGGCCTCGCCGATCTCCGCGCCGCGATGCTGGCGATCCGGGCTCGCGCGCCGTGAGGCGGCGACAAACCCAAGCGCCTCGTACGTCACGTGAAATCGGAGGCCGTCTCCGATTTCGAGAGACCGCGCGCGACCAGTCGGGGTGGCCGCGTCTGCGATTTTCCTCACGATTCTCGATGGAATCGCAGGTGCGCCCCTCTGCGCTGACTTCGGAACGCTCGTTGCACCTCCGGCCGCGCGCAAACGGAGGACACGATGACGAGCAAGAAGACGTTCACGAAGATGACCGCGCTCGCGCTGGCGCTCGCCGGCGGCGCGATTTCGATGTCGATGATGGGCTGTTCACCTCGCGCCGCCGGCGACGCGGCGCTCGAGAGCAACGACGGAACGGGGCGCGCGTCGTTCGCGCTCGATCTCGCGCCGGGCGTGAGCGTGCGGTCGGCCAGCTACTCGATCACCGGGCCGAACGGCTTTTCGCGGACGGGCAGCGTGGACGTGTCGCACTCGTCCACGCTGACGGTGACCGTGGGCGGCCTGCCCGCGGGCACGGGCTACCAGGTGGTGCTCTCGGCGACGGCCAGTGATCTCACGACCAGCTGCGGGGGCTCGGCCACCTTCGACGTCACGGCGCGCTCGACGTCGCTGGTCACCGTTTCGCTCGATTGCCATGAGCCGGCGAAGAACGGCTCGGTGCTCGTCGACGGCGTCATCAACGTGTGCCCGGTCATCGACGGCATCGACGCCAACCCGGCCGAGGTGCTGGTGGGCGGCACGATCGCGCTGGGCGCGCAGGCGCACGACTCCGACGCGGGCCCGAGCGCGCTCTCGTACCAGTGGCAGGCGACGGGCGGCACGCTGAGCAGCGCGACCGCGCAGAGCCCCACGTTCACCTGCGCGACGCCCGGCACGGCGTCGATCACGCTCAAGGTCTCCGACGGTGACCCGCAGGCCGGCTGCGCCGACACGTTGACCGCGCAGCTCACCTGCACGGGCAACGTCACCGGCGTCGTCACGAGCGCGCTCTACGTCCCCGGCAGCGCGGCGGATCCGACGGTCCAGGGCGGCTACTACAAAGGCGCGACGGTGTGCGCCGACGCCAACGACGACGGCAAGTGCGAGGCCGGCGAGGCCTCGACGACGACCGACTCCTCGGGCCACTTCGCGCTCGACTTCACGAGCGCGGCGCCCGTGATCGCCGACATCGGCACGACGGCCGTCAACACGGCGAACGGCGCGACGAACCCCTCGCGCACGGTGTACCGCACGGCGGGCGCGCAGCTCACCGAGCAGGGCGCGAACGTCGTCATCGGTCCGGCCTCGACCGAGGTCGTGCGCCTGATGGAGGCGAACGGCACCGACTACGCGACCGAGAAGGCGAACCTGGCCACGCGCATCGGCGTCGCGCCGGCCAACGTGCTGGCGGACGCGAGCGGCATCGTGGGGCCTGACAAGGCGGCGCTGCTGCGGGAGGAGGTCGTGCTCGCCGGCCGCTTCAGCTACGCGATCACGAAGCTGGATCGCGGCGATCTGTACCCCGACGCGCTGGCCGTGCCGGGCGGAGACCCCGAGCTGACGGGCCTGCCCGGCGTCACGCCCGCCACCGCGACGACGCCCGAGACGCGCCAGCCCATCACGTTCAAGCAGGCCGAGCAGGCCGCCTTCGCCATCGAGGGCATCCCGCGGTACGACCACATCTTCATCGTCATGCTCGAGAACAAGTCGACGCAGGCGATCCTCGGCTCGCGGTTCGCGCCCAAGATCAACGCCTACCTCCACCAGGGCAACATCGCGAACAGCTACTTCGCGACGGGCAACCCCAGCGAGCCGAACTACACCGCGCTCGGCGGCGGCGACGACTTCGGCATCATCGACGACTCGCAGTGGAACTGCGACGCGACGGGCGCGAACGCCGTTCAAGACCTGCCCGTGCCGGACAAGAACGCGCCGGGGCTCGCCAACTCGCCGTTCGCGACGACGTGCACGCAGAACCTCGCGAACCACAACATCGTGGGCAGGCCGAACCTGTTCAACGCGCTCACGGCGCAGGGCATGTCCTGGCGCACGTACAGCGAGTCGATGAACCCGGGCCAGGACTTCCGCACGGACAGCGTCGCCGACGCGAGCGTCTCGGTGCCTGACAACATCTACCCGCCGGGCACGATCGGCGGCAACACGTCCACCGTCGGCACGCCGGGCCTGCTGATCCCGCTGCCGGCGGGCCGCTACAAGACGAAGCACCACCCGGGCATGGCGTACCAGAACGTGCGCAGCGCGCCCGAGTTCAAGTACAGCAACCGCACGCTGGGCGGCGGCCAGTTCGACAGCGTGCTGCTCAGCAGCACGAAGTACGCGATCCCGGCCGGCTACAACCTCGATCAGTTCGGCACCGACCTCACGAACGGCGGCGTTGGTCAGATCAACTTCGTCATCCCCGACCAGTGCGACGACATGCACGGCATCACGATGCAGGGCACGGTCCCGCCGTCGACGACGAAGATCAGCGCCAGCGACTGCTCGAGCATCAGCAACAACCAGCCGGTGGCCACGGGCGGCAACATCATCACGCGCGGCGACAACTACGTCGACTACCTCGTGAAGAAGATCCAGGCGTCGCCGATCTGGCAGAACCAGCAGAAGAAGGTGGCCATCGTCCTCATGTTCGACGAGGGCAGCGCGACGACCAACCTGAACTCGTGCTGCGGCTGGAAGGCCGGCAAGACGGCGGCCAACGCGCCGCTCGTCGCGTCGGGCGGCGGCTTCGCGCAGGACACGTCGGTCGCGCACTACGGCGACGGCAACAAGGGCCACGGCAAGAGCATCTTCGTCGTGCTGAACAACCAGGCCTCGGCGCCCCACGGCATCGTCGACGACGACGCCTACAGCCACTTCTCGTTCGTGCGCACGCTGCAGGACATGTTCGGGCTCGCCGATCCGAAGAGCGACGGGTCGTACATGAACCGCTCGAAGTACACCGAGAAGTTCATCGCGCAGAACATCCTCAACCTGCCCGAGTACGCGGGGAGTGCCGACACGCACTACGACTCGGTGCGGCCGATGAACCACTCGTTCGTCATCCCGGCCGGCTACACCGAGAAGCAGACGGACGACGACACGCAGCCGCTGCAGGTGGGACCGGACGCCACCCAGACGAACATCTGGTCGATCAAGTAGGCCTCAGGGGAAGGGCGGGGAACGTCCCGTCCGCCGTCAGTCGATGCACAAACGTGAACTCGTCGCGCGCGCGGGCAGCCTATTCGTGGCTGCCTGCGCGCTGTCTTTGGTGGGCTGCAATAGGCCCGCGGGCGCGAGCCTGCCCGCAGACCCGGTCGCGTGCGGCCTGGCGCCGCCCGGCGTCGCCGCCCGCGGCGGTCTCAGCGCCGCCGCCCAAGTCGGGCGAGCGCTGTTCTTCGACAGGTCGCTGTCGGCGTCGGGCGCGATGTCGTGCGCGACGTGCCACGATCCCGACCGCGCCTACGGCCCACCCAATGATCTCGACGTGCAGCGCGGCGGCCCCGAAGGCCGCTCGCTCGGCGCCCGCGCGGCGCCGTCGCTCCGCTACAAGGAGTACACGCCGGCCTACGCCGATCTCCTCGATAACCCCGACGGGGTGAGCGCACCCGGCCCAGGCGGCGGTTTCGCGTGGGACGGGCGCGCGAACACGCTGGCCGACCAGGCGCGCATGCCGCTGCTGTCGCCCGCCGAGATGGCGAACGCCGGCCCGGCCGACGTCGTCGCGAAGGTGGCGCGCTCGCCTTACGCCGCGGCCTTTTCGCGCGCGTTCCCCGGCGTGCTGTTCAGCGACGTCGACCGCGCGTTCGCGGCGGTGACGCGCGCCCTCGAGGCGTTCCAGCGCGAGGATCCGAGCTTTCACCCCTACACGAGCAAGTTCGACCTGCGCGCCGACAACAAGATCGGCGGCTCCTTCACGCCGGCCGAGCTGCGCGGGCTCGCGATCTTCGCGGACCCGAAGCGCGGCAACTGCGCCTCGTGCCACTACCACGGCGCCGGCCTGAACGGCAGCTCGGGCATCTTCACCGACTACTCGTTCGAGGCCATCGGCGTGCCGCGCAACCGCGCGCTGCCCGCCAACGCCGACCCGCGGTACTTCGATCTCGGCCTCTGCGGCCCCATGCGGAGCGACCACGCGCAGGCGGGCGTGCGCAATGGTTCTTGCGGCCTGTTCAAGACGCCGACCTTGCGGAACGTCGCCACGCGGCGGGCGTTCTTTCACAACGGCGTCATCCACTCCCTCGAGCAGGCCGTGCGCTTCTACGCGACGCGCGACACGCGACCGGAGCTCTGGTACCCGACGGTGGGCGGCCGGGCCAAGGCGCGCCCCGAACGCTCGTTCCCGACGTACGGATTGATCAAGGCGCAGTATGTGGGGGGCACGGTCCAGAAGTTCGACGACCTGCCGCCGCTTCACCGCAGGAACATCGACGGCCAGCTGCCGCTCGACGGGCGCGCGCGCGGCGCGAAGGCCCCGCTGGACGAGCGCGACGTGCAGGATCTCGTCTGCTTCCTCGAGACGCTCACCGACGACTACCACCCTCCCGCGACGCCTCCCAAGACGGGGCGTTGCGTGGAGTGAAAGGGGCCCGACAGATGCCGATAGGACGAACGACCATCGCGGCGCTGCTGCTCAGCTTCGTCGGCGCCGCGGCCGGGTGCCGCACGAACGCGGAGAAGACGCGGGAGGCCTTCACGCGCGGCATGGAGGCGTACCTCGCGAAGCGCGGCGATCTCTGCGTGGGGCGGCCGAGCTGGCCCATCGACGTCGCAGACGAGGACGCGGCCTCGCGCGGGCCCGACGCCGTGCAGCTGCCGATCCTCGAGCGGCTCGGCGTCGTGACGTCGACGGCGCTGCCTGCGCGCGTGGGCGGCGCGGCGACGCCGTTCGGCATGCGCCGCTACCGGCTCACGGTGGAGGGCCGAAAGCACTACCTCGAGCGCGCGACGCGGACGCCGCTGCCGCCCGACGCCCCGGACGCGGCCTCACGCGCCGATCTCTGCGTGGCCCGGCTCGGCCTCGCGCGCGTCGAGCGCTGGGAGCTCCACGCGGGCGCGACCCCGACCGCCGTCGTGAGCTACACGTACACCGTGGAGGCGCCGCCATGGACCTCCGACGCGGCCTTCCAGCGCGCGTTCCCCGCCGTGGCGCGCGTGCTGCGCGGCGCCAGCACGGCCCAGCTCGTCGAGCGCTTCACGCAGACCCCGGAGGGCTGGGTCGCCGACGAGCTCCTGCCGAGCCGCATGGCGCGTGGCGCGCAGGCTTCGGCGCCGTGAGCTCGCTCATCCGCTTCCAGCCCGAGCTCGGCCGCTGGCTCGAGCGCGGCCTCGACGATGGCGTCGCGCCCACGGCGCTCGCGCACAGGATGATCGACGGCCAGATGCAGCCGGCCGTCGCGCATGCCCTCGTCGCGGCCTTCGTGGGCGCGCGGCGCGAGGGGAAGCCGCCGCCGATCGATCAGGTCGTCGTGCCCGAGGACGAGGTCTTCCTGCGCCAGTCGGCGCGCTTGCGCGCCGGCGCGACGCTGCCCACGACGGACGGCCCCGTTCCCGTGCTCGCGCGTCTATCGAGCCCGAACCTCGCGCTGCTCGGCCCGCTCATGTCGGACGAAGAGTGCGCGGCCCTGATCGCGCTCGCGCGCCCTCGGCTGGTGCCCTCGACGGTGGTCGACCCGCAGACCGGGCAGGACGTCGTCGCCGGCTACCGCAACAGCCTGGGCATGTTCTTCCGGCCCGGCGAAACCGACCTCGTCGCGCGGCTCGATCGCCGGTTCGCCGAGGTGACCAACCTTCCGACCGAAAACGGCGAGGGGCTGCAGGTGCTCTGCTACGGCGCGGGCGGCGCGACGTCGCCCCACTTCGACTTCGTCGCGCCCACGAACGACGCCAACCGCACGTCGGTCGCGCGCAGCGGCCAGCGGCTCAGCACGCTGCTCGTCTACCTCGCGGACGTCGAAGCCGGAGGCGAGACCGCGTTCCCCCGCGCGGGTGTCTCGGTGCAGCCGCGCCGCGGCCACGGCGTCTACTTCGAGTCGGCCAACAGCCGCGGTCAGCTCGACCCGCAGTCGCTCCACGCGGGCGCGCCCGTCGTGCGGGGCGAAAAGTGGGTCGTGACGAAGTGGATGCGGCAGCGGCCGTTCCTGGCGCGCACGCGTTCCTGACGCCGCGCCGCTTGTGCGGTGGTGCCGCGCGCCCAGGTTTCGAGGGCGCGCGATCGTTGGCGGCTACTTCGACTTCGCGCGCGCGATCCCGTCGAGGATGATCTTCTTGGCGTCGGCCGTGCCGCCCCAGCCGAGGGGCTTCACCCACTTCTCGGGCTCGAGGTCCTTGTAGTGCTGGAAGAAGTGCTCGATTTGCTTGATCGTGATCTCCGGCAGCTGCGTGTACTCGTGGATCTGGTCGTAACGGCGCGTGAGCCGTGACGTGGGCACGGCGATGATCTTCTCGTCGACGCCGGCCTCGTCTCGCATGAGGAACACGCCGATGGGGCGCACGGCGATGACGGCGCCCGGCACGATCGTCCGCTGGTTGGGGATGAGCACGTCCAGCGGATCGCCGTCGTCGGACAGCGTGTGGGGGATGAAGCCGTAGTTCCCCGGGTAGCGCATCGACGTGTAGAGGAAGCGGTCGACGACCAGCGTCCCGGCGTCCTTGTCCATCTCGTATTTGACGGGCTCGCCGCCCACCGGCACCTCGACGATGACATTGACCTCGTTGGGTGGGTCCTTCCCGATCGACACGGCTTCGATGCGCAACTCGGCTCCTTCGGTGACGCGACCAGGGCACAAGAATGCCCGTTTTCAGCGCGACGCGACAGCACGTCGCGCGGGTTTTTCGCCGCGCGCGAGCCGTTCCGGGAGGTCTCGCGTCTCTCTCCACACGCAACTCATGAGCAAAGCGGCGATGCGGAGACGAGCTCACCTGTTCTTCTCGCTGGCGGGAGCGCTGGCGCTCGCGGCGTGGCTCGGATGCAGCGGAGGGGCGGCGCCGCGCGGCACGGGCGCCGCAGGCAGCGGCGGCGAAACCCCGGGCGGCGCCGGCACGGGCTCCACGGCCGGCACGACGGGCGCGGCCGGCGACGGAGCCGCCGCGGGCATCGGGGGAGGGGGCGA
>DASZUD010000261.1:0-34697 GCA_035548155.1 Polyangia bacterium
GCAGATCCTGCAGCTCGCCCCCGACGATCCGGACGCCTTCCGCGCGCTCACGCGCGTGTACCGGCGCGCGGGCCGGTTCCTCGCGCTCGCCGAGGCCATCGAGCGGCGGCGCGGCCTCGCCGTCGATCGCGCGGAGAGCCGCGCGCTCTCGGCCGAGCTGGGGCCGGTGTACGAGCAAGAGCTCCGCGATCCGGCACGCGCGGCCGCCGCGTACGCAGACGCCGAGTCGCAGGGCGACGAGAGCACCGAGACGTTGGGCGCGCTCGCGCGGTTGAACGAGCAGGCGGGGCGCTGGCCCGAGGCCGCCGACGTCCTCGAGCGGATCGGGCGCACGGCGCAGGACCCGTCCGTGCGTGCGGACGCGCTGGTGCGCGCCGCCGCCATCGCCCTCGACCGACAGGACGATCGCGCGACCGCCGAGGCGCGCTATGCGCGCGCGCTGGAGATCGACGCCGGCCACCTCGGCGCGCTCGTCGCGCTGGCGGCGATGTCCCGGCGCCAGCGCGACTGGCTGCGCGCCGCGAAGCTGATGCGCGAGGCCGAGGCGCACACGGTCAACCGCATCGAAAAGGCGCGGCTCCTCTACGAGCTCGGCACGCTGTACGAGGACGAGCTCGACGATTCCGCGCAGGCCACGGAGATGCTCGCGCGCGTGCTGGACGTCGATCCCGAGCACGTGCCCGCGGCGGAGCGCCTCGCGGGGCTCTACGAGCGCACCGAGCGGTGGGCGGCGCTCGAGCCCGTGCTGGAGGTGCTGGCGCGCAAGGCGGACGGCGAGGGGGAGGGCGCCCCGGCCGCGGGCCTCGTGCACGCGCGCCTGGGCGACGCCGCGCGCCGGCTCGGCAAGCTGGACAAGGCGGCGCGCGCCTACGAGAAGGCGTTCGCCCTCGCGCCCGAAGCGCTGGACGTGCTGCGCGGCTACGGGGTGCTGCGGGAGGAGCGGCGCGAGTGGCGCGAGGCGGCCGCGCTGTTCGAGGCGGCGGTGTCGCGCGTGCCCCAGGAGCACGTCGCCGAGCGCGTCGAGCGGTACGGGCGCCTCGCGCGGTGCGAGGCCGAGGCGGGCGCGCGCGAGGCGGCGCTCGCGCACAACGAGCTCGCGCGCGAGCTGGATCCGGGGAGCGAGCGACTGGCCGAGGCGATCGCGGCGCTGCACGCCGCCGGCGGCGACCACGCCGCGCTGGTCGCCGACAAGCGCGCGCTGCTCGCGCTCGCGCGCGACGACGAGGCGCGCGCGCGTCTCGCCGAGGAGATCGGCGATCTGCTGGCCGGACCGCTGCGCGACGTCGCCGAGGCGGCGGCCGCGTACCGCACGTCGCTGACGGCCGTGCCGGGGCGCCGGCACGTATGGCACAAGCTGCTCGAGCTGCACACGTCGGCCAAGCAGTGGACGCAGGCCGCCGAGGCGCTCGAGCGGCTCGCCGAGCTGGAGACGGCGTCGCCCGTGCGCGCCAAGTATCTGTACGCCGCCGCCGTCATTCGGCGCGACGAGCTGGACGATCCGGCGGGCGCCGTCACGCTGTTCAACCGCGCCCTCGACGACGCGCCCGATCTGACGAAGGCGTTCGACGCGCTCGAGCGCCTGCTGGCCGACGTGGGCGCCTGGCGGGAGCTGGCGCGCAACTACCGCCGCATGATCAAGCGGCTGCCCGCCGAGGGCCTGTCCGATCTGCGGCTGCGGCTTTGGAGCGGGCTCGGCGAGGTGGCGCTCACTCAGCTCGAGGACCTCGAGATGGCGGCCACGGCGCTGGAGGTGGCGGTCACGCTGGACGACAAGAACGTGCAGCGCCACGAGCAGCTGGCCGAGGTGTACGCCGTCGCCGGGCCGAGCCACGCCGAGAAGGCCATCGCCGAGCACCAGTGGCTGATCGCGCAGGATCCCGATCGGCTGTCGTCGTATCGCGCGCTCGCGAAGCTCTACGCCGAGGTGGGCGCGCACGACAAGCTCTGGTGCGTCGCCGCGGCGCTGACGTTCCTGCGCAAGGCCGAGCCGGAGCTGGTGACCTTCTACGAGAGACACCGCCCGCACGAGCTGCGCGCCGCGAAGCGCCCGTTCAACGACGACGCCTGGGAGCGCGTCGTGCACCCCGACGAGGATCGCTTCGTCGACGCGATCTTCATGCTGCTGGGGCCGTTCGTCGCGGCGGCCGCGGCGCAGCAGCACCAGCTGGTGGGCCTGCGGCGCAAGGAGCGCGTCGACGTCGCGACGGACCAGCGCGTCCCCACGCGCATCCTGCGCTACGTGTCCGAGACGCTCGAGCTGGCGCCGCCCGATCTCTTCTTCAAGGAGAGCGAGCCGCAGAGCCTCACGCTGGTGAACCTGCACGACCGCGGCGTCCTGACGCCGGCGCTGGTCATCGGCAAGGGCATCGAGCAGCGCGGCAGCGAGGCCGAGCTCTTGTTCGAGATGGGCAAGCGCATGTCGTTCCTGCGGCCCGAGCGCTTCGTGCGCTCGGCCGTGCCATCGCCCGCGGCGCTGGACGTCGCGCTGCGGGCGGCGCTGGCGCTGGGCGGCGCGCCCATCGGCAGCGGGCCTCACAACGGGCAGGTCGACACGCTCGCGGCGGAGCTCGCGCGTGTGGTCCCGAAGCCCGTCGCGGAGCAGGTCGGCGCCGTCGCGCGCCAGCTCGTCAGCGAGCGCGGCGACGCGATCGACATGACGGCGTGGATGGCGGCCGCCGATCTGACGGGCGCGCGCGTGGGCTTCGCGCTCACGAACGACCTCGCCGCAGCCGTGCGCGTGATCTCGACCGAGCCCGCCGCGGCGAGCCCCGTGGGCGTCAAGGAGCGCATGCGAGATCTGCTGGCGTACTCGGTGAGCGAGGACTACTTCGCCGTCCGGAAAGTCCTGGGGCTGGAACTCATGTAGCAGTATTCTCCCGGGCCATGCCGAATCACCTTCGAGCTTGGAGCGGGCCTTCGTCGCGTCTCCGTCGCGCGCGCCTCGGCGCGGCGACGATCCTCTCGTGCGTCTCGCTCGCGTGCGCGAGCTCCCAGCCGCCTCCGGCGAAGACGGCGGCGCCCGCGCCCGCCGCGGCGACCGCGCTGGCCGCCACGCCGCCGGCCGTGAAGCTGCTCTCGGTCGCCGAGGCGCGCTCGCTCGAGCTCGGGACCGTCTCGATCACCTCGGTCGATCGCTTGCTCACGAACGGCGCGACGCTGGTGGCGAAGGCCGTGCCGATGCCGATCGATCCGGCCGGCGTGCGCGACATGTTGCTCGCGCAGGCGGGGCTCGCCCCCGAGGTCTCGGCGAACCTGGATCTCGGCGCGCCCGCGGGCGCGGTGATCGTCTCTTCCGGGCCGTCGGGCGCCACGGGCGCGGTCATGGCCGTCGCGGCGCGTGGCCCTGCCGAGGCCGGGCGCGTCGTCGGCGCGCTGGGCCGCGTGGTCGAGACGCGCGGCAACGTCGTGCTGGTCGAGAACGCCACGGGCGGGCGCGGTTGGATCTTGCGAGACGGCGCCGTCATCGTCTTCTCGGACGATCTCGAGGCGCTGGCGCGCGGCGCGCGGCTGGCCGAGGAGGCGCGGCACGCCGTGGCCGAGGACGTGACCGCCGTTCTTTATCCCGACGCGATCGCGCGCGCGAACGGCACCGACGTCAAGACGGCGCTCGCGCAGCTCATGGCGCAAGTCCGGGCGGTCCAGGCGGCGCAGGCGCCCGAGGCGCCGGGCGGCGCGCGCCAGCTCGAGACGTTCGACGAGGTGCTGTCGCTGCTGGGCGACGCCGAGGCGGCGGAGATCGGCCTCGGCGTGGACGCGGCCAAGGGGCTGTCGATCCGGACGAGGCTCCGCGCGCGCGCGGCCTCGAAGCTCGAGGCGGTCGCGCGCGACGTGCGCCCCTACGAACTCGACACGTCGGTCCTCGCGCTCGACAAGACGACGCCCACGGTCGTGGGCGCGTCCAGCATCGGCGCGTTCATGCGCGCGCAGATGACGCGCCAGCGCGAGCGCCTTGCGGCGAGCAAGGCGAAGGGCGCCGCGGCCGCGCTGGCGTTCCACGACGCGATGATGGCGGCGCTGGGCGGCCAGACGGGCTTCGCGCTGGGCTTCGTCAAGACGGCGCCGCTCTTCGAGGGGCAGATCGCGTACGCGCTGAAGGACGCGCCGTCGGCGGCCGCGCTGGGCGACGCGCTCTCGAAGCTCGACAAGGATGCGGCGCTCGCGCTGCTCGAGGCCCAAATCGGGCAAATGGGGCAGATCCCGGCGTTCGACTGGACGGTGAAGAAGGAGAGCGTCGGCAAGCTGAAGGCGCTGCGCTACGGGCTCGCGTTCAAGAAGGGCTCGGGGCTGGATCCCGAAGTCGTGAGCAAGCTGTTCGGCAAGACGCTGGACGTGTACGTCGCCGTCGAGGGAACGCGCTTCCTGGCGACGTTCGGGCACGACGCCAAGGCGAACCTCACGAAGCTGGCCGCCGCCAAGCCCGTCGTGCCCTCGGGCTCGCTCGCCGAGACGATCGCGGCGACGCGGGGGCGCGATTCGTTCTTCCACTTCGACCTCGCCCCCTTGCTGTCGCTCATCCCGACGCTGATCAAGGACCAGAAGGTCGCGAAGCTGGCCAAGGCCGAGATCGGCCCGATCCCGCTCTACGGCTCGGCGGGCGGCGACGGCACCGGCAAGGCATGGTCGATGGACCTCACGATCCCGCCCACGGCGTTCACGAACGCGGGCGCGGTCGTTCGCCAGGCCATGCAGGCGGGCGCCGTCGGCGGCGAGCAGAAGGACCTGGCCGCGCCGCCCAAGCCGAAGAAAGAGAAGAAGGGCGCGACCAAGAAGTAACCGGTCGACGGGAAGGGGGGACGACAGAGATGGCGAAGCTGAGGATTCTGCTGAACGGGGGCTTCACGAGCGTGATCGGCCCCTACCAACGCTGGCGGGCCGGCGAGGACGAGCCGGCGATCCCCGACGTCGCCTACTCGCATCAGTTCTTCGACGTGTGCCGCGAGCTCGGCGCCGAGGTGTGGGCCATCGGCGCGCAGCCCAAGGCGGCCACGCTCGACGACGGCGACTTTCGCCTCGAGGATCGCCCGATCCCCTTCGACGGCCAGTCGGGCGCCAAGTTCCACCTCGGACGGATGCTCTACACGTTGAGCCTGCTGCGGTCGGCGCTTCGACATCGGGCCGACGTGGCGGTCGTCAACCAGCACGGCGTGCACTGGTTCCTGGTCTCTCTCTTCCCGCTCTTCGGCATCAAGGTCGTGCCGGCGATCCACAACACGCTGTGGCTCGACCTCGTGCCGCCCACGGCCGTGAACCGCGGCCTCTTGCGGCTGGCACGGCCTTTCTTCTCGTGGCAATGCGCGGCCGTGCTGGCCCACCCCGGCACCTGCGTTCGTCAGCTCGAGGAGATGGGCGCCGGCGTGAACGCCAAGATCGAGTCGTTCATTCCGCTGTACCGCCAGACCACGTTCGGTGGCCTTCCCGAGCGCGGTCCCGCGCGTCCGCCGTTCCGGGTCCTCTACGCCGGCCGCATCGAGACGAACAAGGGCGTCTTCGATCTCGTCGAGATCGCGCGGCAGCTCGCCGAGCGCGGGCGCGACGACATCGAGATCGACATCTGCGGCACGGGCTCCGTCCTCGAGAAGCTGCGCGCCGCCATCGCCGAAGCCGGCGTGGGGGCGCGCGTGCGCTGCCACGGCCGGCTGCCGATGGGCGAGTTCCGCGAGATGTTCGGGCGCTGCCACGCGGTCATCGTGCCGACGCGGTCGAACTACGACGAAGGCTTCAACGCGGTCGTCGCCGAGGCCGTCCTGAGCGGCCGTCCCGTCATCACGTCGAAGGTCGTTCCCGCCATCGACGTCGTGCGCGACGCGGTCGTCGAGGCGATTCCCGAGGACGTGGCCTCTTACCGCGACGCGATCCTCCGCTTGGTCGACGACGAGGCGTTCTACGAGGCGAAGCACCAGGCGTGCACGCACCTGAAGCAGCAGTTCTTCGACGCCGAGCGGAGCTGGGGCGCCGCGTTCAGGCGCATTCTTTCGCGGCTGGGCGCCGCGCCCGCGAATTAACCTTAGTCAGTCTCTCGTTCCCTCAGCCCGAGCGCAGGCGGGCTTCGCCCGCCGAGCGAGCGCGGAGGGCACGGGAACCCTCGTATCTCGAGGGTTCCCGGTTAGAGATCGCCGAGCAGCTGCCGCACTTCCTGCTCGGCGGGCTTGCCGCGGGGCGTGTAGCCGGTCGTCGCCGGGCCGCCCCAGCCGTACCAGTTCCAGACGTAGACGCCCTCGAGCAGCGTCGATCCAGCCCAGGCGCGGCGAAAGGCCGCGAAGGCGCGGCGCTGCTCGTCTCCGTCGGGCGCGCCACGCGAGCCCTCGTCCCACGGCGTCGCCGTCGTGCCCGTGCGCGACCGGTAGCCGAGCTCGGTGAACACGAAACCGTGCGGGCGCCCCGCGTGCCAGGCCTCGAGCTCTTTCCGTACGCGCCGCCAGCCCGTCTCGAGCGTGGCGTCCTCGGCGGCCTGGGAGGGCTGGCGCAGGTCGAAGTAGCCGGTGACGCCGTCCTCGTCGACGAGATCGAGGACGCGCGCGTCGCGGTAGTGATCCCAGTTCGCCGAGTAGAGCAGGCGGCCCGAGAACACGCCCCGCAGCCGCTCGACGAGCGCGCGCCAGCGCGGCAGGTTGGCCTCGCCGTCCAGCGACGACAGCTCGCTGCCCACGACGAAGCGGCTCGCGCCCGCCGATTCGGCCAGCGCCGCCAGCTCGCCCGCGAGCTCGCCGTAGTGGCGGAACCACGCCGCCGGATCGCGCGGCGCCAGGGTCCCGCGCCACTCGCCGGGCCGCGGCGCCGACAGCCGCACGATGGGGAACAGCGTGACCTCGAGGCCGTCGCGCCGCGCGGCGCGGACGGTCTCGGCCACGAGCGCGAGCGAGGGCGACAGGCGCGTGTGCAGGTGCAGATCGTCGCTGGCGCCGTCGGTCTGGTACAGCGGTACGACGAGCGCGACGTGCGTGGCCGAAAGCGCGACGACCTCGGCGAGCAGCCCCGCGTACGAGAAGCTCACGTCCTCGGCGAACATGCCCAGCGCGACGCCGCGGACGCGCTGGGCGGGCGCCGCACCCCCGTCGGCGCTCCCGAGCGCGCCCGGCAGGGGAGCCATCACGCCCTCCTCGCGGCCGTCGTGTCGTGGCGCGGGACCCAGCGCCCACCCGTCAGTCACGAGCCCAAGGCTCGCGCAGGCGCTCGCGAGGAGGGCGAGCGCAGCGCGGCTTTGCCGCGCGGAGCGAAGGGGACCGGGGGCCGCGAGCGGCAGCGAGCCGGACCCCGTCAGAACGTACAGTCCTTCCCGGCGTTGCGCTTGTCGAGCTCGGTCACGAGCGGCGCGAAGTAGGCCATCATCGCGCGCGGCGAGATGGGCTCGCCCGTCGCTTCCTTCATGACCGTCCGCCAGTCGCGCGTCGCGCCCAGCGAGAGGATGCCGCGCAGGAAGTCGCCGACCTCCTTGCTGCCGAGATAGTTACACGCGCGCACGTCCTGCTTGAGGATCTTCGTGCAGATGTGGTCGTGCAGCTGAAACTTGATCAGCGTCGCCAGCGCGTAGTCGTAGTAGCTCGCCGGATCGTCGATGAGGTGCGTCTTCGTGCACGCGTCGCACAGGTCGTCCGGCCGCGCGCCCGGCGCGATGACGCCCTGGTACTCGCCGACGTACCTCCACCAGCGCTTCTGCCACTCGCTGGGCGGCAGCTCCGCGTCGTAGACGTCGCGCTCGAAGTGGCTCATCGTCCCCGCCGAGAACTGCGTGAACACGATCGAGCTGCCGAGCGCGCTCTGCAGCAGCCAGCCGACGGGCGACGGCTCCTTGCCCGCGGGCATGACGCCCACCTTCACGAGGTAGGGCGGCTGCTCGCTCGCGAGCTTGGCCAGCTCGCCCACGGCCTCGTGAAAGGCGCGGTTCGCACCCTCGCGCAGGAGCAGCGGCACCTCGGGCCGGTTGTACGCGAGGTAGTAGTAGATGTGGCCGAGCTCGTGGTGGGCCGTGCCGAACCACTGCTCGTTCGGCTCGACGCTCATGAGCGACCGCACGTCCTTCTCGTAGTCGATGTTCCACGCCGAGGCGTGCGCGTTCTTCTTGCGCGCCACGCCCGGGGGCACCGGGTACAGATCCGACTTCTCCCAGAACGTGGGCGGCAGCCGCGAGAAGCCGAGCGACACGTAGAAGTTCTCCGCGCTCTTGACGATGCTCTCGGGTGTCGAGCCCTTGAACAGCGGATCCAGGCTCGTCTCCTCGACGAGGCCGGGCCAGTACTGCGCCCAGCGGTTGCCGATCCAGTGCGCCGGGATCAGCTTCGGCGCGGGCCGCCTGTAGCGCGCCGCCAGCGTGTTCTTCGCCCAGCAGTGCAGGCCGTCGAAGAGCGGCTTCGTCGTGGAGAGCGTGTCGTCGAGGAGCTTCATCATCTCATCGACCGTCATGCCGTAATCGGCCACCTTGAGCGCGAAGTAGCTCTTGTAGCCCATCTCCCGGGCGACCTGATTGCGCAGCCCCACGAGCTCGACCAGGCCCGGCTTGAGCGGCTTGCCGATCTCCTTGGAGGCCGTCCAGACGCGCTGCCGTTCGGAGAGGTCGCGCGACTTGAGCAGGATGTCGTCGATGCCGTTCGCCGTGACGGGCTTGAGGCAGCCGCCGCCTGGCTTGGGCTGGAGGCAGAAAGTGTAGCCGTCGAGGACGCTCGAGAGCCGGGCCTCGGCCTCGACGCGCTTGCTGACGACCTCGGGGATCGTGCCCGGGTTCTCGGCGGCCGTGAGCAGCAGCTTCCGGAGCTGGCGCGCGGTCACGTCGTCGAGCTGCTTCTCGTTTTTCAGGAAGCCCTTGGTCTTCTCGATGACGGCCTTGGAGCCGACCAGCGAGGCGAGCACCTTGTCGGCGCCCGTGCGCTCCGCCGTGTGCTCGGGCGTGACGTCCGTCGACGCGACCCAGTCGACCTTGTTGGTCGTCGTGGCCACGGGCTCGAGCAGGGCCGACACCGATTCGAGGAAGGCCTCGGCCTCACGCTCGACGGCGTTCTTCTTCTTGGCCGGCGCCGGGGTGGCCGCGCGCGACGCCGCGAGCAGCAGCCCCCCCGAGGCAACCAGCACGCCCGCTGAACGGATCAAAGGTCGCATGAGCGGCATGCCCGAAACGTACCGCAACTCTCCTGGCTTTGGCCGGTCTTTACCAAAGGCCCCCCTCGTGGTAACCCAACGCCCGTCCATGTCGCTCTCTCGGCTTCGCGCTCACCTGGTTCCGGCGCTCGTCCTGACCGCCGCGTTCTCGCTCGCCGGCTGCAAGCAGAGCAACGGAGAGCGTTGCGAGATCGACAGCGACTGCGCGAGCGGGATCTGTGGGCCGAGCGGCGCTGCGGTCGGCATGACGTCGGCGGCGGGCCTGCGGTGCGTGGCGATGCTCGGCGGCGGGACGGTGATCGACGCGGGCACGGGCGGTGGCAGCGACGCGGCGGACGCTCCGGTCGACGGCGCGGGGGCCGAAGTCAGTCCCGAAGCCGGGACCGACGCCGAGACCGACGGCGGTGATGCGTCCACCGAGGCGGGCGCCGACGCCGCCGCGACCGACGGCCTGCCGTCAGCCGACGGCGCGACCGACGGCGCTGCGGCCGGCGGCTGAGCAGCGCGTCGCTCTCAGCACGGCCACGGCCGCGGCGAGCTGGATGGCGGCCGCGGCGCCGAAGCCCAGGAACGCGAGGCGTGTGCCGCCTCGGGTGGCGAGCGCCGCGCCCAGCGTCGTCGCGAACGAGCCGACTCCGAACGACAGCGCCAGCTGCACGCCGTAGAGGAGCCCGTGATCGCGCGCCTCGGCGTGCGTGGCAGCGAGGGCCGCGGCCAGCGGCTGCAGCAGCGACCACAGGAACCCGAACGCGAGCGCCATCGCGACGCCTGGCGCGCCCGAGCCGAGCGCCAGCGAGACGAGCAGCGGCGCGAAGAACAGCAACTCGACGACGAACAGGCGCTCCATGGAGGGCCACCCCGAGCGGCGCGCGGCTTCGCCGCTCAGCGCGAGCGCCGGGGGGGGCGGGGAGCCTCGCGGAGGCCCCGCTCGATCCGCGAGATTGCCGCCCAAGAGCTGCGCGGCGGTCCCGGCGAGGAGCACCAGCGTGATGAGGCCCGCTCCCGCGAGCGCGCCGCCCGGTGCGCCGCCCGACAGGTGCAGCGGCAGGAAGGTGATGGCGCCCCGATAGGCGAAGCCGCCCGCGGCGCCCGCCAGCAGGAGCCAGCGCAGGGGAGGGCTGCGCCAGAAGCCGCGCAGCGCCGCCGCGACGTCGATGCGGCCGCGCGGGCGCTCATGCGGCCGCGGCGCCGGCTCGGGGTCGTCGAGCGTCAACACCAGCACGGCGCAACAGAGCGCGAGCGCGCTGGCCGCGGCGAAACCGTAGCGCCATCCGAGCGCCCGCGCCGCGAGCGCCGCGCCCGCGGGCGCGAGGGCCTCGCCGAGGCTCCCGCCCATGCCGTGGATGCCGAGCGCGCGCCCGCGATCCGCTCCATGCACGCCCCGCGTGACCAGCGACAGGCCGCTCGGGTGGTGCAGTCCCGCGCACGCGCCCAGCACGACCAGCGCCGCCGTGAGGACGCCGAAGGTCGGCGCGAGCGCCGCCGCCGCCGTCGCCAGGCCGCAGCCGCCCGCCGAGAGCGCGAGCACGCGCCGCGAGCCCAGCCGATCGGCGAGCCATCCGCCCGGGATCGCCGCCAGCCCGAAGGAGAGGTACATCGCGTTCGCCGCGCCGCCCAGCGCCAGCAAGCTCACGCCGAACGCGGCGCGCAGGTCGACGATGAACGGCGGCAGCAGCAACACGCACGCGTGCACCAACCCGTGCACGGTGGCCGTGACGGCGGCTAGGCGCTGCGCCCGGCTGTCCAAGGCGCTGACTAAACGACGGCTTCGAAGGTCACGGCCGCAATCTCGTACTCGCGCGTGCCCTTGCCGGTCTTGATCGTGACGGTCTCGCCCTGTTCGCGGCCGATCATCGCGCGCGCCAGCGGCGCCGAGATCGCGATGCGCTTCTCTTTGATGTCGGCCTCGTAGTCGCCGACGATCGTGTAGGTCACCTCTTCGCCGCTGTCGGTGTCGGTCAGCTTCACCGTGGCGCCGAAGACCACCTTGCTGCCGGAGAGCTTCGCCGGGTCGATGATGTCGGCCTGCGCGAGGATCGCCTCGATCTCGCGCGAGCGGCCCTCGATGAAGCCCTGGCGCTCCTTCGCCGCGTGGTACTCGGCGTTCTCTTTCAGGTCGCCGTGCGCGCGCGCCTCTTCGATGTCGCGCACGTTCTTGGGGCGCTCGACCTCGCGCAAGCGCTTGAGCTCGTCCTTCAGGATCTGCTGACCCCGCGGGGTCATGGGGAACTTAGCCATTTTTCTGGTACTCCTGCAGCGAGCGCACGCCCATCTTGCCGGCGCGCAGTTGCGCGATGGCGCCCACGGCGGCGCGCGCCGCCGAGATCGTCGTGTAGTAGGGCACGCCCTTCGTGAGCGCCGTGCGCCGGATCGGGAACGAGTCCTTGATGGCCTCGGTGCCGGAGGTGGTGTTGATCACCAGCTGGACGTCGCCCGACAGCAGGCGATCGACGGCGTGCGGCCGCCCCTCGCGCACCTTGGGCACCAGCTCGACCTCCAGGCCCTGCTTGGCGAGGTACGCGTGCGTGCCCGCCGTGGCGATCACCTCGAAGCCCAGGTCCTTGAGGCCCTTGGCCACGCTGACGGCGTTCGCCTTGTCGCTGTCCTGCACCGAGAGAAAGACGCGGCCGTGCGTGGGCAGCCTCGTGCCGGCGCCGATCTGGCTCTTGCCGAAGGCGGCGGCGAAGGTCTGGTCGATCCCCATGACCTCGCCCGTCGAGCGCATCTCGGGGCCGAGGATCGTGTCGACGCCCGCGAACTTCGCGAACGGGAACACGGCCTCCTTGACGGCGACGTGCTTCGGCGTCACCTCGACGATGCCCATCTGCTTGAGCGTCTTGCCCGCGGCGATGCGCGCCGCGACCTTCGCGAGCGGTACGCCCGTCACCTTCGAGACGAACGGCACCGTGCGCGACGCGCGCGGGTTCACCTCGAGGATGAAGATGCCTCGGCCGTCGCGCGGGACGGCGAACTGCACGTTCATCAGACCGCGCACGTCCAGCTCGCGCGCGAGCGCGCGCGCCTGGCTCTTGATGGCCTCGACCGTCTCGGGCTTGAGCGAGTAGGGCGGCAGGCAGCAGGCCGAGTCGCCCGAGTGGATGCCGGCCTCCTCGATGTGCTCCATCACGCCGCCGATGACGACGTCGCCCGTGCCGTCGGCCACGACGTCGACGTCGACCTCGATGGCGTCGGGCAGGAACTGGTCGATGAGAATGGGCGCGTCCTCTTCGCCGGCGCGCGACGCGAGGCTCTCGCGGCGAGAGGCCTCCATGGCCGTGTGCACGAAGTGCTCGAGGCCCGACGGGTCGTGCACGATCTCCATCGCGCGCCCGCCGAGGACGTACGACGGCCGCACCATGACGGGGTAGCCGATGCGGTCGGCGATCTCGCGCGCCTCGCCGAGGCCGTGCGCCGTGCCCCAGGCGGGCGCGCGCAGGTCCAGCTTCTTCAGGAGCTCGCCGAAGCGCTTGCGGTCCTCGGCGCGGTCGATGGCGTCGGCGCTGGTGCCGAGCAGCTTGATGCCCGCGTTCTGCAGCGGCACGGCCAGGCGCAGCGGCGTTTGCCCGCCGAACTGCACGATGACGCCCTCGGGCTTCTCGACGTCGAGGATCTCGAGGACGTCCTCGCGCGTGAGCGGCTCGAAGTACAACCGGTCCGACGTGTCGTAGTCCGTCGACACCGTCTCGGGGTTGCAGTTGATCATGATCGTCTCGAAGCCGTCCTCGCGGAGGGCCTGGACGGCGTGGACGCAGCAGTAGTCGAACTCGATGCCCTGGCCGATGCGGTTGGGCCCGCCGCCGAGAATGACGATCTTCTTCTTCCCCGACGGCCGCGCTTCGCTCTCCACCGCGACGATCGGCTTGCCGTCGACGGTCTCTTCCTGCGGCACCTCGTACGTCGAGTACATGTACGGCGTCTGCGCCTCGAACTCGGCGGCGCACGTGTCGACGCGCTTGAACACGGGGCGGATGCCGTGCTTGAGGCGGGCCTGCCGCACGACCTCCTCCGACGTGCCGGTCACCTTCATGAGGCGGCGGTCCGACATGCCGAGGCGCTTGCGACGCGCGAGCGCGGCCGCGTCGTCGAGCAGCTTGGCGCCCAGCTCGACGCCGGCGTCGCGCGTCTCCTCGTCCTCGTCGATGAGGGTGCGCAGCTGCGCGAGGAACCATGGGTCGATCTTCGTGAGCTCGTGGGCCTCCTCGTTCGAGAGGCCGGCGCGCATCGCCTCGGCGAGCTGCCACATGCGCTCGGGGCCGGGCCGTACGATCTGCCGTTTCAGCTCGGCGAGATCCGGCACCGGATCGAGATCGAAGCCCCAGCGGCCGATCTCGAGCGAGCGCATGGCCTTGCCCAGGCTCTCCTTGAACGTGCGGCCGATGGCCATGACCTCGCCGACCGACTTCATCTGCGGGCCGAGCTCGCTGTCGGCGCCCGGGAACTTCTCGAACGCGAACCGCGGCACCTTCGTGACGACGTAGTCGATCGACGGCTCGAAGCAGGCCGTCGTCTCGCGCGTGATGTCGTTCTGGACCTCGTCCAGCGTGTAGCCGACGGCCAGCTTCGTCGCGATCTTCGCGATGGGGAAGCCGGTGGCCTTCGAGGCGAGCGCGCTCGAGCGCGAGACGCGCGGGTTCATCTCGATGACGATCATCTGGCCGTTCGCCGGGTTCACGGCGAACTGGATGTTCGAGCCGCCCGTCTCGACGCCGATCTCGCGGATGACGGCCAGCGCGGCGTCGCGCATGACCTGGTACTCCTTGTCGGTCAGCGTCATCGCGGGGGCGATCGTGATCGAGTCGCCCGTGTGCACGCCCATCGGATCGAAGTTCTCGATCGAGCAGATGATGATGGCGTTGTCCTTCTTGTCGCGGACGACCTCGAGCTCGTACTCCTTCCAGCCGAGGACCGACTGCTCGACGAGGACCTCGCCGCGCGGGCTCTGCTGGAGGCCCCAGGCCATCTTCGACTCGAACTCCTCGGCGTTCCACACGATGGCGGCGCCCGAGCCGCCCAGCGTGAACGACGGGCGCAGCAGCACGGGGAAGGCCGTGCCGGTCTTCGACGTCATCTCGGCGTGGATGGCGCGCGCCTCTTCCATGTTGTGCGCGTAGCCCGACCACGGCACCGCCAGGCCGATCTTCTGCATGGCCTGCTTGAAGAGGAGGCGATCCTCGGCCTTCTCGATGGCCTCGACCTGCGCGCCGATGAGCTTGACTTTGTACGCGTCGAGGACGCCCGCCTTGTGCAGCTCGAGGGCCAGGTTCAGCGCCGTCTGCCCGCCCAGCGTCGGCAGCAGGGCGTCGGGGCGCTCGCGCTCGATCACCGACGTGAGCACGTCCACCGTGAGCGGCTCGACGTACGTGCGGTCGGCGATCTCCGGGTCCGTCATGATCGTCGCCGGGTTCGAGTTCACGAGGACGACGCGGTAGCCCTCCTCCTTGAGGGCCTTCACGCCCTGCGTCCCGGAGTAATCGAACTCGCAGGCCTGGCCGATGACGATCGGGCCAGAGCCGATGAGCATGACGGTCTTGATGTCTGTACGCTTGGGCAACGCGGTTTCCTTCTCGTTACTGCGCAGGGGTTTTCTTCTGGATGTGCCCGTCCTTGTTCAGCTTGAACTGATCGGGCAGGAACTTCATCACCGCTTCACGGCGGTCGGCCGGTACGGTCCAGCCGAGGTCGGCGAAGCCATCGGAGATCTGCAGGCGCAGCCGCAGGCTCTCCTCCTCGGGCCTGACGAGCTGGTCCAGCAGCGCCGCCGCCGCTGCGGCTTCGTCGCCCTGGCGCACGAGCGCCTCGACGGCCGCGTAGCGCACGCCCTCGTCCATGTCGGCGAGGTAGGGCGCCGCGAGCGGCGGGATGCGCGAGTCCTTCAGCGCCGCGAGGTGGTTGAGGAGCTGGATCTTCTTCGTGGGGTCGCGCTCGTACCCGGGCTCGTGCCGCGCGAGGACCTGCTTCAAGACCTCGATCTCCGTCTCGCGCTCGGCGATCTTGTCGAGGAGGCGCAGCGGCCAGGAGATCGACTCGGCGGACAGCAGGTACTTCTCGAGCGCGGGCAGGAGCTTGGCGCCCTTCTCGAGCAGCGCCTCGAAGACCCACTCCTTCTCCTGTTCGTCCTCGATCGTCTTGTCGTACATCATGCCGAAGCGGCGCAAGAGGCCATAGAGCGCCTCGTCAGAGCCGTCGTCGCGCAGCGCCTGAAGGTCGCGGAAGCGATCGGCGGACTGGGCGAACTTGTTCACCGCGCCCTTGATGTGGCTCGCGCGCGCGCGCTCTGCGCGACCTTCTTTCGAAAACAGATCGAGGATGCCCATTTCGGAACCGCGCGGGAGTCTACACACCGGAGCCCGGGTGGACTAGTGGTTCGCGGGCCCCCGGCCCAAGCGGTCAGTTCGTCGTGGTATCGGCGCTCGCGTCCACGGGTGGTAGGGTGCAGACCCCTTTGCCGTCGGCGCGGTGACACAGGTTGTCGGAGGCGCAGACGTAGTCGGTCGGGCACTTGCCGTCGCTCGCGCAGGAGAAGGCGCAGGCGGGCTCGTGCGGATCGAAGCAGGACGCGGCCGCGACGGCGAGCAGGAGCGCGACGAGGACCTTCCTCATCAAAACCTCCACGTCGCCAGCAGGCCGCCGCTCTTCGCCGATGGAGGCAGGGGCGCGAGGGACACCGACTGGTCTGGTGTGTGGTGCGCGTCGAGCACGAAGAACAGGACGGAGACGGCGGCGGCGCCGGCCGCGCCGATGAGCGCGATCTTGGCGTCGCGCGCGAAGTCGCGGCCGTCGGACAGGGCGCTCTGGTACTGCGCGGCGACGGTCGAGTAGGGGGTTGGGCCGCCCGTGGTGACGTCGCGCGACGTCTGCAGGCGGTTGACGTCGCTCTCCTTCGAGGCCGCCTCCGCGCCGAAGAAGGCGGCCGTTCCCAGGAGCAGCACGCTGACGCCCGCGGCGGACATCGCGGTCACGTTGTAGCGGTTCCAGCCCGAGTCCGTGCTCTCCTCGGCGCGTCGAGGAGGTTCGGCGTCGCTCACGGCGGGGCGAGGGGCCGGGCCCGCGGGCAGCTCGGGCTTGGCGCCGGCGCCGAACTCGCCCGGCTGCTCGGCGGGAGCGCCCGCGGCCGGGGCGTGGGCGGGCGCGAGGTGCGCGATGCGCCGCTGGATGTCGGCGCGATCGGCGGCGTCGGGGGCCTCGCGCAGGTAGCGGCGGTAGGTCTCCAGCGCCTCGGCGGTCGCGCCCGCCTTCTCCTCCGCCTCGCCGACCCGCACGAGGAACGCGGGATCGTGCGCGATGCGGTATCCCTCGGACCAGGCGTGCTCGGCGGCGCGCGCGTCGCCGGCGTCGAACGCGCGCAGGCCTTCGGCGAACAGGCGCTGCTCTTCGGCCGTGGGCGCGGGCCGGGCTGCGGCGGCCAGCGTCAACGCCAACGCCAGGGCGGGGGGCAGGAGCACGGGCGCAGCTTAAGTCGAGAGCCCCCGCGCGGGAAGCCCCTCAGCGGCCGGAGAGCCAGGCGTCGATCTGGGCGAGTTTCCGTTTTCCGCTCGCGGCGGGGCTCGCGGCCGCGTCGCTGCGCGCCTGTCGCGCGAGCATGAGCGCGCGCTCGCGGGCCCTGGGGGCCGGCCAAAGCGCGCGCGCCAGCGCAAAGCGCGTATCGGCGAGCTCCGGCAGGCCCGCGTGCAGATCGACCCGGCTTCGCAGCGCTTCCTCGAGCCGTGGCACCGCCTCCGCCGGGCGATCGAGCGCCACCAGGGCCGCGCCCGCGCCGGTCTGCCCCCCCGCGAGCATCAGCGGGCTCGCGCCGGTTCTCGTCCAGATGGCGCACGCTTGCTCGAAGGCGCTCAGCGCCTCGGCGCTCCGGTGCAGCGACAGCAAGCTCTCGCCCTCGTTCTGCCGCACGACGGCCACCCTCGGGTGCCCGGCGCCCAGCTTTCGTCGCAGCACGTCGGCCGAACGTTCGAACGCGGCGACGGCCTCCTCGCTGCGCCCCGCGCTCTCGAGCGCCGTGCCGTAGCCGTTCCAGGAGACCGCGACGTCCACGTCGTCGGGACCGAGCAGCGCCTCCTTCTCCTGGATGGTGCGGCGCTCGAGCTCCGCGGCCTCGGCGGCGCGATCCTGCTTTCCGAGGATGTCGGCCTCGGCGACGGAGGCCCACGTGGCCAGCAGCGGGGCGCCGGCCAGGCGCGCCACGAGGGCTCGTCCGATGTCGATCCATCGCTGCGCGCCCGCCAGGTCGTCGGCCCGATCGGCCAGGTGGCTCGCATGAGTGATGGCGATGCGCGCGGCCGTGTCGTCGTCCCTGGCCGCGAGCGCCAGCGAGAACGCCTCCTCCCAGCGCGCGAAGCTGACGGCGGGCTCGCCACCGCAGGAGTCGACGACGTTCGCTGCGGCGTGCAGCGTCTGGGCGAGCAGCGGCGCATAGCCGGCCTCGCGCGCGCGCGGAATCAGGCCGTCGGCGAGCGTCTCCGCCTCCCGGCAGCGGCCCGCATCGAGCACGGCCACGAGGCGCGCCAGCTCCGCCCGCACCTCGCCGATCCGCCTGCGGCTCGCCTCGTCGTCGGGAGCGCGCACGACGGCGCGCAGGAGTCCCACGTCGGCGCAGCGGTCGAGCGCCGGCAGCGCGCCCGTCGCGGACACGGCGTTGTCGACCACGGTGCCGTCGGCGTGGGCGAGCACGTCGACGAGGGCGCGCGCGCCGCCGAGCCGCTCGTCGAGGCAGCCCATGCGCAGGTCGAGGATCTCGGCCGATTGCTCGCCGCGCACCTGGGTCGCCTCGCACGCGTCCGCGTACATGTCGTTCCAGCGGCGGACGTACGTGTCCAGCACACGCGAGACCTCGACGAACGTCTGCTCGGCGTAGTCCCTGCCCGTGGCCACGAACGCCGCGCGGATCGCCTCCTTGCCCGTCGCCCCCGCGGGCCACACGTGGCTCCAGTGATCGGGCCCCGCGCGGCACGCCGCCGGCTTGCTGCCGGCGATCCGCCGCGCGCCCACGACGGCGAGCGCCAGCGTCGCGAGCAGCCCGAGGGCCGTGCCGGCGCGCCGGCGCCGCGCGCCGGGATCCGCCTCGAGCGCGGCCGAGAGCGCCTTCATGGAGGGAAATCGCCGCGCCGGATCCACCTCGAGGCCGCGCAGCAGCACGCGGCGCAGCCAGCCGGGCACGGGGCTCTTCGGCGGCGGCGGCGAGACGCGGCCGTCGAGGACGTCGGCCATGAGGCCGGCCAGCCCCTCGCCGGCGAACGCTCGCTGCCCGTAGAGCGCCTCGTACAGCGCGACGCAGAACGAGAACTGATCGGTGCGCGCGTCGAGCGGGTCGCCCTTGAACTGTTCGGGCGACATGTAGCGCGGCGTGCCGACCACCTCGCCCGTGCGCGTGAGATCCACCTCGGCGCCCCCCGTCACGGCGCCGGCCGCCGCGCCGACGTGGGACTCCTGGGCGTCATCGGCGCGGCCGACCTGACGGACCAGGCCGAAGTCGGTGACGCGCACGCCGCCGTCGCGGCCGACCATGACGTTCGGCGGCTTGAAGTCGCGGTGCACGAGGCCAGCCGCGTGCGCCGCGGCGAGACCCTGCGCCGCGGCGGCGAACACCTCGAGGATCTCGGCGCGCCGCCGCGGCCGCTCGACCAGCCACTCTTTCAAGGTGGCGCCCTCGACGAATTCCATGGCGACGAAGACGCGGTCACCGAACGTGCCCGCGTCGTGCACGGTCACGACGTTGGGGTGCGAGACCCGGGCGATGGCCTTGGCCTCGCGCAGAAGACGCGCCTCGGCGCGCGCCTCGGAGCCCCCTCCGTCCGTCCGCAGGAGCTTGAGCGCGATCTTGCGATCCAGCTGCGGATCGTACGCGGCGTACACCTCCCCCATGCCGCCACGGCCCACCAGCTCGAGCACGGTGTACCTGCCGATGCTCGTGCCGCGCGCGAGCTCGTGGGCAGACGTCGCCGCCTGGCGCGGGCGCGACACCGGCGCGTTCGCGCCCGCGAGGGACACCGTTCGGCTGACGACGACGTCGTCGCTGGCGCACATCGTGATCGAGAGCTGGGCGAGGCGTTCGCGACACCTCGCGCACTCGAAGAGGTGCTCGGTGGAGGTGGGCTCGTCCCTGTCGCCCGTCGCCAGCGCGCGCAGCGCTTCGTCTTGCAAGCATCCCATGCGCGCCGGCCTGACATCCTGCCGGAAAACGCGGGCCTCCGATCAAACTTCGCGCGGCGACTGCGCGGTCAGACGTCGCGGCGTTCGGCGTCCAGCGGGAACACGAGCAGCGGCTGCTGCCGCGTCGAGGCGAGCGCCGGCTTCGAGGCCGCGCGATCGAACCGCAGCTGCGAGAGGTCCTGAATCGTCGTCTTGGCGCCCACGACCAGCACGGGATCGCCGTCGCGCAGCACCAGGGCGTTCCAATCGGTGGGCACGGTCGTCGCCGGCAGGTTCAGCCAGTGGAGCAGCCGTCGATCGTCGGCGCTCGCGCGCGAGAGCCGGACGTTGCTGGAGCCGAGCAGGCGGCCGTCGCCCGTGATGATCAGCGCGGTGTTTCCGGCCTCGTCGCAGAGCTCGAAGTTGTGGAGGGTCTCCATGACGAACGGCAGGCCGTCCTGGCACGGCAGCGCCAGCCCCACGGCGCGCTGGCCGCCCACGGGGTGATCGACGTACCCCGTGCCGCGCACCCAGCCGACCAGCGAGACGACGCGCTCGTTTGGCTCGGCCTCGAGCGCCGAGAGATCGTCGATGGGCGCGGCGCGCTCGGCCGCTTCTCTCGCCATCTTCGCGACGGCGCGCGCGCGCACGCGGACGATGAAGCGCCGCGTGGGCTGGATGAGCGCTGCCATCGTCGCCGCCGTGAGCAGGCCGGGGATGCTGAGGTAGCGCGACTGCGCGAGGTCGTAGGCTCCGGACGCCGTTGCGATGACGTAGTGGAACGCGAGGAACACCGCGCGTCCGAGCGCGAAGTAGAGCGGCCACACCGCCCAGCCCTTCACCAGGATGATCGCGCGATCGAGCGGCTCGAGCCAGCGCGCCGCGGGGTCGTCATCGAGACGCGTCAGCCGGTGCAGGGACGCAGGCAGCACGGGCAACGATGGTCGGCCCGGTCGTTGGCGCTGTCAACGCGGCGGATTGTCGCAGCGGCAGGCATCAGGCCTCGCTCGGCGAGCCGTTCAGGCCTCGAGCTCGGCGAGCCGTCGCAGCAGGAACCGACGCTCGGCGTCGTTGCCGACGAGCGCGAGCGCGTCGCGGTAGGCGCGCGCGGCCTCTTCGCGGCGGCCGAGCCGGCGCAGCAGATCGGCGCGCGCCGCGGGCAGCCAGTGGTAGCGCGGCAGCGTGCCGCTGGCCGCGAGCTGGTCGACGAGGCGCAGGCCCTCGGCCGGGCCGAAGGCCATGGCCACGGCGGCGGCGTGGTTCAGCATGACGACCGGCGACGGCTGCACGGCGAAGAGGCGGGCGTAGAGCGCCACGATCTGCGGCCAGTCGGTGTCGGCGGCCCGCGCGGCGCGCGCGTGCAGCGCCGCGATCGCCGCCTGCAGCGCAAAGGCGTCCGCAGGGCCGGCGCGCAGCGTCTCTTCGACCAGCGCGAGCCCCTCGCGAATCTGCGCCTGGTCCCAGCGCGCGCGGTCCTGTTCCTCGAGCACCACGAGATCGCCTTCGGGCGTCACGCGCGCCTCGCGCCGCGAATCCTGCAGCAGCATCAGCGCCAAGAGCCCGCGCGGTCCGGGCCGTTCGGGCATCAGCTCGACCAGCAGCCGCCCGAGCCGGATGGCCTCGGCGGACAGCTCGCGCCGAACCAGCGCGTCGCCCGAGGTCGCCGCGTAGCCTTCGTTGAAGACCAGGTAGATCACCGCCAGCACGGCGTCGACGCGCTCGCCGAGCTCGTCGTCGTCGGGAACGCGGTAGGGGATGCGCGCGTCTCTGATCTTCTGTTTGGCACGCACGAGCCGCTGGGCCATCGTGGCGGGCGGCACCAGGAACGCGCGCGCGATCTCGTCGGTGTCGAGGCCCGCGAGCGTGCGCAACGTCAGCGCCACCTGCGCCTCGACGGCCAGCGCCGGGTGGCAGCAGGTGAACATGAGGCGCAGCCGATCGTCGGGGCCCTCGGGGCCGCGCGCGTCGTTATCCTCGGGCGACACGGCCGCGGGCTCGGCCTGCAGCTCCTCTCGCGCGCGGCGGCGCCGATCGTCGATGGCCTTGTTGCGCGCGGCGCGGACCAGCCAGGCGCGCGGGTTGTCGGGCCGCCCGTCGCGCGGCCACTGGCGCGCTGCCGCCTCCCACGCCGCGCCCAGGGCCTCTTCGGCCAGATCGAAGTCGCCGACCACGCGGATCAGCGTGGCCAGGACGCGCCCCCGCTCCGCGCGGAAGACCTCTTCCAAGGTGGTGTGCGTGTCCATCGGCCGCTCGAGCGGCAGCATAGCCCGAGCGGCCGTCACGACTCGTCTAGGGGCGCGGATAGTCCTTCGGCAGCTCCATGACGGGCCGCACCTCGATCGCGCCCGTTTGGGCGCCCGGGATGCGCGCCGCCAGCTTCGTCGCCTCGTCGAGATCCTTGGCGTCGACGAGGTAGTAGCCGATGAGCTGCTCCTTCGTCTCGGCGAACGGGCCGTCGGTGCGCAACGTCTTGCCCTCGCGCACGCGCACGGTGGTCGCCGTCGTCGAGGGCTGCAGCGCATCGCCCGCCTTCATGTGGCCGCTGGCGATGATCGACTGCGTGTAGTCACGGTACTGCGTGAACATCGCCTCCATGTCCGCCTTGGTCGCGTTCGCGCGGGCCGCTTCGTTTCCGTAGATCATGAGCAGGTACTGCATGGCTCTCTCCTCCTGGGCTCTTGGGGACTGAACTGTCCGCCCCTGAGTCGTTCGGCGAAAGCCCGGATCGACAGCCGGCGAAATTTTTCGGCAAAAAGTGAAATGCGGCGTCATTTCAACGTATTGGGGCGGCACTCAGTAGTGGGGCGGCTTTTCGTTGGGCGGCGACTCGCCGAGCTCGTCCATGCGGCCGCGCAGGCGCGCGAGCTCCTTCGTGAGGGCGTCGATGAGCTTTTGCTGCCCGAACACCACGTCGGAGAGGTCGACGAACTGCCGCTCGAGGTGGGTGTAGCGGATCTCGAGCTCGGTGAGGCGCGTTTCCATGGTCGGGGAACTTACCAAAGACCACCGATCTCGCTGGGGTGGGGCGCCCGCGTGCGTATAATCCGCCCGCTCCAATGGCACCCGGACCGAAAAACGCCCCCAAGATCACGCGCACCCGCAACATCGGCATCGTCGCGCACATCGACGCCGGCAAGACCACCGTCAGCGAGCGGTTCCTGTTTCACTCGGGCCGCATCCACAAGATCGGCGAGGTCCACGACGGCGAGGCGCAGATGGACTGGATGCCGCAGGAGCGCGAGCGCGGCATCACGATCACGGCCGCGGCGACGACGATCCCCTGGCGCAACTTCGAGCTGCACCTCATCGACACGCCGGGGCACGTCGACTTCACGATCGAGGTCGAGCGCAGCCTGCGCGTCCTCGACGGCGCCGTCGTCGTGTTCGACGGCGTCTCGGGCGTCGAGCCGCAATCGGAGACGGTGTGGCGCCAGGCCGACAAGTTCCGCGTGCCGCGCATCTGTTTCATCAACAAGATGGACCGCGCGGGCGCCGACTTTCCGGGCGCCGTCACGGAGATCCGCGAGCGCCTCGGCGCGCGCCCCATCCCGATCCAGCTCCCCATCGGCGCCGAGGACCGCTTCGAGGGTGTCGTCGATCTCGTGCGCGAAAAGGCGCTCTACTTCTCGGGCGACGAGGACGAGGCGCCCCGCGAGGAGGACGTGCCCGCGTCGATGGCCGACGAGGTGTCCGCCGCCCGCGAGAAGATGATCGAGGCGGCCGCCGACATCGACGACGCCATCGCGAACGCCTTTCTCGAGGGTCAGCCCATCGCCGAGGAGGCGCTCAAGGCGGCGCTGCGCAAGGGGACGATCGACGTGAAGTTCGTGCCCGTGCTCGCGGGCGCGGCGCTGCGCAACAAGGGCGTGCAGCCGCTGCTGGACGCCGTGTGCGACTACCTGCCGTCGCCCCTCGACGTGCCGCCCATCAGCGGCCACGTGCCCGGCAAGGAGGTCGGCCAGGTCGGTGAAGAGGCGACGCGGCCGCCGTCGGACGAGGCGCCGTTCTGCGGCCTGGTCTTCAAGGTCGCCATGGACGAGGGCCGCAAGGCCGCCTTCGTGCGCATCTACTCGGGCGTGCTCAAGCCGGGCGACGAGGTGCAGAACCCGCGCACGCGCAAGAACGAGAAGATCGCGCGCCTGTTCACCGTGCACGCCAACAAGCGGGAGCGCAGCGAGCGCTCGGGCGCGGGCACGATCGTCGTCGCCATGGGCCTGCGCGACGCGGGCACGGGCGACACGATCTGCAGCCCGAAGGCGCCCATCATCCTGGAGCGCATCGACGTCACGGAGCCGGTGATCGCGCGCGCCATCGAGCCGAAGACGCAGGCCGAGAAGGAGAAGCTGGACTTCGGCCTCGCGAAGCTGGCCGACGAGGATCCGACGTTCAAGTTCGGCGAGGACGCCGAGACCGGTCAGATGATCATCCGCGGCATGGGCGAGCTGCACCTCGACATCATCGTCGACCGCCTGCGGCGCGAGTACGGCGTCGAGGCGAACGTCGGCCGCCCGCAGGTCGTGCACCGCGAGACGCTGGCGAAGACGGCCGAGACGGAGGCGCGCTTCGAGCGCACCGTCGAGGACGAGACGCTGTTCGGGCACGCGCGCGTGCGCGTCGCGCCGCGCCCGCGTGGTGCCGGCAACGTCTTGAAGATGGAGCTCGCGAAGCCGCCCGTCGTGCCGGGCGTGAAGGTGGTCGAGACGCCGCCCGCGATCCTGGACGCGGCCATGGAGGGCGCGCGCGAGGCGATGCGCTCGGGCCCGCAGGGCTATCCGATCGAGGACATCGAGGTGGTCGTCACGGGCGTCGAGTACCGCGCCGATGCGTCGACGCCGGCCGGCGAGAAGGCCGCAGTGGGCGAGGCGCTGCGCCAGGCGTGGCGGGAGGCGGGCACGCGCTTGCTGGAGCCGATCATGCGCGTCGAGGTGACCAGCCCCGAGGCGAACGTCGGCGACGTGCTGGGTGATCTGAACGCGCGGCGCGCGCAGATCGAGGACGTCGGCTTCCGCGGCAACCAGCGCGTCATCACGGCGAAGGTGCCGTTGCGGCGCATGTTCGGCTACTCGACGGACCTGCGCAGCGCGACCCAGGGCCGGGCGACGTACTCGATGCAATTCGAGACGTACGACGCCTGGGAGTGACGCCTCTTCGCGTCGATTGACGCCGAAAATACGGCGCCGATCGCGCAAGTCCGCGAAACTACGTAGCCCGGACCGGGGATAGCCCCTAAAGGCCCCTACCGGGCCTACCGATGGACCGGCCTGGAGGCGTCCATCTTGCGTCGTGAGAACCTGAAGGACAGGTCGGCTGGAGGTGTGTTCGCGCGGATTGGGATCGCGATCTTCGTGAGTTGCATGGTCGCCTTCTCTTCAGGCGCCGCATCCGCCGCCACGAAGTATTGGCGCGGCGGCCTCACCGGTTGCATCGCCGGGAGCAGCTTCAGCGTCGCCAACTGCTGGTCGACGACCTCGGGCGGCGCGAACGACACGACCGCACCGATCGGGGGCGATGACGCGATTTTCGACTCGGGCGGCGTAGGGAACTGCACCGTCGACGCCCCCGTGTCGATCAACTCGATCACCACCGACGCCCTCTATACGGGCACCGTCAATGTGACGCTCGGCTCGTCCGTGTCGCTGGCGTCGCTGTCGATCGCGGGCGGAACCTACGCCGCCGGCACGGGCACGCTGACGGTGAGCGGCGCGTTCACGAAGACGGGCGGCACGTTCACGCCCAGCAGCGCGGCCATGTCCTTCGGTAGCCTGTCGAGCACCACCGCCGGCACGTTCAACAACGGCACGGGCTCTCTGGCGATCACCGGCGACCTCGCGGTCGGCCGCAACCTCAACCTCGCCTCGATGACCAGCGTCACGATCGGGGGGGCGATCACGGTCTCGGCGGCGACCCTCACGCTGGGCAACGGCCTCACGATCTCGCCGGCCTCGGTGACGTTGAGCGGCGGCGCCATCACCTTGCAGACCGCAGGGACGCACCTCAACATCACGAACGACTTCACGGGGACGGGCGGCACGCTGACCACGTCTGTCGGGACGGTGAGCGTCGGCGGCAACATGACGCTGACGGGCTCGAACCTCAACATCAACACCGGCACGCTGAACGTGACGGGCGCGTTCTCGATGACGACGGGTGGGACGCTCACCGTCGGCACCGGTGCGTTCAACTTGACCGGCGACACGACGCTGGGTCGCAACGCGGACTTCAGCTCCGGCCCGGCCAGCGCGGTCTCGTTCGGCACGTCCTTGACCATCACGGCGGGCCTGACGATCTTCCCGGACGGCGCCGTCATTGCGCTGCCTTCACTGACGGTCAACGGGAGCGGTCACTTCACGACGGGGACGGCCACCCTCAACATCTCGGGGAGCTACTCGTCGTCGGCCAACCAGACGACGACGATCACGGGGGGCACCGTCCACGTGGGCGGAGACCTGTCCTTCACGACCGGCACGCTGGTGGCCGCGAGCGGCACGCTGAGCGTGGCGGGAACGACGACCTTCGGCGGAACCGTGGACCTGAGCGCCGCCACGTCGACGAGCTTTTCCACGGGCGCCTTCACGGTGAGCGGTGGGACGACGACGCTCCGGACGGGGACCTCGCTCACCGCGGCGACCGTGACGGCAGGCACGCTGGCGACGGGAGCCGGCACCTCGACCATCGGCAGCATCACGACGTCGGGCTCGGGCGCCGTGAACGCCTCGGGCGGCACTCTCAACGTGACCACGACATTCGATTACGGGAGCAGCGGCGCGATCACGACCACCGGCGGCACCCTCAACGTCGGCACCGACCTGACCAAGACGGGCAGCGGCAGCATCACGGTGGGCGCGGGCGGCGCCATCGCGGTCTCGGGCGCGCTCACGTCGTCGGGCGGCGGCACGATCAACACGACGGGCGGGACGCTGAGCGTCGGCACGACGATGTCCCTGAGTGCGACGTACCTCACCGTCGGCACGTCGGGCGTCGTCACGACAATGGGTGACTTCAGCTTCGCGCCCAGCGCGAACTACATCCTGAACCTCACGGGAGGCGGGACGCTCAACGTCGGCGGCAACGCGACGTTCGGCGGCTCGAACGGCACCATCACCGTCGCGGACGGGTCGGTCTCGGTGGTCGGCAGCGCCACCTTCAACCGCAACACCGACTTTTCGAGCGCCACTGCGTATTCGCTGGGGAGCATCACGGTGGCCGCCGGCACGACCACGCTGAAGAGCAGCGGGATGTTCACCACGGCGTCCGCGACGCTCACGGGCGGCACGTTGAACACGGGCACGGGCACGGTCACGGTGACCGGCGCCATCACGATGTCGAACGCCGCCAATCTCACCGTGGCCGGCACGCTGAACGCGCAGAGCGGCATCTCGTCGACGAGCACGGGCACGATCTCGATGTCGGGTGGCGCGCTCAACGTCGGCACGTCGTTCAGCCTGACCTCGGGCACGCTCAACCTCACGGGCGGCGCGCTCTCGGTCATGGGCGACTTCTCGAAGACGGGCGGCACCTTCACGGTGGGCAGCGGGTCTTTTGCCGTGACGGGCGACACCGCGCTCGCCGCGACGGCGGACTTTTCGGGCGCCTCGGGCCTGTCGTTCGGGGGCAGCCTGAGCGTCAGCGCCGGGACGACGACGATGCGGAGCGGGGCGACGGTGGCCCTGACCTCCCTCGCGCTCAGCGGCTCGGCCAGCTTCGCGACGAGCATGGCGACGGTGAACGTCGCCGGCGCCGTCGTGGGGATGAGCACCGGCACGATCGACGCGACGGGCGGCGCGTTGAACGTGGGAACGACGATGACGATGACCTCCGGGTACCTCACGATCGGCGCGGCGGGCGCGGTGACGGTCACCAGCGACTTCAACTTCTCGCCCTCGGCTGGTTACGTGCTGAACCTCACGGGCGGCGGCGTGCTCACCGTGGGCGGCAACTTCACCTTCGGGTCGACGAACGGCGCCTTCACGGTTTCCACCGGCTCGCTGTCCGTGACGGGGAACGCGAGCTTCGGTCGCGCCGCCGACTTCACGAGCGCGACGGCGACGGCCTTCGGAAGCATCACCGTGGTCGCCGGCACGACGACGCTCAGGGGCAGCGGCGCCCTCACGACGACGTCGGTGACGCTGACGGGCGGCGCCCTCGACACGGGCGCCGGGACGGTCACCGTCACGGGCGCTGTGACCATGTCGAACGCCGCGGCGCTGACCGTGGCGGGCACGCTCAACGCGCAGGGCGGGGTCACCTCGACCAGCACGGGCACGATCTCGGTCTCGGGCACCTTGAACTCCGGCACGGCCTTCAGCCACTCGACGGGAACGTTGAACCTGACGGGCGGCGCGATGAACGTCACCGGCGACTTCTCGAAGACGGGCGGCACCTTCACGATCGGCACCGGGTCGCTCTCGGTGACCGGCAACACCACGCTGGCCGTGACCGCCGACTTCTCGAGCGCCTCGGGCCTGTCGTTCGGCGGCAGCATGAGCATCAGCGCCGGGACGACGACGATGCGGAGCGGCGCGACGCTGGCCCTGACCTCCCTCACGCTCAGCGGCTCGGGGGCGTTCACGACGAACACGGCGACGGTGAACGTGGCAGGCGCGGTCTCCTCGACCAGCACGGGGACGATCACCGCGACGGGCGGCCGGCTGAACGTGGGGACCACGCTGACGACGTCTGCGGGCAACTTCACGATTGGCGCGTCGGGGCGCGTAGACGTCACGGGCGCGTTCAACTGGAGCAGCGCCAGCACGCTCAACCTCACGGGCGGCGGCATGCTCAACGTCGGTGGCGACATGACGATGTCCGCGGGCGCGTTCACGCCGGCCACCGGGTCGCTCGCCGTCACCGGCAACGCGAGCTTCTCGATGGGCGCGAACTACAGCACGGGACCGGCGACGGCAGTCTCGTTCGGCGGCTCGCTGACCCTGAGCGGCGGAACCACGACTCTCAAGCCTGGCGCCACGATCTCACCGACCTCGGTGTCGGTCTCGGGCGGCGCCAACCTCACGCTCGGCGCCTCGACCGTGACGACCACCGGCGACTTCACCTGGACGAGCACGGGCGCGCTGAACATCGACACGGGCACGCTGAGCGTCGGGCGGGACTTTTCGCAGACCGCGGGTTCGTTCGCCGTGGGAACGGGCAATTGGACGGTGGCGCGCGACACCACCTTGGGAGTGAGCGCGAACCTCTCCTCGGGGCCTGCTGGCACGGTCACCTTCGGTCGCGCCCTGGCGCTGTCGGCGGGCACGCTGACACTCGAGCCCGCCGCGACGTACACTCCCACCTCGGTCACGGTGTCCGGCTCGGCCGCGATCACCACCAACTCGGCGGCGCTGAACGTGGGCGGCAGCCTCACGTCGACCAGCACCGGTACAATCAACATCACGGGCGGCACGCTCAGCACGACCGGCGATCTGTCGATCACGAGTGGCGCGTTCACCGTGAGCACCGGCAGCTTGTCGGTGGGCGGCGACGCGACCTTCGGCGTGACCGCGACGCTGACCAACGCGACGACGCTGTCGTTCGGCGGCGCCTTGAACGTCACGGGCGGAACGACGTCGCTCAAGACCGGCGCCGCGCTGTCGCCCACCTCCGTCAGCGTCTCTGGCGCGGCCAACCTGACGACCAACTCGGCCTCGCTGACGGTGGCGGGCGCGTTCGCCTTCACGTCGAGCGGCACGCTGAACATGACGGGCAGCACCCTCGGCGTCACCGGCAACCTGACCGTCTCGTCGGGCACGATCACGACGGCCAGCGAGACCATCACCGTGGGCGGCAAGACCACGATCGGCGTCGCCATGACCCAGTCGGGCGGCCTCACGACGCTGAACGGAACGCCGAACTCGTTCACGGCGCTCTCCCTCACGGGCGGCAGCCTCGCGACCGCCTCCTCGACCTCCACGTCGATGACGTCGTTCAGCATGAACAACGCCGCCTCGGCGCTGACCCTTGGCAACGGCTCGACCCTGACCACCACCGGTGACTTCACGGCGACCAACGGGTCGGTCGGCACGACGGGCGCGACGCTCGGCGTGGGCGGCAACCTCAGCCTGACAGGCAGCACGACGTTCACCCCGGGCACGGTCGCGCTGTCCGTGACCGGAGACACCACCTTCGGCGTCAACGCCAACCTCGCGAGCGCGAGCTCGCTCTCGTTCAGCGGTAGCCTGACGGTCTCGGGCGGGACGACGACCCTCAAGGCCAGCATCACGCTCACCTTCACGTCGGTGACCTGCTCGGGCGGCAACCTCCTCACGGGCGCCTCGTCGATCACCCACGTCACGAACAACCTCGGCGTGAGCGGCTGCACGATGAGCCCCGGCGCCTCGTCGACGGTGACGGGGGCGACCATGAGCCTCTCGGCCGGTACGTTCAACGCGGGTAGCCCGATGACGCTGACGATCTCGGGCGCGGTCACCCAGACGGGCGGTACGTTCACGCCGAACAGCGCTGCCATATCGGTGGCCAGCTACGACATGCAAGGCGGAGCATTCTCGTCCGCTGGATCCGGCTCGTTCTCGAGCACGGGCGACGTCAATTCGCGCGGCATGGACTTTTCTCTCATGTCCGCTCTGGCGATCGGCGGCGTCCTCACCACGAACGCCGGCACGACGACCCTCCCGAGCGGCGTCACGATCACGCCGTCGTCGGTGACCAGAGGAAACGGCAACTTGACGCTGAACGGCGCGACGATCAACACGCCGGGCACCGTCACGGCGAACGGCGGCGGAACGCTGACCACGACCGGGTCGACGCTGACGATCGGCGGCGATTTTCCCGTGACTGGTGGCGGGTTCACGCCGGGCAGCGTGCGGCTGTCCGTGGCGGGCAACACCAGCTTCGCCGTGAACGCGAACCTCTCGGCCGCGCTCGCGCTCACGTTCACGGGCTCGCTGACGGTCAGCGCCGCCACGACGACGCTGGGCGCCCTGGCCATCGCGCCGTCGGCCCTCACGATCAGCGGCGGCACGTTGAACGCAGGTTCGGGCGGCATCACGGTCGCGGGCGCGACTCAAGTGAGCTCGGGCACGCTGTCACTCGCGGGGGGCGCCACCAGCTTGAGCACGGTGTCGATGACGGGCGGCACGTTCAATTCCTGCACCGGCTCCGGTACGTTGGGTCTCAGCGGAGCGCTCTCGATGACGGGCGGCACGTTCAACACCCGCACGGGCACGACGACGTTCAACGGCACGGTGTCCGTTCAGGGCACCACGACGCTCGTGGGCGCGACGTTTGCCATCGCGGGCAACGGCACGACTCGGTTCAAAGCCGCCGTCAACGTCGGCGGCGCGGACAACACGCTCGGCACATTCCTCGTGACCTCGACCGGGACGACCGCCTTCGAGGCCACGACGAACACGATGACCGTGCCCGACAGCTTGGTCCTCCAGGGCCCGAGCGGCACCGCGTTCACCGTGAGCGCCGGAGTCAACGCAAACCTGACCTTCGGTACGAATGCCATCGCGAGCACGAACGCCGTCCACCTCGTGTCGGGTGCCATGGACCTCGGCACGACGACGACGGTCACCGTCAATGGCGCGGGCGCGTTCAACGTCGGCGCCGGGACGACCTTGACGACGCACAACAACCTGCTCGCGCTGCCGGCCGGCCTGACCGTCGCGGGAACGCTGACGGCGGGGACTGGCAACCTCACTGTCGCCGGCGCGACCTCGATCACCGGCACCGTGACCGGCAACTCGGGCGGGATGACCTTCCAGGCCGTCACGCTGAGCGGCACGTTCAGTGGTGGCTCCGGTCCGCGCACGTTCCAGACCACGCTGAGTGTCACCGGCACGGGCTCGTACACGTCGAGCACGGGCGCGCACACCTTCACGGGGGCCGTCACCACCGCGGGCACCTTCAATATCAGCACCGCAGCGAACACGCCGGTGTTCTCGACCGGCCTGACGGTGAGTGGCGGAACCGCCACGTTCGGCGCCTGGGGCGGCAACACGATCACCGTTCCCGCGTTGGCCGTGAGCGGCGGCGCATTCGATTGCGCGACGAACAACACGAAGCTGACCGTGAGCGGCGCCACCTCGGTGAGCGGCGGAACGGCCAACCTCTCCGGCACGGCGGTGATCACCCTCTCAGGGGCCGTCACGGTGAGCGCCGGCACGCTCACTCTCGGCTCGGCAACCGAGTCCCTCGGCAGCACGCTCGACGTGACGGGCGGCACGTTCAACGCCGGCAGCGGCGGCGTCACCGTGACGGGGGCCGGCACGATTCGGGGCTCCGGTATCATCAACGCCAACAACAGCAGCAACCTCCGATTCAGCTCGACGCTGACGCTCGGCACGGCGGCCGGCTCGCCTGGGACGTTCAACGGCGGAACGGCGACGATCACGATGCTCGGCGCCACCACGGTGCGCGGTGGCAGCACGTTCAACGCCGGGACGAGCGGCACGCTGACCCTGGCGGCGCTCACGCTCGGCGATCCCAATCCGAGCGCGGGCACGTTCAATGCGAACAGCAAGACGGTCACCGTGGGCGGCGCCGCCGTGATCAGCCAGGCCAGCGCGTTCAACGGCAATTCGGCCACGCTGACCTTCTCGGCGACGACCAGCGTTCAGACGGCGAGCGCGTTCGACGTCGGCGCGTCGACGACCACGTTCTCGAACACGTTTTCTCTGCTCGGCGGCTCGACGTTCACGGGCGGCACGGGCGCGACCGACTTCACCGTCGCGCCGACACTGACGAGCGGGACCTTCACGGTGGGCTCGTCGGGTACGGCTGGCCGGGTGACCTTCCACGCCGACACGACGTTCTCGAGCGGCGCGACGCTGGTGTTCCCCGCGAACGCCGGCGAGCTCCAGATGTCTCAGGGCAAGAACCTGACGCTCGCGGGCCCGGTGACCGCCGCGACGACGGGGACCAAGCCCAAGGTGGACTGCAGCGGCTGCTCGGCCACGCAGGGCGTCGGCATCACGTTCTCGGGGACCAGCACGCTCAACGTCGACGGCCTCGAGTTCGACAACGCCATCGCGGCGGGCGTCACGATCGCGAGCGGGGCGACGCTGACGTTGCTCAAGAACCTGACCTTCAAGAACAACGCCGCCAACGGTTCGGGCGGCACGCACCTCGTCCTGACGCTGGGCACCGCGGTGGTCAACGTTCCTGGCTGCTACTTCGACGCGACGGCGACGACGAACGTGATGCTGAACGGCACGTCGGGACAGCTCCGCGGCGCGCGAGCGATCTTCGAGTATCAGAGCGTCGCGACGAACGGTGCCGAGGCGGGCGAGTCCCACGACTCGGACGGCGACTCGGACGGCGACAACTACGGCGACGTCCTCACGGCGCCGTACTACGGCTCCGTCATCGAGTGGGTGAACGCCAGCCCGACCGACACCACCGGCGTGGCCGCGGGCTTCCCGACGTCGGCATTCGACTGGAACACGTTCTCTTGGTACGGCGTCTACGCTGCGTACAAGGACACCTCGGGGGCGGGCAGCAACGACGTTCTGTGGCTGCGCAACACCGACGGGACGCCGGCCTACTCGTTCTCGGTCCCGCAGTCGAGCGGCGACCTCGTCGGGACGCCCGTCTGGGACGCGGTGAACGAGGTGACTTTGAACCTGGACGTCAACGGCGATGGCGACAAGGCGGACACTGACGTTCGCATCGTCTACCTGGCGACGTCGCTGGGGCACATCGTCAAGCTGATCGACAGCGGCTCGGGGCTGGCGCGCCCCGCGTCGGGCAAGTGGGCGTCGGACTTCACGAGCGCGAACGTCTCGACCATCACGTCACCGCTGGGCAACGACGGCACGAACCTGTACTTCGGCGGCACGAACGGCGGCGCGACGAGGGTGTTCGGCGTGCAGATCGCCGGCGGCGCGAACGAGGCGACCCTGCAGCGAGAGGTTGGTGCGGTGGGCCCGGTCACCACGTCGCCGTCGATCTTCACCAGCAGCGGATCGACCTACGTGTTCCTCGGCTCGACGGCCGTGTCGGGCCACGCGTACATCTACCGGGTCAACATGACGAATGGCACGGTCGACGCCAGCTACGCGGGCTCGACGACCAGCATCAACGGCGGGGTCGTGCTGGTCAGCAGCGGCCACGCCTATGCCGCATCGGATGGCGGCGCCGTCTACGCGCTCGACGCGCTGAACTTCGGTACGGGTGGGTTCACCGACATCACGGGCTTCCCGTACCAGACGGCCGCGGCCAAGCCGATCAAGAACGCGCCCTGGGTCGACTACAAGACGAACAACGCCTACTTCGGCGACGACGGCGGCAACGTCTACGGGATCGACGGCGCAGGCGCGGCCCTCACGGGCTTCCCGTTCTCCATCTCGGGCTCGATCAAGATCACGTCGACGCCCATCTACTTGGTGAACAGCGGCGTCATCGCGATCGGCGCCGACGACGGGTACCTCTACTTCATCGATCGCAACAACGGTTCGGGGCCCAGCGTCTTCAAGCGCTTCTTCGTCTCGAACGGCGGCAGCGTGTCGTCGGTCTCTTACAACACCAACACCTCGGCCTACATGGTCTCGTCAAGCGACGGCCACCTGACCTTCATCAACGGCACCGACGTGACGGATCCAACGCCCGGAACGATCTAGATCCCCGTCGGCCCCGGCATCGCGGTCGGCGCGAACGGCGGCCATCTCTACTTCGTCGATCGCAACAACGGCACGACGGCCAGCGTGTTCAGGCGCACCTTCATCACGGCCAGCGGCTCGACGGTGGCCTACAACTACAATTCCGGTTCGCCGATGTACATGGTGTCGTCGAGCGACGGTAAGCTCACCTTCGTCAATGCCTCCGATGTCGCAGATCCCACTCCCGGCTCGCCGTAGGCGCGCGGGCTGGCTGGCGGCCGCGGCCGTCGCGCTTTCGTGCGGGTCGACGCCGCCTTCGGACGGGCGCCCCGTCACGCGCCAGGTGATCACGGTGGAGGGCGGCCAGGTGTCCGTCTCGAGCGGCCGGTTCAGGATCCTCGTGCCCAAGGACGCCCTCAAGCGGGACACGGCGATCACGATCCTGCAGGTCGACGCGCCGGCGGTGGGGGCGGTGGCGCCGGTCTACGAGGTGGGCCCCACGGGAACCGAGTTCCAGCGGCCCGCCACGCTGTCCTTCAACTTCGCGGCGCTCGACGTCTCGCCGGTCGACGTTCCCAACTTGCACGTCGCCACGCTGTGGAACGGCCAGTGGGTGCCCGTCGCGTCGAACGTCGATCGGCTGAGCAGCGTCGTCACGGGCCAGATCTCGCACCTGTCGCCCTGGACGCTGATCGTCTACGCGCAGCCGTTACCGCCCGCTCCGGACGCGGGCAGCGAACAGCCCGACGGCGGCGCTGACGCGGACCCCGTCGACGGCGCAGGCGATGGCGCTGCGGGGGGCCAGGCGGGCGCCGACGCGGCGGGAAGTGGCGGCACGACCGGCACGGCGGGCACCACCGGGAGCGGCGGCGCCGGCGGCACGACGGGCGCGGCGGACACGACGGGGCACGGCGGCGCTGGCGGGACGAC
>DASZUD010000262.1:0-4886 GCA_035548155.1 Polyangia bacterium
GGCGTCGACGCCGACGTCACCGTCGACGTCGAGGTCGTGGGGCCGGGCAGCGACGGCGCGACGCCCACGCGCGTCGTCGCGACGGTCGGTGCGCTCGAGATGCCCGCGGCCACGGGCGCGCCCGGCCACTTCAGGGCGCGCTACCTGCCGCCCGCCGAGCGCTACCCGCAGGTCGCGCTGCTGGTCGTCGAGGTCGGGATCGGCGCCCAGCGGCTGCGCGGCGTCGCGCGGCTGCCCTTGCATGGGTCAACGGAGATGGCCCTGCGCACGGACCCCTCGGCGCAGGTCACCCTGCGCGTGGGCGAGCGCTCGTTCGGTCCCGTGGCGGCCGACCGGCAGGGGCACGTCAAGATCCCGATCGAGGTGCCGCCCGGCCTGCGCGTGGGCGTCGCGCGCGCGGTCGATCACGACGGCAACGTCAGGGAGACCGAGGTCGATCTGCAGCCCGCGCCGTTCAAGCGCGTCCTCATCGTGGCGCCGCCCGTGTTCGAGGTGGGCAGCTTCGTCGAGGTTTCGGTCCTCGCGCTCGATCCGTTCGGCGAGCCGGCGGCGCCGGGCCGGCTCTCGCTGCGCGTCGCCGAAGGCCTCGTGCACGCCATCGGCGACGCCGGGCCTGGCGAGGCTCGCTTTCTCGTCGAGGTGCCGCGGCGGCTCGGGGGCGGCGCGCTCGGCCTGACGGCGGCCGTTGCCGGGACGCCGTCAGGCCGCGCGGATCTCGCCGTTCCGCTCGTTCCGGGCGAGGCTCACTCGCTCACGCTGACGGCGAGCCAGCGCCGCCTCGTGATCGGCGGCGGCGCGCAGGCGCGCATCGTCGTGGCGGCGCATGATCGGTTCGGCAACCCGACGTCCGCCGATCGGGCCGAGGCGACGATCGACGGCGCTCCCGCCGCGGTGCGCATCACAGCCACGGGCTTCGGCATCCTCATCGTCCCGCCGCCCTCGACCTACGACGGCCGCGATCGCCTCGCGGTCGAGGTCACGCTCGGGCAGGCGCGCGCCAAGGAGGAGCTG
This sequence comes from Polyangia bacterium, assembly GCA_035548155.1. Lineage (GTDB taxonomy): Bacteria > Myxococcota_A > Polyangia > Fen-1088 > Fen-1088 > DASZFV01. The sequence goes on from DASZUD010000262.1 coordinate 1,012, forward strand.
CTGCTCACGGGCGGCTCGCCGGCCACCCTGTCGCTCACGGTGCGCGAGACGCACGTGATCGCCGACGGCCGCCGCTCCACCGAGCTGCGGGCGCGCGCGTTCGATCGCAACGGCACGCCGACGTTGGTTCCCGGGCTGTCGTGGGAGACACCGGGGGGGCGCCTCGGGGGCGTACGCATGCCCAGCGAGGGCGAGTACATCGCCGACTTCGTGCCCGAGCGCGCCGAGGACGCGCACCGCGAGACCGTCGTCGTGCAGGCGGGGCCTACGCTCCGCGCCGTCGCCACCTTCGACGTCGCGCCGCCGCCCGTGGACGTCATCGTGGGCGGCCGCTTCGGTGTCTTCTCCAACCTGGGGCACCTGACGGGTCCGGCGGCGTTCGTCGAGGTCCTGGCGCCCATTCCGCGCCGCACGGGCCGGTTCGTCGCGGGCCTCGCCGCCGGGTACCTGCGCGGCGATGCGACGTTCGCGGGCGCGAACGAGACCGTATCGCGCCTCGAGATCAACCAGGTGCCGATCCTGGTCGTCGGGCGGTACCGCGTCAGCGCGCGCTCCTTCGCCGAGCTCTCGGCGGGCGCTGGCGTCGGCGCGTCGCTCGCCGGGACGCGCATCACGCCCGATCTGATGCGCTCCGCGCAGACGATCGAGGCGCCGGCCTGGTCGGTGGCTTTCCAGGGAGACGCCGAGGCGACGTTCGCGCTGCGGCCGGGTCGTTTCGTCGTCGGGATGCGGTATCTCTGGGTGAACCTCGGCCGCACGTCGCACGGCGACTATGTCAACGGAAACTCGGCTGGGCTCATGGGTGACTTGGGCTATCGGATGACTTGGTAAAGGGGGGATCGGTTTCGATGTCTGACGAGCCAGAATCACTGTTGGTCTTCGATTCAGCGCTGCGCGTCGACGGCGCGTTCACGTTGCGCGCGCCGCCTGTGCCCACGACGCCCGTCGTCGTCAGCGTGCCGCACGCGGGCGTCGCGACGCACGGCTTCGACGAGACGATCTCGCCCGAGCTGGACGTCCGCTGCGACGCCGACCTCTACGTCGATCGGCTGTACCGCATCGGGCAGCCCGAGGGCCCGGAGGTGGCCTTCGCCGCGCGCCTGTCGCGCTTCGTGTGCGACCTCAACCGCGATCCCGACGACGTGTCCCCCGGCGCCGTGCCCGAGCACCGCGCGCCCCGCAACAGCGACGGCCGCGGCTTCATCTGGGCCGTGACGACCACGGGCATCCCGGCTCTGTCACGGCCGCTGTCGCTCGACGACTGGCGGGCGCGCACGGCGCTGCACGCGACCTATCACGACGCGCTCGCGCAGGCCCTCGCGCGCGCGCGGGAGCGCTTCGGCTTCGCGATCCTCGTCGACGGTCACTCGATGCCCTCGCGCGGCAAGGTCGGCCACAAGGATCCGGGCCGCGTGCGCGCGGCGATCGTGCCCGGCGATCGCGAAGGCACGAGCTGCTCGCCGGCCCTCTCGCGCGTCGTGGGCGAGCACTTCGCCTCGCGGGGGTACAGCGTCGCGCCGAACGATCCGTACAAGGGCGGCTTCATCACGGCCCACCACGGCCGCCCCGGGGAGAACGTCCACGCCATCCAGATCGAGATGCGCAGGGACCTCTACATGAACGAGGCCACCTACGAGATCGACGACGCCGGCTTCGCGAAGCTCCAGCAGACGATCGGAGCTTTGCTGACGTCGCTCCGCTCCTTCCGCCCCTGAGGCATCAGAGCGCAGCGAGCGAGTCGAAGAACGGTGAGACCCAGCCTTCGCTGGGCCGGCTCACCTTTCGGAGGACTTGGGGAGGGGACCCGCGGGAGGGGCGAAGCTCCTTCCGCGAAGCGAAGCGCTCTCCGCGAGGGCCCGTGGGAGGGGCCCATAGGGCCCTTCCCACGCTCAGGCCTGCAGCTCGGGATCGCTCGACTTGAACCAGCGGCTGGCGGCGCGAACGGCGTTGGTCGCCGCGCCGAGGCGCAGGTTGTCGCCCACGACCGTGAGGCACACCGTTCGGCGGCTCTTGTCGCGCGCGTCGCGGCGGAGGCGACCGACCAGGGCGCGGTCGCGATCCTTGACCGAGTAGAGCGAGGACAAGCCGTCGCCCGCGGCGCCGGGCAGGAACGTCACGAACGGCGCCTTGGCGTTGTCGGACAACAGCGCGGCGATGCGCTCTAGCGACACCTCCTTGGCGAAGGTGACCCAGGCGTTCTCGTAGTGACCGACGGCCACGCCGACGCGGCAGCATTGCGCGCTCACGCCCAGGTCCGGCAGCTCGAGGATCTTCTTGGCCTCGAACATCAGCTTGCGCTCTTCGGCCGAGAAGCCGCTGTCGTCGGTGCCGCCGTTGTGGGGCACAGTGTTGCCAGCGTAAGCCTTGGGGTCGAACACGCCGCCCAGGCGATCTTGCGCGGCGTAGCCGACCTTGCTGGCCTCGAGGAAGCTGTCGAGCGCAGCGATGCCGGCGCCGCTGACGGCCTGGTAGGTGCTCACCGTCACGTCCTCGAGCCCGTACTCCTTCTGCAGCGGCGAGAGCGCCAGAGTCAGGGGAATGGTCGTGCAGTTGGGGTTGGCGACCAGCCGCACCGTCTCGTCGACGCGTACCGAGTTCACGCCGCCTACCACCAGCGGCACCTTGGGATCGGCGCGGTAGGTGTTGCTCTTGTCGATGACGCGGTAGCCGAGGGCGAGCAGGCGCGGTACGTAGCGCTTGCTGTGATCGTCATCGAGCGCCACGAACGCGAGATCGCCCTTGGGCGCGTTCTCGTCCTCGAGCCTGGACGCCCCTTCGACCTCGAACGTCTTGTCGCCGTGCTTCAGCTCCTGATCGCGGCTGGCGTACAGGGACAGGGTCGCGCCCGGCCAGGCGCGCTCAACGAGGTCGATCGTCTCGCGTCCGACCAGACCGGTGGCTCCAAGGATGCAGATGCGCATGAGCCATGTTGTGTAGCATGCGATGGGCGTCCCGTTCTAGGTCCGGCAGCGGCTTTTCCGCGGAGAGCCGCTGAATCGGGCTGCTGACCTCGCCCGCTGACGCGGCGAGCCGATAGGTCGGTCGGCGAAGGCTTCGGTGGGCGCCCTTTGAAGTCGTTTAGGTGGCCGCTCTCTGCCGGGCAGCTTCGTACAGGGCAATCGCGGCGGCGACCGACGCGTTGAGCGACGACACGGCGCCGCGCTGCGGGATGTGGAACAGGCCGTCGCACCGGCGCGCCACGGCCTCGCGCATGCCCTTGCCCTCGGCGCCGACGACGAGGCCGGTCGGTCCCTTGAGGTCGGCGGCGTCGAGGCGCTCGCCCTGCCCCGCCCCGGCGCCCAGCACGCGCACGCCCGCCTCGCGCAGCTTGTCGACGGCGCGCAGCAGGTTCAGCACCTTCGCGATGCGCACGCGCTCGGTCGCGCCGGCAGAGGCCTTCACGGCCGACGGCGTCACGGGCGCGGCGCGGTGCTCGGGGATGACGACGCCGTGCGCGCCCAGCACCTCGGCGCTTCTCACGATCGCGCCCAGGTTGTGCGGATCGGTGATCCCGTCCAGGAGGACCACGAGCGGCGCCTCCCCGGCACGCGCGGCGGCGGCGAGGATCTCGTCGACGGTGGAGTAGCCGAACTCGCCCGTGATCGCCACCATGCCCTGGTGCACGACGTTCCCGGCCAGCTCTGCCACCATCTGGCGTGGCCGGAACTCGACGGTGACCCCGCGCTCCTTGGCGGCCTGTACGGCCTTCTCGATCTCGGGCGAGCGGTACCCGTCCGTGACGTAGACGACCTGCACGGACTTCGCGCGGGCGCGGACGAGCTCCTCGACGGGGCGGACCCCGAAAACGACGCGCGCGCTCACGTCAGCGCAGCGCCCACTTCGGCGACCAGCGCGTCGAACGCCTTCGCGGGATC
>DASZUD010000263.1:0-12082 GCA_035548155.1 Polyangia bacterium
GCAGCCGCTCGCGCGGCCTGCGAAGCCTCTCCCGATCGCGATGCCGCCCTCGCCGAGCGCCCGGGCGAACGTCGCTTACGACGACGATGATCCTCCGCCCGCACCGCATGCGCGCGCCGACGCGCCCGCGCGCCGCCCTCACTTGCGGCGCGCGCCGCGCCCGGCCCTTCCGCCGGACGAGGACGACATCCTCCAACCGTCGTTCGTCGAGTGACGCCGCCCCGGGCCAGGCGCCGAATGGGCGCGGCCCGGGGGCAAGCCGTGCTCAAGGCACGATGGCGCTGCAGTCCTGGCTGCAGTTGAAGGTCGCCGACAAGCACGACATGTCGCCTATGCACGCCTCGCACGCGTCGGCCTTCGCCTTCACCGTCGCGTCGCTCTCGGCGTTTTGGCGGCAGCGATCGCGGCACGCGCCGACGTCGTAGCTCGCGTCGTAGCAGTCCTTGTAGCGCGTGCAGACGCGATCACAGTCGAACGCCGTCTCGGCGCCGCAGCCGAGGTGCACGACGCCCAGCGCGCCCGCGCCGAGGGCGAGCACCCCCAGCGCGAGCGCGCGGCTCCTCGGAATCCAGCCTCTCGTGTTGGTCTTTGCTTTCATGGGAAGGGCCTCAACGCGCGGCGCGCGCCTTCTTCTCGGCGGCCTTCTCGGCGGCCTTCTTTTGTTTGGCGCCGGCTTCCTCCACCTTGTTCCCGTTCTTCTCCATCGCTTCCGCGGCGTCGCCGCGCGCTTCGGCGGCCTTCTTCTTCGCCTTGGCCTCGTCCTGGAGCCGCTCTCCCTCGACCTTCTTGGCGTCGTCGTGCTGCTTCTTGCCCTCCTCCTCGAGCGCCTTGCCCTTGCGGTCGAGGCGGTCGGCGCGCGCCTTGTCGGCGTCGGCCGCCTTCTCCTCGGCGTTGCCCTCGCGCTCCATGTGATTGCCCGCCCTCTCGGCGGTCGTGGGCTCCTTCGCGCTGGCGCGCGCTTGGCCGAGCGCGGACGCTCCCAGCCCGAGGGACATGACGACGGACATGCGAACGAAACGACGCGACATTGATTGCACCATCGATCACCTCCATTGCGGAACGGCTCCGCTCGGGGGTCGCCACGTGGACACCATTGCCCACGCGACGCCCCATTCGGGGACTTCGTGATTGCTGCTGAAGCGGGTCGAGGCCGGTCAGCGCGCGACGCGCACGAACGCGCCCACGCCTTCGGCGAGCTGCGTCCATCCGGACAGCACCTTCGCGCGCACGTGACTGACGGCGGGCACGGCGTCGCCGCTCAAGCGCGGCGCGGAGGGCACCATCAGCGCGCCCGCGACGGCCGTCGCCGCGAGCAGCCGGCGCATGACGCGAGGCCGGCGCATCTTGACCGTCGCCGTCGCGAGAGCACGGCCGGAGCTCGTCGCCGCGGGAGCCGCGAGGACGCCGGCCGAGTCCAGCGCGCGCTCGAGCGCGTCTGCGAAGTCCAGCACCGTCGCGTAGCGCTCGTCGCGAGACGCCGCCATGCCGCGCCGGAGGACCTCCTCGCAGCCCGTCGCGTCCCAGCCGCTGACGGGCCCGAGCGCCGCGGGCGCGCCGTGAACGATCTGGAAGAGGATGGCCAGCGGCGACTCGGCCGCGAAGGGCGGGCGGCCCGCGAGCAGCGTGAACGCCAGGACGGCCAGCGAGAACTCGTCCGTTCGGCCGTCGATCTGCTCGTTCTGCCCCTGCGCCTGCTCGGGCGCCATGTACTCGGGCGTCCCGAAAACGCAGCGCTCGGCGGTGAGCCGCGGCCCCTCGCCCCACAGCGAGATGCCGAAGTCGATCACCTTGATCACCGCCGGCTGCCCGGGGGCCTCGCACAGCACGACGTTCTCGGCCTTGAGGTCGCGGTGCACCATCCCGAGCGCGTGCGCCGCAGTGAGCGCGCTGGCGATCTGTCGGACCATCGAAGCGACCTCGCCGGGCGAGAAGCGGCGCCCGGCGGACACCGCCGCACGGAGATCGACGCCCCGGATCAGCTCCATGACCATGTACGGCGCGCCGTCGGGCGCCTCGCCCACGTCGATCACGTCGACGACGTTGGGGTGGCGCAGCTTGCCCAGGATGACGGCCTCGCGCCCGAAGCGCGCGCGCCAGTCGTCCTTCGGCGCGTGCTCGGCGTTGAGCACCTTGATGGCGACGGGCCGCCCGAGGCGCAGATGCGTCGCCTCGTAGATGTCGGACATGCCCCCCTGCGCGAGCAGCTTCTCGATTCGATACGTGTCGGCGAGCATCGCGCCCGGCGCGAACGACCACGCGGCGTCGGACGAGGGCGACAGCGGCAAGGGAAGCGGCTCGGCAAAGGCAGGCGCGGACATTGGCGGATCCTTTCTCTTCGGCTTCGACCGCCCCGGCTCTTTCCAGAACCGTGCCAGCCCTCCTCGGTCGCAAACGGCGCCGACTTCAGCGGCGTTGCAGCTCGCGTGAGAGCGCGCCCGATACGTTCGGGTAACACCTGACGGGAGCACGGGCGTCACGCGCGCGTAACGACCAAAGTGCTCGCGCCGCCACGTTGCGCGACTCAGACGTGCCCCTACCTTGTCGACTCATGGCTCTCTCGTATTCCCCCGACAAAGACGAAACCGTCACCCCTGCCCCGTCGTCGGCGCCCGGCCAGGTTCAATTCGCCTTGTTCGCGCCGTACAACGAGTCGGTCGAGCTCATCGGCGACTTCAACGGCTGGCAGCCGCAGCCCATGACGAAGGGGCAAGACGGCTGGTGGCGCACAGACGTCGCGCTCTCCGACGGCCAGCACCGCTACAAGTTCCGCGTGAAGTCGCTCAGCTACTTCGCGCCCGGCGAGACCTTCGACGTCTTCGATCCGTACGCGCCCAGCGTCACGAACGACGACGGCGAGTGCGCCGTCATGCGCGTCAAGAACGGCCAGCGGATCTGGACGGACTACGAGTGGCGCCACGACGACGTGCCGCTCCCCCAGAACGAGGACCTCATCGTCTACGAGCTCTTGGTGGGCGACTTCGCGGGCACGACCGATCGGCGCGGGCGCTTCGACGACGTCATCGCCAAGCTCGACTACCTGAAGGATCTGGGCGTCAACTGCCTCGAGCTCATGCCGGTGAAGTTCTTCCCGCGGCAGGGATGGGGCTACAACCTGCGCAGCCTCTTCGCCGTCGCCGGCATCTACGGCGACGCCGACGGCCTCTGCCGCCTCGTCGACGAGTGCCACGCGCGCGGGATGCGCGTCGTGATCGACGGCGTGTACAACCACGCCGACGCCGACTCTCCCCTCGCGAAGATCGCCTACGGATATTGGTTCTACGAGCAGAACCCCGATCCGCCGGAGATGCAGTGGGGGCCGAAGTTCAACTACGGCCACTACGACGAGAACCTGGGCGTCTTCCCGGCGCGCAAGTACGTGGTCGAGTCCATCCGCTTCTGGGTCGAGAAGTTCCACATCGACGGCATCCGCTTCGACGCCACGCGGGGCATCGCCAACTTCGACGTGCTCAAGGAGCTCACGACGGCGGCCTTCGACCAGCTGGGCGGCCGCAAGCCGTTCTTCACGGTGGCCGAGCACGTCCCGGAGGATCCGGCCATCACGGGCTACCCGAACGGGCCCGTCGTCGCGGCCTGGCGCTTCTCGCTGGGCGCGCACTTCCGCGCCATGCTCACCGAGCACGACAACGACGGCGCCTCCCCCGCAGACTTCGACGGGTTCCTCGCGGCGCTGGATCCCACGAAGAACGGCTACGTCTCGGCGAACCACTGCCTGAACTACATCGTGAGCCACGACCACGATCGCCTCATGACCCAGCTGGCCGAAGAGGGGAACATGTTCGACGACGTCGCCTTCCAGCGTGCCCGGCTGGGCGTCGCGCTCCTGGCGACGATCCCCGGGATCCCGATGATCTGGATGGGCCAGGAGTTCGGCATGGCCAGGAAGAAGAGCCTGGATCCGGTCCCGCTCGACTGGGGCCTCCTGAAGCACGAGCGCAACGCGGGCCTGCACGCGTACACGCGCGCGCTCTTCCGCTTGCGGGCAGAGACGCCGGCGCTGCGCGGGGACACGTTCGAGGTGTGCTTCAAGGACGCCGAGCGCCGCGTGTTCGCGTTCAAGCGCTGGGCGGAGGGCGGCAACGTCGTCGTCGTCCTCGCGAACCTGCGCCACGTGGACGCGGGCGAGGTGACCGCCCGGGAGTGCGGCCTCGAAGACGGCGTCTGGCGCGAGCAGACGTACGGCTATGATCGCGTCGTCGAGGCCGGCGCGTTGCGCGACACGCTGGGGCCGAGCGAGGTGAAGATCTTCGTGAAGCGCTGACCCCCCGGGCTGGTCGCTGTCGCTCAGACGGCCAGCGGCTCGCCGCACACGTCAGTCAGCACCTCGAGGATGCGCTCGAGGCGCACCGGCTTCGGCAGCACCACCACGCCCGACGGCGCGCGCGACGGGTTCGACGTCGAGATGATGACGGGGATCTCGGCCAGCGCGGGATCGGCCTTCATCGCCTGATAGACGCGCTGCCCGTCGAGCACCGGCATCACCAGGTCCAGGATGACGGCGTCGGGCGCGGGCGAGCCGTCCTTGAGCAGCCGCAGCGCTTCGCGTCCGTCGCACGCCGTGCGCGCCTGGTAGCCGGCGTCTTCGAAGGCCTCGCGCAAGGTCTCGCGGACGTCATCGTCGTCGTCGACGACCAGGAGGCGCCGCGGCGTGACCCGCTCGACGCGCGGCGCGAGCTCGACCTTGGGCACGCGCACGGTGAACGTCGTCCCCGCCTCGGCCGTCGATTCGACGGCGATCGAGCCGGCGTGAGCGCTGGCGATCTGCTGCGAGATGAAGAGCCCGAGGCCGAGCCCTCGCGCGGCGATCGACGAGCGCTCGCCGCGGAACGGATCGAAGATGCGCGGCAACACCTCGGGGCGGATCGAGCCCTCGTTGTGCACGGTGACGACGATCTCCGCGCCTCGGCCCTGGGCTCCTTCGACGGCGACTGTCACGGGCGTCGCGGGCGTGCCGTGGTGGATGGCGTTCGAGACCAGGTTCGAGAAGAGCTGCATGAGGCGTGTGGCGTCGGCGGCCGTCACGCAGTCTCCGTCGGCCCGCAGGTGCACGGGGCGCTCGGGGTTCGCCAGGCGCAGCTCGTCGACGATGCGCCCCACGATCTCCGCGACGTCGACGCGACGGCGCGCGCGGATGAAACCAAGCCCGCCGCCCAGGCGGGCGCGCGTGAGATCCAGCATCTGGTCGATCATGTCGCGCATGCGCGCCGCCGACGACAGCATCCGTCCCACCGTCCGCTGGTGCTTCTCCTCGGCGAGCTGGCGCGACAAGAGCTGCGCGCCCGTCATGAACGAGCTCAGCGGATTGCGCAGGTCGTGACCCAGGATGCCCACGAACATCTCGTTCAAGCGGAGGTTGTTGGCGAGATCGATCTTCTGCCGCTGCAGCTGAAAGAACACGTCGGCCTTGCTCTTCAGCACGTGCGGGTCGACCGGCTTGAAGAGAAAGTCCACGGCGCCCGCCTCGTAGCCCTTGAACAGCCGGCGCGAGTCTTGCGCGCCGGCCGTGACGAAGATGATGGGCACGTGCTTCGTGCGTTCGGAGCCGCGCATGAGCTCGGCCAGCTCGAAGCCGTTCATCTCCGGCATCTGGACGTCCAGCAGCGCGAGCGCGACGTCGTTGACCAGCAAGAGCTCCAGGGCCTGGGCCCCCGAGCGGGCCTTGAGCAGCTCGAGCCCCGGCCGCCGCAGCAGCGCCTCGAGGGCGACGAGGTTCTCCTCGCTGTCGTCGACGAGCAGGAATCTGATGGTGTCCTGGATCATGACCACTCCCTCGCGGCGCGCTCCGCGACCGTCCCGAGCCACGCGGCGATCTCGGGGACGCGCAGCACGTGCGGCGCGCGCGTCGCGGCGATGGCCGCCGCGGGCATGCTGGACGCCGCGGCGCTCTCCGGCCGCTGCACGATGCACGCCCCGCCCGCGTCCTCGATGGCGCGCAGGCCTCGCGCGCCGTCGTGGCTCGCGCCCGTGATGACCACGCCCGCGGCGTGCGCGCCGTAGACGTCCGCCGCCGACTCGAAGAGGACGTCGATCGCGGGGCGCGAGAACAGCACCGCGTCGTCCATCGACAGCGCGAACGTACGCTCTCGCTCGATGAGCAGGTGGTAACCGGGCGGCGCGACGTAGACGGTGCCCGCCTCGACCGGCTCCTTGTCCTCGGCCTCGCGCACGGGCGCCGGGCAGCGCTCGGCCAGCACGGCCGGCAGCAGGCTGGGACGATCGGCGGGCAGGTGCACCACCACGACGACGGGAAGGGCGCCGCGCGCGGGCAGCGTCGAGAGGACGCCCGTCAGCACGTCGACCGCGCCCGCCGAGCCGCCGATCGCGACAATCCCGATGTCATGCGGCGCCACCATCACAGCCTCTGATAAATCCTCTCCTCCGCGACGACCTCGCGGAACGCGGGTGCGTGAGACGAGAAGCGCAGCGATTCTTTGGCGCCGAGCCCGAGGAAGCCGCGGCGGCAGAGCGCGTCGCGCAGCACGCCGAGGGCGCGATCCTGCAACGCGCGATCGAAGTAGATGAGGACGTTGCGGCAGGAGACGAGCTGCACCTCGGCGAAGGCGCTGTCCGTCGCCAGGCTGTGATCGGAGAACAGGATCGCGCTGCGCAGCCGCCGCTCGAACAGCGCCGAGGAGTACTGCGCCGTGTAGTAGTCCGCGAGCGATCGCGTGCCGCCCGCCGCGAGGTAGTTGGCGCTGAAGCGCGGAAAGCGGTCGAGATCGTAGATGCCTTCGCTCGCGCGGCGCAGCGACTCCGGGTGGATGTCGGTGGCGTAGATCAACGTGCGGTCGAGCAGCCCCGCCTCGTCGAGCAGGATGGCCAGCGAGTACGCCTCTTCCCCCGTCGCGCAGCCCGCCACCCACACCTTCAGCGAAGGATAGGTGTCGAGGTAGGGCACGACGCGCTCGCGAATGGCGCGGAAGTACGTCGGGTCTCGGAAGAGGTCGCTCACCTGCACGGTGAGGTACCGCAGGAGCTCGGTGAAGGCGGCGGGGTCCTGCACGACGCGGGCCTCGAGCGCGCCGAGGGTCGCGGCGCCGAAGTGCGAGAGGGCCGCGGCCAACCGCCGTCGCAGCGAGGCGAGCGCGTAGCTCCGAAAGTCGTAGTGGTACGTGCGAAAGACCGCGGCGAGCAGGCGCTCGAGCGCGCCGTCGTCGCTGGCGGCGTGGTCGGCGGGCGTGGTCACTTCGGCATCCATACCCGCACCAGGGACAGCAGCTTGTCGACGTCCAGCGGCTTCGCGATGTAGTCGTTGGCGCCCGCGTGCAGGCATTGATCGCGGTCGTCCGACATGGCCTTCGCCGTGAGCGCGATGATGGGCAGCCCCGCGTGCTCGGGCAGCGCGCGGATGCGCCGCGTGGCCTCGAGGCCGTCCATCTCGGGCATCATGACGTCCATGAGCACCAGGTCCACCTCGGGCTTGGCGCGCACGCGCTCCAGCGCCTCGCGCCCGTTGCGCGCGATCTCCACCTTCGCGCCGCGCGGCTCGAGCAGGCTCGACAGCGCGAAGATGTTGCGCACGTCGTCCTCGACGACCAGGACGCGCCGCCCCTCGAAGACGGCCTCGCGGTGGCGTGCGTCCTTCAGCATGCGCTGGCGGTCGGCGGGCAGCGCGGACTCGACCTGGTGAAGGAAGAGCGTCACCTCGTCGAGCAGGCGCTCGGGCGAGCGCGCGCCCTTGATGATGATCGACCGCGACAGCTGGCGCAGCCGCTGCTCCTCCGCGCGCGACAGCGACCGCCCCGTGTAGACGATCACGGGCGGGAACGCCGCGCCCTCGCTGCGCGACATCTCCTCGAGCAAGTCGAACCCGCTGCGATCCGGCAGCGAAAGATCGAGCACCATGCAATCGAACGTCGAGGTCCCGAGCTCGGCCAGCGCCTCGGCGGCCGTGCCCACGGCCACGGTCTCGACGTCGGGCCCCGCGAGCAAGCGGCAGGTGCTGTCGCGCGCGACCGCGTCGTCCTCGACGACCAGAAGGCGGTGCAGCGTCTGCGTGAACTTCGTCTCGAGCCGCTTGAGCGCCGCCGTGAACTCGGCGCGCTCGACCGGCTTGATGGCGTAGCCAGCCGCGCCCATCTCGAGCGCCGTGCGAGTGTAGTCGGACACCGAGACCACGTGGACGGGGATGTGCCGGGTCGAGGACCGGCGTTTGAGCTCGTCGAGGACGGACAGGCCGGAGCGATCCGGCAGGCCGACGTCCAGGACGATGCCGCTCGGCCGCGCGCTCTCGGCCAGCGCCAGCGCCTCCTCCCCCGTCGTGACCCAGATGGGCTCGAACTCCAGCTCGCGCGCCAGCCGCTCGAGCACGCCCGCGAACCGCTCGTCGTCCTCGACGATCAGGATCGCGCGGCGCCCCGCCCCGGCGCCTTCGCTGGAAGGCGAGGCGTGGGTGCGCGGCGACGCCGGCGCGACGGCCGGGGGCCGCGGGCCGCCGGCGTCGCCGGCCGCCGAGAGCAGCGGGGGCGGCGCGGCGTCCTCGGCGAGCTCGAGCCGCTCCGGCACGACGACGGTGAAGGTGCTGCCCCGCCCCGGCGCGCTGTCGAGCGTGAGGTCGGCACCGAGACGCCGCGCGAGGTCGCGCGAGATCGAGAGGCCGAGGCCCGTGCCGCCGTACTTCCGGCTGGTCGTACCGTCCGCCTGACGGAACGCCTCGAAGATCACCTCGTGCTGCTCGCGCGGGATGCCGATGCCCGTGTCCTTGACGTCGAACGCTACGCGATCTCCCGCGCGCCGGACCCGCAGGGACACGCCGCCGCGCTCCGTGAACTTCAACGCGTTCGAGATCAGGTTCTTGAGGATCTGCTGCAGCCGAGTGGGATCGGTGGCGATCGCCGCGGGCACCTGGGCCTCGACCTCCGTCGAGAAGTCGATGCCCTTGTCGCGCGCGATGGGCTTGAAAACGTCGGCCAGGCCGTCGATCAGCCGCTGCAGCGGGACGTCCTCCGAGCGCAGCTCCAGCCTGCCGGCCTCGATCTTCGACAGGTCGAGGATGTCGTTGATCAGCGTCAACAGATCGTTCCCCGCCGAATAGATCGTCTCGGCGAACTTGACCTGCTCGCTGCTGAGGTTGCCCTCGCGGTTGTCGGCCAGGAGGCGCGCGAGGATGAGCGAGCTATTCAGCGGCGTGCGCAGCTCGTGCGACATGTTCGCGAGAAATTCGGACTTGTAGGCGCTGGCGCGCTGAACGTCGGCCTGCGCGCGCGCGAGCTCGTCACGCTGCCGGGCGAGCGCTTGCGTCTGCTCCTCGAGGTGCGCGTTGATCTGCTCCAGCTCCGCCTGCTGGCTCTCGAGCCGGGCCTGCGAGAGACGCAGCACGCCCCCCTGCTGCTCCAGCTCTTCGTTCTGAACGCTGAGCTCCTCCTGCTGGCTCTGCAGCTCCTCCGCCTGGCGCTGCGTCTCCTCCAGAGTGTCCCGCAGCAGCACGCGATCGTGAGCGGCGCGCAGCGCGATCCCCACCGGCTCGCCGATGAGCTGCAACAACTCGCGATCCGTCGGGAGCGCGTCGTCGAAGGTGCCCGCCTCCAGGACGCCGGTCGCCGCGCCGTCGAACGACGCGGGCGCGATCATCAGATGGCGCGCCCGGCTCTTCCCCAGACCGGCGCTCACGGCGAAGAAGTCCTCCGGGACGTTTCGCGTCTCGATGAAGCGATTCGAGCGATACGCCTCGCGAGTCAGGCCGCCGGGCTCGTCGGCGCCCGCCGCGGCGACGTCTCGAGGGAGGCCGAACGCGCCCACGCGGCGCAGGCGCCCCGGCGCTTCGGCGAAGTACACGGCGGCCACCCGCGCCTCGAGGTATTCGCCCAGGAACGAGGCCACGCGCGCGCCGACGGCCTCGGGGGTCTCGGCGCCTTGCAGCCGTCCCGCCAGCTCGCTTTCGCCGCGGCGGAGCCACGTCTGGCGCAGCTGAGCCGAGAAATCGCGCCCCGAGAGCACGGCCGCGCCGAAGACCAGCAGGAGCAGGAGCGCCGAGCCGCCCCACGTGATGCCCGCGGAGATCGTCGCGGCGGTCTCCCACTCGCGGTTTCGCGTCGCCAGGATTCCGCGTTCGGCGTCGGACATCTCACCGATGGTCGCCCGCAGCCCGTCCATCACCTCGCGGCCGCGATCGGACCTGACGAGGGCGAGCGCCTCGTCGGACCGCCCCGATTGGCCGAGCTCGACGGTCCGCTTGAGCTCGGCCATCTTCGCCGCGGAGAGCTCCTCGATGGCCCGCGTGCGCTCGACCTGGGTCGGGTTGTCGGCAACGAGCGACCGCAGCTGCGCCACCTGCTTGGCGACGGCCGCCACGGCGGCCTCGTACGGCCCCAGGTAGTTGGAGTCGGCGGTCAGGAGGTATCCCCGCTGCCCCGTCTCGGCGTCCTTGAAGGTCGAGAGCAGGCGGTCCAACGACTGGGTCACCTCGAACGTGTGGGCCACGAGCCGCGACGTCTCGCTGCGCCACGAGAGCGAGCGGTACGAGACCAGCGCGGTCACGACAATGGCCAGCACCGCCGCGACGAAGCCGCCTTGGCTGCGCGGCGGCAGGGCGGACCGCGAAAGGCCGCGCCTCAGCGCGGCTCTGCCGACCCGGGCCTCCGGTGCCCCGGGTTCGTGCTGCCGAATGGGTGAGCTCAAGGGGGCCTGCCTCTATGGGCACCCGATCGACCTCTGCCAACCCCACCGGCGAAATTTTTCGCGCGCGCCGGCTCTCGGTGATTCCTCTGAAATGGAACGCGAACGCTCGCGTCAATCCAGGCGCGACCGCGTGCGGCGCTCCGCGACCGCGCCGCGCATCAGGCCGCTCGCAGGCGAGGGCCTCGCATCTCGGGCAGGACTCCGATCCGGGGCGCCGCCGGCGCGGCCGCGCCCAGATAAGCGGCGAGGTGCGAGGAACTGAGGCGGCGCAAGATGCGGAGAGGAACGCCGTGGAGACGGGCGGTGCGGCGCGCGATGTGGACGGCGTTGTGGCTGTTGACGTCCGTCAAAACGAACACGAGGTCCGCGCGCGCGACCATGGCCCGCAGGCTCGCGGCCGACGCGGCCCCCGCCACGACCCCCGTATGCGTTTCGAGCCTGTGGCCGCCCGCTTCGGCGACCGCCTCGAGATCGCGCGCGTTCCGGTCGAGGCCCCCGATGATTCCAATTCGCATGGCTGTCCTCCGAGAAGGAACCATGCCACGGCGGTGTCCACTTTACAAGACACGCTGTCTGGTATGTCGACGGCCGGACCGCGCTACGGCAGCGACATCCAGAACGGGAAGCCGGCCGGGTTGAGGTACCCCTGGCCGGACTGGTGGCCGCCGCCGGTGTCGCAATAGGCGACGGGCGACGAGCAGCCGCCGTAGTAATCGCAGTTGGCGGTGCCGATCTTCATCTTCGTGGGCGTCGTGCTGCACCCGTTGGTCTTGATGAACAGATCGCGCGCGAGCGCCACGCCGATCTCGCGCTTCATCGAGTCCTGCTTCATCGCCGAGTCGCCGGGGAACTCCATGGCGGCGGCGCCTCCCGTGCAAGCGGGGCGATCGACGGGGATGCCGCCCGAGTCGGCGGCGATGCCGCGGATGACGTTGCCGCGCGCGCACCCGAGGTAGTTCGCGAACCAGCCGCCGCTGCTCGTGCCGGCGACGTAGATCTTGCCCTTGTCGATGCAGTACTTGCTCTCGATCTCGGCGACGACCTGATCGAAGTAGTTGAGCTCGGGCGAGTCGACCGTGCTGATGACGCCGGTCTGGAAGCACCCCGGCGCGGCCGCGGGCGGCACGGGCGGGACGTCGCCGTTATAGACCTTGGGCGCCTTCGTCGCCTGCACCAGGAAGATGTCCGTGCGCCCCGTGAACGGCCCGGACTCGCAGTTCAGGCCACCGCAGCCCGGCCCGTAGATCACCAGCGGGTACGGCTTCGAGGGATCGTAGCCCTTGGGGATCGTCGAGCAGTACGTGCGATCCGCGTACCCCGCCACGTACTGCTGGGCCATGCCCGTGATCGTGATGTTGTGAGAGACGGCGCTGCCGATCGCCTCGTTGGGCGGCGGCAGGTTGCACCCCGCGCTCGGGCCCGACGAGTGCACGCCCGTGCCGCCCGC
>DASZUD010000264.1:0-5326 GCA_035548155.1 Polyangia bacterium
CTGCGCGGGCTGCCCGATCGACGCGCGGTCGCCGTGCGCGGCGTGGTCGTGGCGCGCCGCACCGCCTCCTCGGCGCTCGACGGTCGTCAGGTCGTGTGGTCGCTCGTGCGCTTCCGCAAGAATGCCTTCCTGGCGCGCGACTTCTTTCACGAGGCGGCGTTCGACTTTCTCATCGACGATGGCACCGACGAGCCGATCTGGGTCGAGGTCGAAGGGGCGATGCTCCTCGATCGCTTCCCGCCGGCCGACCGCGTGCAATTTGGCAGCACGACGTTGCTCGAGATCGGCCACCCGTTCCTCACGCGCTTGCGGCTCGACGATCGCGAGGTGCTGGCGTCCGAGCTCGCCATCGCACCCGGAGACGTCGTCGAGGTCGTGGGACGCCTGTCGCGCAAGCTGGACCCGACGGCGTCGTCCGAGTCGGGGCGCGACCAGCCGCGCCGTCGCGCGCTGCGCTCGGGCACGCGCGTCCCCGTCATGGTCAAGCGCGTCGTGACCCCCGACATGGACCTCTCTCGCGTGCGGCGCCTCCTGCCGAAGGGGCCGCCGAGCGCGTCACCGGGCGAGCCCCCAATTCGCAAATTCTGAAAGCGGTGCTTGCGTGCGCTCGGGCGTCGCGCGCCCGCCGTCGGACGAATGTGGCGCGCCCCGCGTCGGGCGAATGTTGATCGCCGGACGGCCGTGGCTACGATCCCGTCCGTGACCCTGCCGCAACGGTTCGATGGCTTTCCCTTTGCACGAGCCCGGGCCCAGCCCCTCGCCGTCAGGCGATTTCGACGGAGGACCGCCTCATGACTCGGCTTGTCGCAGCGCTCACCGTTCTTCTGATTCACACCGGCGCGGCTTACGCGCAACAGTCCGCCCCGCAGTTCCCCAATCAAGAAGGCCCGTTTGCCCAGGGGCCCGGGACGCCACCTGTGACGTCGGGCACAGCGCCGCCACCCGCAGAGGAGCAGGCCCCGCTTGTCCAAGGGCCGCCCGCGCCGCAACCGCCCGGTCCCACGCCAGCGGCGCCGCCGCCTTCCGCGGCGCCGGCTGCCGGGACGGCGGTTCCCCCCGCAGCGCCGGCTGCGGCAGCCCAGCCGCCGGCTCCTCCCGCGAGCGCTGGTGAATACCCGCCCGGTTACGGCCCTCCCCCCGGGTATGCGCCGCCACCGCGATACGGCGCGCCGCCCACCTACGGCCCGCCGCCGGCGTATCGATATCCCGTTTACGGCGGTCCGCCGCCCTACGGCGCGCCCGCGTACGCGCCTCACCCCACCTACTACCGCTACGCTCCTCCGCAGTTTCGGCCGCGCCGCGTGACGGATCGTCCGTTCACGATCGGCGGCGGCATCGGGTTCGGGGGGCTGCAGCTCAACCAGAACGGTCACACGACCTCCGAACAAGGGATGGCGTACACCGTGCGGCTCGGCTTCGGCCTCGTGCCCGGGCTCATCCTCATGTGGGACATCGAGGGGGCGATCGTCGACGATGCAGGGACGACCGGCGCCGAAGCCACGCGCTATCAGACCGCCCACCTCGCCGCGCTCCAGCTTTTCCTGGGCGATCACCTCTTCTTGAAGGGCGGCTTCGGCCTGGCGCAGGTCGTGCGGGATTCCTTCACGTACACGAACTGGGGCGGCGCCGTGATGGGCGGCATCGGCGTCGAGATCATCCAGGGGTGGCACTGGTCGATGGACGTCGAGTCCACCGTGACGGCCGCCCGCTACACCGTTCAGGGCGCCGACCAAACCTGGCTCAACTGGAGCCTCGTGAACTTCGCTGTGAATTTCTTTTGATCGGGGGACCGCCCGGCGGCTTCTGAGGCAGGTTCCTTGGAGTTGCTTGGTAGGCCGCCTCTGCGGCGCCCCCCGCGCCTCCGCTGGTCGCCGCGGCGAAGCCGCGTCGCCCAGCCGACGCGCGCTGAAGAACGCGGTATGCCGGGGCGAAGCTTCGTCGTTCAGCGGACGCGCTGAAGGACGCGGTATGCCGGGGCGAAGCCGCGTCGCCCAGCCGACGCGCTGAACGGCGCGGCTACTGCAGAGCGGGCGGATCCGGGATGAAGGCTTCGAGCACCGGCTTTCCCTTCATTTCGGGCGGCGCCGGATAGCCCAGCGCCCACAGCGCCGTGGCCGCCGTGTCGACGGTGATGATCGGGCTTTCGATCTTGTGGCCCGGCTTGACGCCCGGTCCCCAGGCGATCCAAGGGATCAGTCGATCTTCTTCGATGTGCCCGTCGTGGTTGCGCCCGTGACCGCCGTGATCCGCCGAGAGGATGAACAGCGTTTCGCCGTCCATTCCCGCGGCGTGGACGGCGTCCACCAGCGTGCCGAGGCACTTGTCGGCGTGCCGCACGGCCTCGAGTTGCGGATCCGACATCCAGCCCACGGCGTGCCCCAGATCGTCGGGGTCGGAGAAATGAATGAACTCGATCGTGGGCTTCTTCTGGACGAAGTACTGCGCGGCCTGCTCGACGACCTTCTTACAGAAATAGCCGGGCCGCGAGAACATGTTCACGGAGCCCGGGTGCGCGATGTGCTCGAGCTTCTTCTTACCGACGAACGCCGCCGCCGTGCCGCCCGAGTGCTCGGCGGCGTCGAAGACGGTTGGGACGTGGATCCACCCGCGCTCCGGCTTCCACGAGTTCCAGAAGAGGCCGTGCTCTTTGACGTCGAAGCCGGACAGCATCGCCGCGTGTGACGGCAACGTCGACGCGCGGCGGATCGTGCGCGCCTTGAGCGAGTACGCTCCCCGACGCATCAGCTCCTCGTGGACGGGCGCGGGCACCGACATCAGCGCGTCGGGCCGCAGGCCGTCCTCGCTCACGATCACGACGTGCTTGATGGCGGCGCGGGTGGACGTCGACGAGGGTGGGGGCCTACGGGAGGGGGCGCCGGCGGACGTCGGCCCGGCGGGTGCGCTCGCGACCTTTGTCTCTGTCGTTTGCGCCGGAGGCGCGGCTGCGCGTGCCGTGGCGGCGGGCGGCGACTTGCGACAGGCGCCTCCGAAGAATTGTGCGCCGGCGAGGAGGAGGCACGACGCAACCGAGAAGACAGAGCGCACGGGCCCCCACGATATCAGATCCCGCGCTCGACGTCTCTCTGGTCACCGGCCGTCGGTTCGGCCGTGGTTTGGCCGTCGGTTCGGCCGTGGTTTGGCCGTCGGTTCGGTCGTGGTTTGGCCGTCGGTTCGGCCGTGGGTTCTTGCGTGGGTGGACCTGTCGATTGACCTGGCGGCGGTGGGCGGCTCGTTGTGCTCTTGCGCCTTTTCGGATTTGCCCTAACCTTCGGTGCATCATTAGATCGTTTCGTTCGTGGTTGGCGCCCCACCGTGAGCGCGCCCCACAGCCTCCGCTTCCGCCTGCGTCTACATCGGCGGCCGTGTCCCTGGCTCTGGCAGTTCTGGCCGCTGGCTCGGCCTTTCTCGCGTGCGCGCACACGGCCGGCGGCGGGTGCGGCTCGGATCGGGACTGCAAGTTGGATCGCGTCTGCGAGGCGGGGCGGTGTGTCTGGCAGCAGAACCCGCGCCGGGCCGCCGCTGCGCCTGCGCCGGGCGTCGCCCCCGCAGCGCCGCCGCCGGCGCCGCTCCCGCAGTACGCCGTCGAGCCCGCGCAGGCGATGTTCCGCCTGGGCCCGACCCACCGTGGGCGCTCGCCCTACTTGTTGCCGGCCACGAAGCCGGAGATCGCCTGGACCGTCCGAACGGGCGGCCCGATCGTCTCGTCTCCGGCGATCGCCGAGGACGGCACCGTGCTCGTCGCCTCGCACGACGACAAGCTCTACGCCGTCGCGCGCGACGGGACGACGAAGTGGAGCTACGCGACGGGCGACATCATCTTCTCGTCGCCGGCCGTCGCGCACGACGGCACGGTCTACGTCGGCTCGGACGACGACCACCTCTACGCGATCGCGCCCGGCAGCGCGAAGCCCCGCTGGATCTTCCAGATCGGCTCGTGCCCGCAGCGCATCGGCATCGGCCCCGAGGCGAGCCGTTGCGACGTCGACGCCGGCCCGACGGTGGGCCCCGACGGCGTCATCTACACGGGCGGCGACGGCATCTACGCCGTGAACCCCGACGGGACGCTGCGCTGGCGCTTCGCGACCGGCGGCCACGTCGCCTCGGCGCCGGCCGTGCTGCCCGACGGCACCGTCGTCGCGGGCTCGCAGGACGATCTCGTCTACGGTCTCGCGCCCGACGGCGTGAAGCGCTGGGACTTTCGCGCGGGCGGCGACGTCGACGCCCCGCCCGCCGTCGGCGACGACGGGACAGTCTACGTCGGCTCGGACGATCGCAAGCTCTATGCGCTGAACCCCGACGGGTCGCTTCGGTGGGCCTTCACGACCACCGGTGACATTCGCTCCGGCGCCGCCATCGGCGACGGTGTGATCTACGTCGGGTCGTTCGACGCGCAGCTCTATGCCGTGCGCCTCGACGGCACGCTGGCCTGGACCTTTCGCAGCGGTGACCGGATCGTCTCGTCGCCGCTCGTCGACGCCAAGGGCGCCATCCTGTTCGGCTCGCAGGATGACCGCCTCTACTGTCTCGAGCCTGACGGCCACCTGCGCTGGTCGGTCGAGCTCGGCGGCGACGTCGATAGTTCGCCGACGCTCGCCGCCGATGGCACCATCTTCGTGGGTTCCGACGATAGGAAGCTCTACGCGCTGCGCGCGCCGAGCTCGACCTCGCCGTGAAGCCCGCAAATTCAGCAGAATTGCAGAAACGGACCTTTCATTGTCATTCGATAACTATTTTGAGACCAGCAGCGGCCCCGGCCTGCCCACGCGCAAGCTGACGGGCCGGATCAAAGTTCACCCCGCGGGGTACGGCTTCGTCGTGCCCGACGACAAGTCCGAGGACGTCCACGTCTCGGCGCGCAACCGCGGCACGGCGATGGACGCCGACACGGTGGAGATCGAGGCGTGGCCCGGCGTGCGCGGCGTCGAAGGCCGCGTGCTCAACGTCGTGGCGCGCGGTCGCGCCAAGATCACGGGCCAGCTCGCGCGCGCGGGCAAGCACACGATCCTCCAGCCCGACGACCCGCGCATCACGGGCCCCGTGACGCTGGTGGGGCACATCCCGCACGGCGCGGGCGCGGCCGGCAGCCTCATCGGCCAGTCGGTGGTCGCCGAGATCAAGCGCTACCCCGACGTGGCGGACGGGCCGCTCGAGGCCGAGGTGCTGAAGGTGCTGGGCGACCCCGACGACCCGCGCACCGAGGTCGAGAAGGTGCTGGCGTGCGCCGACGTCACCGAGGAGTTCCCCGAGGACGTCGCGCGCATCGCCGAGCGCATCCCGCGCGAGGTGCGGCCGGGCGAGCACGCCGACAGGGCCGACCTGCGCGGGA
>DASZUD010000265.1:0-3304 GCA_035548155.1 Polyangia bacterium
GCGGGAACGACCGGCGCGGCGGGAACGACCGGCGCGGCGGGAACGACCGGCGCGGCGGGAACGACCGGCGCGGCCGGCACGCCCACGACGAAGCCCACGACCGGCGCGGCTGGCACGACCGGCGCGGCCGGAACGACCGGCGCGGCTGGCACGACCGGCGCGGCTGGTACGCCCGTGACTGTGCCTGTGACCGGAACGGCTGGCACAGGCGCGACGAAGCCCGCGACCGGCACGGCGGGCACGACCGGTACGGCGGGCACGACCGGCACGGCGGGCACGACCGGCACTGCCGGCACGACCGGCGCTGCTGGCACGGCCGGCACGGGCGCACCCATGCCTCCTCCGGCGACCTCCCTTCCGCAGGCCGGCGTGGACCTGTGCATGGGCCTCATCCAGGACAAGGCGGCGCACCCCATGACGCCCCTCGCGAAGCCCGCGGTGGGCCAGACGGCGACCGATCCGCAGTTCGGCACCAAGATCCGGCGCGTCACCGAGGTGTCGCCGGGCGCGGCGAACCCCGCGATTCGGCCGCTCTACGCGACCGTCTCGGCGTGGAACGCCGACGAGACGCTGATGATCCTGTACACGGCCGGCAAGGGGCACTCGCTCTACGACGGCAAGACGTACAAGTTCATCCGCGATCTGACCGACGTGCACCCGGCTGACGTCGAGCAGATCTACTGGCACACGTCGGATCCCGACATCCTCTACTACGTGGACCACAACCAGTTCGTTCGGTACCACGTGCGTGAGGCCACGAAGGACATCCTGACGACGTTCTCGTTCTGCGGCGATCCGACGAAGTCGGACACGCGGGCGAGCGGCGGCAGCGATCCGTTCTTCACGTCGTTCGACTCGAAGCGGATCGGGCTCGGGTGCCTCGGGCAGTCGTTCATCTACGACATCTCGACGAACCAGATCCTGTCGCGCAAGGCGAACCCGACGGGCGACCGCCTGCCGGCTCAGATCTCGCCGAGCGGTCGGTTGGGCTGGTACGACGAGAGCGGCCGCATCACCGACACGAACCTCAACATCCTGCGCAAGCTGGACATGAAGAACCCGGCGGAGCACTCGTCGATGGGTCTTTCGCCCACGGGCGAGGACATGTGGTACGGCGTCGCGTTCGACGGTGGTCCCGCGGGTAACACCGACATCGGCTCGCTGGTCGTGTGGAACATGAACACGGGCGCGTCGAAGACGATCATCGGTCCGAAGACTGGCTACCCGTACCCGCCCACGACGCACGTGTCGGCGATGGCCTATCGGAACCCCGGCTGGGCGGTCGTCTCCACGCGCGGCGACACCTCGGGCAAGGGCCTGCTCGACCTCGAGATCACGGTGGCCAACACCGTCGACGGTCGGGTGTGCCGCGCGGGTCGTCACCGCAGCTGGGGCAAGGCGAACACGCACCTGGCCCAGCCGTACTGGGCCGAGTCGCACACCGTCCCGAGCCCGAGCGGTACGCGTCTGCTCTTCGCGAGCGACTGGGGCAACGGCGCCACCGTCGACACCTACGTCGTCGAGCTGCCGACCTACAAGCCGTAGCGAGGCTGACCGCAACGGAGAGCAGGGCGCATAGCCCGTAACTCGAAGCCGGCGTCGCTCGAAGGAGCGGCGCCGGCTTTTCTTTCACGGGCCCTCGAAGCCGAGGCCCAGGGCGAACATCGGCCGAACGGGCCAGGCCGTCGCCAGCACGGAGGTCGTGCCGTCGATGGTCGCCGTGTATCGTCCCGTCACCGCCGCGAGGTCGGCGCCGATCATCGCGAAGCAGAGCCAGTCGCGGCCGAGCTCGAGGTCCCAGCGCAGCCGGACCGCCAGCGTGAAGTCGGCGTCGGTGCGCGCCTGCGTCACCGTCCCGGCGCCGGACGCGGCGCGCGTCGCGCGGATGCGATCGACGAGGACGCCGGGGCCCACGGCGATTCGTCCCGTGCCGAGGCCGGGGAAGCGGCGACCCAGGCTGAGCGCCAGGTGCCCGCTGGCGCCGGTCACGTCGACGTGGGCGGCGCTGCCGTCGGCGCTCCAGCCGCGTCGCCAAGCGGCGTCGATGGTGACGCCCACGATGGTGCCGGCGCGCTCGCGCTCGCGCGCGCCCAGGACGCCCAGCACGGGCGAGAGTCCCGCCGAACCGGACCACACTTCCGCGCCCGCGAACGCGCTGAGGTCGAACGTGCGGCGCGAGGCTGTCGTCGCGGGAGGGGGCGCGGCCCGCACGACCGCGGGCGGCGGCCGCAGCTGCGCGCGCGCTTCTTCCTTGGGGACGCCGACGAGCTGCGCGTCGAGCAGCGCCGCGACGGAGCGCTCGACGACGAAGACCAGCTCGGCCAGCGCCACCTCGTCGAAGCCCGCCGGCAGCGCCGTGCGATGGGTGAGCACACGATCGCGCGCGCCGGGCACGAGCCAGAGCTTCGCCTCGGCCCGCGCGCGGCCGTCGAGCCAAGCTTCGGCGAACGGCGCGTCGGTGTTCGCGGCCGTGTCGTCGAACACGGCTTCGACGTCGACGGTGTCCTCGGCGGTCGCGACGAGGTCGACGAGCTCGGCCTCCAAGCGCGGGCGGAGGCGCTCGACGACGAGCTCGAGGACGCCCGCGGGCGCCGCGACGTGCATGACGACGAGCCGACGCGCCCGAGAGGTCGAAGTGGACGAAGGCTGCGCGCGCGCGGCCCGGCCCACGAGGCAGAGCCCGATCAGCGCGAGCGCCGCGACCGACGCGCGGCTACTCACCGGCACGGGAGAGCGCCGCCAACCGGCTGCGCGCCAGGGCGGCGTGCAGCGAGCGCGGGTGCGCGGTCAGGAGATCTCGCCAGGCTGCCGCCTCCTCGGCGTCGCGGCCCAGCAGCCACAGCGCCTGCGCCCGGCCCGCGCGCGCCTGTTCGGCCAGCGCGCCGTTCGGCTGGTCCCTGAGATACGCGTCGAACGAGGCCAGCGCCGCGTCGGGGCGGCCGAGGTCGTCGAGCAGCGCCTGGCCGCGCAGGACGCGCGCGATCAGCTCCTCGCGCGTCCCCGGGTAGTCCGCGGCGAGCTGCGCGTAGAGGCGCTCGGCCCGCGTCGCGTCGCCGTCGCGGCGCGCGTGCGCCGCGGCCGCGAAGATCTCGGGCGCGCGCGGCGTCTCCGCGGCTTCGGGCGTGGACGTCGCGGGGGCCGGTGCGGCTTCGAGGGCCTGGGTCGGCTCCGCAGGCGGTGCCAGCGGCAGCCGTGTGCCTGCCTCGGCGTCGCGGGCCCGCATCGCCACGCGCGCCCGCACCGACGGCGCGGACGCCAGGCGCGGGGGCGAAGGCGCCGCAGCGGGCGGCGACGCGACAGGCGC
>DASZUD010000266.1:0-2071 GCA_035548155.1 Polyangia bacterium
GACTCATTACCGCTTGTCCTTCCCGCGGCGACGGCCGCGAACGATCAGCTTGTCCGATTCCTTGTGCTTCGAGCGGGTGCGCTTGCCGAGCGTCGGCACGCCCCACGGGGTGACCGGGTGGCGGCCGCCCTTCGACTTGCCTTCACCGCCGCCGTGCGGGTGGTCGACCGGGTTCATCGCGGAGCCGCGCACCGCCGGGCGCTTGCCCAGCCAGCGCGAGCGGCCGGCCTTGCCGATCGTCACGTTGCCGTGCTCGACGTTGCCGACCTGGCCGACGGTGGCGCGGCAGGTGAGCAGCACGCGCCGCATCTCGCCCGAGGGGAGGCGCAGCGTGGCGTAGGCGCCGTCCTTCGCGACGAGCTGCACGCCCGAGCCTGCGGAGCGCGCCATCTGGCCGCCGCGGCCCGGCTTCAGCTCGACGTTGTGCACCATCGTGCCGGTGGGGATGTTCTCGAGCGGCAGCGCGTTGCCCGGCTTGATGTCGGCGTCGACGCCCGACTGGACGAACGACCCGACCCGCACGCCGGCCGGCGCGAGGATGTAGCTCTTGAACCCGTCCGCGTAGTGCAGCAGCGCGATGCGCGCCGAGCGGTTCGGGTCGTACTCGATCGCGGCGACCTTCGCGGGCACGCCGTCCTTGGTGCGCTTGAAGTCGACGATCCGGTAGCGGCGCTTGTGACCGCCGCCCTGGTGGCGCGTCGTGATGCGGCCCGTGTTGTTGCGGCCGCCCTTCTTCGTCAGCTTCTCGGTGAGCGACTTCTCCGGCTTCGACTTCGTGACCTCCGCGAAGTCGGAGACCGACATGTGGCGGCGGCCCGGAGACGTCGGCTTGAACCTGCGAACCGGCATTAGATCTGGGCCCCCTCGAAGATCTCGATCGTGTCGCCGGCGCGCAGCTGCACGACGGCCTTCTTCCAGCCGGGACGCGTGCCGCGGAACGTGCCGCGCCGCTTCGGCTTCGCCTGCACCTTGATCACGTTGACGCGCTCGACCTTGACGTCGAAGAGCTCCTCGACGGCCTGGCGGATCTGCGTCTTGTGCGAGTCCGGGTGCACCTTGAACGTGTAGCTCCCGCGCGTCGAGGCCGCGTACGACTTCTCGGAGACGATCGGCGCGAGGATCACCTGGGACGCGTGCATTACTGGGCCCTCCCCGTGACGAGCGGGAGCGCACCCTCGGTCACGACCAGGGAGCGCGCCCAGACGACGGCGCCGACCTCGAGCTCGGACGGCTCGATCACCGCGACGCGGTCGAGGTTGCGGAACGACTTGGCGACGTTCTGCTCCTCGGCCAGCGCGACGACCACCATCGGCGAGGCCTTGCCCCACTTCTCGACGAGCGCCTTCGCCGCCTTGGTCGACGGGGCGTCGAACTGCTCGGCCGCGACGACGCCGAGCGTCCCCTCCGCGGCGTGGCTCGCGAGGGCGCTGCGCAGTGCGGCGCGCTGCGCCTTGCGGTTCACCTTCTGCAGGAAGGTGCGCGGCGTCTTCGCGAACGTGTGACCGCCGCCCGTGAACTGCGGGGCGCGGATCGTGCCCTGCCGGGCGCGGCCGGTGCCCTTCTGGCGCCACGGCTTCGAGCGGCCGCCGGACACGAGCCCGCGGCTCTTCGTCGCGACGGTGCCGGCGCGCAGGGCGTTCTGCTCCGCGCGCACGGCCTCGTGCACGAGGTGCGGCTTGATCTCGGCCGCGAACACGGCCTCCTCGAGCGCAACCGTTCCGGTTGCGCCGAGCTTGGGAGCGGTCGTCGCCACTAGCCCCTCACCTCCACGAAGCCGTTCCTGGGGCCGGGCACGGCGCCCTTGACCAGGAGCAGGTTGTTCTCGGGGTCGGTCTGGAAGACGGTCAGCCCGAGCTGGGTGACGCGCTTGCCCCCCATGCGGCCCGGCAGCTTGATCCCCTTGAAGACGCGCGACGGCGTCGCGGACGCACCGATCGAGCCCGGCTTGCGGATGTTGTGCGAGCCGTGGCCGCGCGGGCCGGAGCCGAAGTTGTGGCGCTTGATCGTGCCCTGGAAGCCCTTGCCGATGCCGATGCCGGCGACCTTGATCTTGTCGCCCGCCTCGAACGCT
>DASZUD010000267.1:0-19045 GCA_035548155.1 Polyangia bacterium
GCACGAGCGGCGCCGCGGGCACGACGGGCGGCGCAGGAATCGGGGCGGGGGGCACGACGGGCACAGCCGGAAAGGGCGGAGCCGCCGGAACCCCGGGAAGTGCCGGCAAGGGAGGCGGCGCGGGCACGACGGGCGCGGCCGGGACGACGGGCGCCGCGGGCACGACGGGCGCCGCCGGCGCGGGTGGCGCGATGTCGACCGCGTGCGACGCGCCGGGGCTCGTGTGGAAGACGGGCTCGAAGACGAACTTCACGTCGTACCCGGAGCCCGGCAGCGACGAGTGCATCAAGTACAGCGGCTGCCTCTACGAGGGGCAGTTCGCCGCGTGCAACAAGATCGAGCCCCTCACGTGGGTCATGACCCACGACATCGTCGCGGCGTTCCCCGACTTCACGGCGCTGAAGCTCCACGATCTCTGTCTCAAGTCGAGCAGCGGCAAGACCATCGTGGTCACCGTGCTCGACACCTGCGGCGACAACGACTGCAGCGGCTGCTGCACGAAGAACAAGGGCACGGCCGACGAGCTCATCGACGTCGAGAGCTTCACGAACGACCGCTGGGGCGTGGCCGACGGGCGCATCCAGTGGGCGGACCTCGGCCCGACGAAGACGTCGGGCTGCCAGTAGCGCGTCGCGTGCGCCATAATCGCGCGCGTGTCACGCCCCGAGTTCGATCCGCGCACTGACCCCGACGTGCCCGCGGGCATGTCGATCGCGCTCCTGCAGGAGCTGCACCTGCTCACGCGCGACGGGCACCTCAACGCCGACGCGCGGCGCAAGCTGAAGCAGATCCGTCACCTCGTGGGCCTCTTGCGGCCCGCGATGGACGACGCGCTCGGGCGTCACGCGGCGCCGATCGTCGTCGATTGCGGCGCCGGCAAGAGCGCGCTCGGCGCGTTGCTCTACGAGCTGGTGCTCGGGCCGGCGGGGCGGGGCGCCCTCTACTCCGTCGAGTCGCGGCCCGAGCTGGCGCGAGGCGCGGCCGAGCGCGCGGCGCGCTACGGGCAGGCGCGTTTTCATCCCGTGGCCGCGCTGATCTCGCAGGCCGAGCTGCCCGAACGCCTGCAGGTGGTCACGGCGCTGCACGCGTGCGACACGGCCACCGACGACGCGCTCGCGCTGGCGATCGCGCGCGGCGCGGATCACGTCGCCGTCGTGCCGTGCTGCCAGGCCGAGGTCGCGCGGCAGCTCGGTGAGGCGCCCGCGGGGGCGCGCGATCCGGCCGACGAGGCGCTGGTCCACCACGCCCTCCACCGCCGCGAGCTCGGCTCGCACCTGACGAACGTCGTGCGCGGGCTGTGCCTCGCCGCGCACGGCTACAAGGTGACGGTCACCGAGCTCGTCGGGTGGGAGCATTCGGCGAAGAACGAGCTCATCCTCGGCGATCGCGTGCACCGCTTCCACCGCGAGAGCCGCGCCACGCTCGCGAAGCTGCTCGAGCGCTGGCGCATCGAGCCCGCGCTCGTGCGCCTGCTGCGCGCGTGCGGGCTCGACCCGTGCGGCGAGCCGCCGCCACGCCCGGATTCCGCGCCCGCCGCGTGAGTCAAGGGGAGCGCGCGCAGCGCACGCCGTAGTTGCTGCCGGAGACGCCCGTCTGCGTGTCGCCGCTGCGGCCCACGACGCGCTGCTGGTCGCCGCCTGCCGCAGCGCGGGCGCCGGCGGCGACCAAGTGACGCAGCGGCCCTCCCCCCCGTCGAGCCTGCCCGCTCAGCGACCTCACCCGCGGGGCGGGAGAGGTTGGGTCACGGGCTCGGCGAGCTTTCGGGCGATTACGATACGAGCGAGGCGTCGGCCGCGGGGGCGCCGCCGGCGCGCTCGAGCAGGGTCGCGAGCGGCGGGCTGGTCGGGCTCTTCACGCGCACGGTGAAGAGCTCCTTGCCGCTGCCCTCGCGCTTCATCTCGAACGGGCCCGCGAAGAGCTGCTTGGCCAGCGCCTCGAGCTCGCCCTCGACGGCCGCGAACGTCGCGTCGGTGTTCGGCGCGAGCAGGCGATCGTTGATGCGGAAGAGCAGCTCGTTCGTCGCGAACGCGAGCTTGCCTGCGAGCGCCGCGTCCTTCTCCAGCAGCGACGCCGCGTACAATGTGCGGCGCGCGGCGTCCGAGAGGCGCTCGCCCGGCGCGGGCCCCGAACGCTTGCGGTTGTGCAGCAGGCCGAGGCGCCCCTCGCCTTCGTCCATGAAGTAGTCCGACCCGTGCCCGATGAGCACGACGCCCGGTCCGTTCGGCACGTGCCCGTAGTTCGCAACGTCGATCGTGAGCTCGGGGAGCGCGCGATCCTTGATCCACCGGTGGAACACCGGGATGAGCTCCTCGGTGTGGACCGCCTTCGCGGCCGCCGGCGTGGTGTACAGCTTGAGCTGAAGCTTGTGAGCGTCCATGGTGCGTCTATCCTCTAGGCGCCGGGCAGAAGGTTGGTCTGCGCGCGCAGCTGCGCGCCGTGGCGCGTGTAGCACTGGTGGGCGGCGTCGATGAACACCGTCGCCTCCTCGATGAGCTGGTGCACGCCGTCGGCGGTCGCCGCCGGACGGTTCTCGTCCTGCGTCGCCTCGTAGGCGCGGAAGAGGTAGGCCGAGAACTTGGCGGCCGCCACCGGATCGAAGAGATCCGTGTCGACGTAGTGCTTGCGGAACTCGGCGACGATCTCGCCCGCGTCGGTGTTGACGTTCGGGTTCTTCTCCTTGACCAGGGCGCGCGCCGCGATCAGCATCGACGAGAACGCGCGCGCGTTCGCGGCGTCGAGCTTCTTCTCGTCCATGTGGATCTGCGCCTCGAAGATCTCGCGCTCGGCCGAGGCCAGCTCGACCTCGACGTAGGGCACGATCTCGCCGGCGCACTCGCCCTCGCCCATGTCGGAGATCGTGTATTCGCGCGGATCGCCCCAGTCGCTGTAGAAGCTGGGATCCTGCTCGTAGGCCGGGATCGCCTGCAGCTCTTCGACCATCGCACGGATGGTCTTCTTGCCGATGCGGTTGGCGAAGTCCGCGAAGGTCTCCTCGCCCTGGCGCTCCTTCGAGTAGCGCTCGGTGAGGCGCTGCACCACCTCGGGCACGCGCTTCGACGGCACGGCGCCGATCGCGAGGCCGTACGAGCCGGCGTTGTTCGTCCATTGGCCGCCGACGACCAGCTGGAAGTGCGGCACGCGCCGCCCGCCCACGTTTCGGGACACTCCGAGAAAACCGAGGTCGGCCACGTGGTGCTGGCCGCACGAATTGAAGCAGCCAGAGGCTTTGATGTGCAGGTGTTTCGCGTTCGGGTCCTTGTCGATCCCGTTCTTGCGGATGTGGCGCGTGAGCTCGGCCGCGAGCGAGCGCGACGACGAGATGCCGAGCTTGCACGTGTCCGTGCCCGGGCAGGCCGTGATGTCGCTGATGGTCGAGGCGCCGCCCTCCGCGAGGCCGATCTTCACGAGCGCTTGATAAACGGCGGGCAGATCCGCCTCGCTCACCCAGCGCAAGAGCAGGTTCTGCTCGACGGTGGTGCGCATGGCGTCGCCGATGTACTTGCGCGCGACGTCGGCCAGCGCGCGCGCCTGCTCCGACGTCAGGTCGCCGAGCGGCAGCGTGATCGTGGCCATGACGTAGCCGGCCTGGCGCTGCGGCACGACGTTCGACGCGCGCCACGCCGCGTAGGCCGCGGCGTCGACGCCCGCGGGCAGCGCCGCCGGGTGGGCGCCCGCGGGGCGCACCGGCTTCTCGTCGGTCGAGTGCAGGTCCGCGAGGAACGACGTCCAGCGCGGGTCGGGCCGCAGCTTCGCGCGTTCTTCGCGCACGAGGCGGATCGTCTCCTCGAGGCCCAGCTTCTTGACGACGAACTTGAAGCGGGCGCGTGCGCGGTTGGCGCGCTCGCCGTGCTTCGCGAACACGCGGCTCATCGCCTGCGCGATCGGCAGCAGCTCCTCCTCGGGGAGGAACTCGTCGAACAGCTGCGCGTTCTGGGGCACGGCGCCCAGGCCGCCGCCGATGACCAGCTCGAAGCCGCGCTTCGTCTCGCCATTGACGACGCGCGTGCGCGCGATCGCGCCCAGGTCGTGGAAGTTGGTGACGCCGCACGCCTCGGTCTTGCAGCCCGAGAACGCGACCTTGAACTTGCGGCCGAAGTCCTGCGTGTCGTCGTGCCCGAGCAGGAAGAACGTCAGCGCGTGCGAGTACGGCGAGACATCGAACGCCTCGGTGTTGCACACGCCGGCGTACGGGCACTGCGTGACGTTCCGGACCGTGTTGCCGCACGCCTCGCGCGTCGTCACGCCCACGGCGGCCAGCCGCCGGTGCACGTCGGGCGTGTCTTCGATGTGGACGAAGTGGAGCTGGATGTCCTGGCGGGTCGTGACGTGGAGGATGCGGTCCGAGTACTCCTCGGCCACGTCGGCGAGCACGTCGAGCTGATCGCACGTCATGCGCCCGTAGGGGATCTTGATGCGCTGCATGCCGGGCGCGTCCCACATCGTGGCCGGTCCCTTGGTGATCTCGCCCGACGGGAACATCAGCGTCTGCGTCTTCTCACCGTCGTGGCGCTGGCCGTTGTCGTAGCGCTGCCCGTAGGCCCCGCGCCGGAGACGCGTCTCGGCGAACAGCTTCTCTTCGATCTTGTTCTTCTTCCGCAGCTCGATCTGCGTCTCGAAGATGTCGATTTCGCGGCCCCATGCTTCGGGGATGCGCGCGCCAAGCGTCTCTTTCCAGGTCTTGTTCATTCAGCTCACCGACTGCTCGTGAAGGGCCCACTTTTATGCCACGAATCGCAGCCCCTTCGGCGGCCGATTCCGCCTCCCACCCACCTCCCCCGCCGGCGGCGCGGTCGTTGCGCCGTCTCTTATACTAGACGGATGTCTAGAAGGCTATGGGTCCGTTACGGGCAGCCGATGCGCGCCCGGTCGAGGGCGACGTCGTCGAACCACAGCGTCATCGCCTGCCCGGCGTACGACTCCCAGCCCAGCGAGAAGTCGGTGAGCGCGGGCCGCCAGCTGGGCTTGCGCAGCCACAGTTCGTCGAGGTCGGGCGTGGGCGTCGCGTCGACGCGCAGGCCCGACACCTCGACGCCGTCGACCCACGTGCGCATCGACGCGGGCGTCGTCGTCCCGTCGACGTTGAATTCCACGCACAGCCACTGATTGGCCGGCAGCGCGCGACTGGCGGCGATGCCCGTCGGGCCGAGCGCGGGGAGCGTCGCGTCGTCGGACTCGCGGTTCCACATGAGGATCTTCGACTGGCCGCCCATGCGCAGGTGCTTGCCGCCGTCCGCGGCGTCGGTCATCGCGAGGAACGCCGTGTGCCCCTCGCCGAGGCCGTCCGAGAGGCGCACCCAGAAGCGCGCCCAAACGCCCGACCCCAGGTTCGCGATCGCTGCCGCGTTCGTGAGGAAGATGTGGTTCGAGTACCCGCCTTGGCCGCTCACCTTCACCGAGCGCGCGCCCGAGTGGTGCTGGCCGTCGTCGATCTCCAGCGCGCCCGTACCCGTGACGTTCGGCGCGCCGACCGTCCACATCGCGGGGTCGGGCTTGCCGCCCACGGCCGCGCCTTCGAAGTCGTCGCACAGCGCGAAGGCGGCGCACCCGCGCGGGCTGCCGCCCGTGTCTGCGCCGGCCGGCTCGCCTGCGGCGTCGTGGCCGGCGGCGGCGCTTGCAGAATCGGCGGATGCGCGCGTCGCGTCGACGCCACCCGCGTCCGTCCCGGGCGGCGCGGCGCCGCCCGCGTCATTCGTCGCGCCGGCGCTGGCCGCCGCGCATCCGAACACGAACGACGCGGCGGCCACGAAGAGACGGCGGTCGAGCGCGGACCTCACCTCGATTCAACGGGTGAAAGCGCTCGAATGGGAAACGGTCAGAACAGAACGGCTGCCGCGAAGCCGAGCACCTTGTCCACGGGGATGCCGCCTTCCCGGCAAGACTCGACCCCCAAGGTCGTCTGACACGACTTCGTGAACTTGCGCCCTTCGAAGCTCAGCATGCCGCCGAGCGAGACCGACGACGAGACCGCACCAAACAAGCCCGCGTTCGCGCCGAAGGCATAGCCGCTGGCCGAGGCGGACGTTTTGTCGCCGAGCCCGTCGTCGATGTCCGCCGAGCCACCGGCGAAGCCGAGCTTGGGGCCGAGCACGAACTCGAGCGCGCCTTGCTGCACGTGGAAGAGCGGGCTCAACGTGATGGCCACCTCGACCGCCGTGACGCTGGCCGGCGCCGAGACGTTTTCGACGTTTTGACCGTCAATCGTCAGCTCGCCGTTGATCGAGAACTGCTCGCTCAGCCGCCCGCCGAGAATCGTCCCGAGCCGGAAGCCCGGGCCGAGATCCTTGTTGTTGTCGCCGATGAACGAATTGACGCCGAGGTAGATGATCGGCAGGAACCCGTGCTTCCCCTGCGGCGCCGGCGTCGCCGAGTACGCCTGCGGCGCGTAACCGGGTTGCGGGTAATAGCCCGGAGGCGGCGGCGCATAGCCCGGCTGGGCCTGCGGGTAACCCGGCTGCTGCGGGTAACCCGGCTGCGCCTGCGGGTAACCCGGCTGCGCCTGCGGATAACCCGGCTGCGCCTGCTGCGGGTACCCGGCCGGAGGCGCGGCCTGCGACGGATCGGCCGGCGGTACCGCCGGCGGCGCGCCTTGCGCGAAGGCGGCGGTCGAGATGAGGAGCGAGAGCGCAGAGCCTGCGACGAGCGTTCGTTCGCGACGCATGGGGTAGCCTCCAGGGGCGGGTGAAAAGGCGACGCTCGCCGATGGCGAGCCGGCGCAATGAGACCCCATGACCGGCTGCGAGTCTAGCTTTGCTCGTGCGGCAAATCGTCGCAGTCAGTCGTTAGTGACTGGCTGCGGCAGCGTGCGGGCCATCGTGCGCAATTTGGCCTTGAGCATGGCCTGGAAGTCCTTCGCGCCCGTGCCCTCGAACGGAACGTCCACCCACAGGAGCGCGGGCGAGCCGTGCGCGACCTTGCGCGCGTGCTGGCCCACGGGCGAAAGGCCCTCCCACACGATCGCCGTCTGCGCCGCCGGGTCCAGCGCCACGATGCCCATGAGGCGGTCGTCGTGGATCACGATCGAGCACAGCGACTGCGAGCCGCGCACGTAGCGGTACGCCCAGCCCGTCTTCGGCCCGTAGAAGTAGAGCTCCTCCGTGACGCCGTCCTGCTTCTTCAGGAAGGCGCGCACGTTCTCGAAGCGCTTGCCGAGCGCCAGCGGCATGCGCGCCGCGAACTCGGCCTCGGTGGGCGGCTGGTTCTTCTTGGGGAAGGCGGCGCGCGGCTTGTGGGGCTTCGCCCCGGACGCCTTGCCGCCGGCCGCAGGCGCGCCCGACTTCTTCGCGGGCTTCTCGGCGCGCTCGTCTGCGCCGCCGGGGGCGGACTTCGCGGCGGCCTTGGGCTTCGGGGCCTTGGCGGGCGCCGCCTTCGCCTTCGTCTTCGCGGTCGCGGCCATCACGCCGCGGTGTTCAGGTTCGACGCCGCCTTCTTGCGGTTCGTGACCCAGCTGATCATGCCCGGCAGCAGCGACACGAAGATGATCACGATGATCACCTTGTCGATCTGCTTCGTGATGGGCGGGTACACCTTGCCCAGCGTGAAGCCCAGCATGGTCATGCTGACGACCCAGCCGATGCCGCCGGCGACGTTGTACGTGACGAAGCGCTTGTAGCTCATCTTGCCGATGCCGGCGACGACGGGCGCGAACGTGCGGACGAACGGCATGAAGCGGGCGATGACGATCGTCTTGCCGCCGTGGCGCTCGTAGAACTCCTTCGTGCGCAGGAGGTGCTTCTTCGAGAACAGCAGCGACTGTTCGCGCGTGAACAGCTTCGGCCCGGACTTCGCGCCGATCCAGTAGCCCACGGTGTCGCCCACGATCGCGGCCAGGATCGCCAGCACGTTCAGCGACACGATGTTCAACAGCGGCGCCTGGTCGGGGTTGGCGCTCGTGCAGTAGAGGCCGGCGGTGACCAGCAGCGAATCGCCCGGCAGGAAGAAGCCGACGAGGAGGCCCGTCTCTGAGAAGATCACGGCCGTGAGCAGCGCGAGGCCGCCGACGCGGATCAATCCCTGGACGTCGTAGATCTTGTGAAACAGCGCGAGCAAATCGTGCATGGCGGGCACACTCTCCGTGAAAACGGGGAGGAAGTCTATCCGACGACTGCCCCGGAGGGCGCCCACTCGGGCGCGAAGCGGCCTAGGGCACGGCGTGCGTCTTCAGGTAGGCGCGTTCTTCCGGCAGCAGCGCGCGGCGCCAGATGCCGAGGTCGTCGACCGTGCCGCTGACGACGTTCATGCCGTGAGAGACGGCGACGCCGCCGGGCGCGTAGCCGCCCACCTGAAAGGGATCGAGGCTGGGCGTGCCGTCGTGGCCCGCGGCCTTGCCGGCCGACGCGCCGTCGACGAACAGCTCCAGCGAGTCGCCGGTCCGCTCGAAAACGACGTGGTGAAACGTGCCGGTCGAGGGGGTGCCGGCCGGGTCGTCGAACGTCTGGCCGGCGGGCTTCGGGGGCCCGAACGCCCACTGCGTCTGCGCCCAGCCCACGAACCAGCCTGGATCGTAGCCCTTCATCGCCACGAACTGCGGCGCGCCCGTCTTCGCGAAGTCGATCCAGAAGCTGACGGTGAAGTCGCCCGTGGCCAGGTTCAGCGAGAGATCGTCGATCGGGCGCTGCGCGATCGGCGTGCCGTCGCCGGCGAAGACGATGCCCTTGCCGAAGTGGCCCGCGGCGAAGTGCAGGCCGGTCGTCGCCAGGTCGAGGTGCTTGCCGGCGTGATCGCTGCCGTCGCCGTCGAACGACCACGCGCCCTCGAGCCCGATCTTGAGCGACGACGGAGCGCTGGTGGCGTCGCCGCCCGCATCGCCCAATCCCAGCGAGGAAACGCCTCCGCACGAGGTGAGCAGCAGCGGGACGAGCGCCCAAGCGCGCGGACGGACGATCACTGGCACGCGTCCAGGCTCTCCGATCGGAATGCGCGGGTCAACTTGCGCGCCGGTTCACCTGGCGGCCGGCTCCTTGTCCTTGCGGGTGGACGCCTGGTACTTCGCGCCGTCGTAGGTCCAGATCGTCGTCGTGGCCGCGCCACCGTCCTCGCACGGCGCGTCGCCGGCCCGCACCTCGCAGCCGCCGCGGCGCGAGACCGAGGTGAGCTCGATGCGGCGCGGGAAGCCGCCCGCGAGCGTCAACGTGCCGACGGTCGTCGTCGTGGCGCCTCCGGGCTCGCTGCGCATGTGTCCGATGGGCGCGTCGAAGATCTTCTGGAGGCCGGGGCCGCGCGCTACCCAGAGCTCGCGGCGCGTCTCGGACTCTCGTGGCTCGGCGCGCGTGCGCTCGATCTGAATCGCCTTCGTCTTCGCGTCGAGGAGCGGCAGCAGCGAGAGGGTGTAGGTCGTCGCGCGCGCGTCGGGCGGGACCAGGCCGCGGCCGATCGCGCAGTACGCGCCCGCGCCTTGTCCCTGGGGCCGGAGCACCTGCGCGAGGAGCAGCGGGGCTTCGCCTGGCGCGCCCGCGTCGCGGAACCGGAGCTGGACCAGGTGATCGGCGCGGGCGCCTGGTTCCAGCTGGACGGCGACGTCGTCCACGGCGGCCAGCGCGAAGCGCGTCGAAGTCGGCTCCTCTTCGGGAAGCTCCAGCTTGACCTGTTCGAGCAGCGCGTCGCGCCGCTCCGGCGTCGCAGCCTGCTGCAGCGCCGCCCGCCACGCGGGGAGGTTGACCTCGACGCGGGCGTCGGCCGGGCAGCCGGCCCACTTCGAATCGCGCCCGTCACGCGGCGCGCGCGGCAGGCCCAGGTCCAGGGTCGCGACCAACGTCGACAGGAGCAGCCAGAGCGCGCTCAAAACGCCGCCAGGCCCGGGGCGCGCGGGAATGGGATGACGTCGCGGATGTTCGCGACGCCCGTCGCGTAGATGATGGTGCGCTCGAGCCCGAGGCCGAAGCCCGCGTGCGGCACGGTGCCGTAGCGGCGCAGATCGCGGTACCACCAGTACGCCTTCGGATCGAGGTGGTGCGCCGCCAGCCGCTGATCCAGCACGTCGAGGCGCTCTTCGCGCTGCGAGCCGCCGATGATCTCGCCGATGCCGGGCGCCAGCACGTCCATCGCGGCGACGGTCTTCTCGTCGTCGTTGAGGCGCATGTAGAACGCCTTGATGTCCTTCGGGTAGTTCATGACGACCACGGGCCGGCCCACGTGCTCTTCGGTGAGCCAGCGCTCGTGCTCGGACTGCATGTCCATGCCCCACCTCACGGGAAACTCGAACTTCTTGCCGCCGGCGGCCGCCTTCTCCAGCGCCGCGATGGCGTCGGTATAGGTCATGCGCTCGAAGCTCGACGAGACGAAGCGCTCGACGCGCGCGATGCAGTCCTTGTCGACGCGCTCGGCGAAGAACTTCAGGTCGTCCATGCGCTCGTCGAGCAGCGCCTTGAAGATCGACTTGAGGAAGCGCTCGGCGAGGTCGGCGTCGGTGGCGAGGTCGGCGAAGGCGATCTCGGGCTCGACCATCCAGAACTCGGCGAGGTGCCGGCTGGTGTTGCTGTTCTCGGCGCGAAAGGTGGGCCCGAACGTGTACACCTTCGACAGCGCCAGACAGTACGTCTCGACGTTGAGCTGACCGCTGACGGTCAGGTAGGTCTCCTTGCCGAAGAAGTCCTTCGCGTAGTCGATCTTGCCGTCGGGCGTGCGCGGCAGGTTGGTCTGATCGAGCGTGCTCACTCGGAACATCTGGCCGGCGCCCTCGGCGTCGTTCGCCGTGATGATGGGCGTGTGGATCCAAAAGAAGTCTTCGCCGTGGAAGAACCGGTGGATGGCCTGCGAGAGGCAGTCGCGCACGCGTGTCACGGCGCCCAGCGTGTTCGTGCGCGCGCGCAGGTGGGCGACCTCGCGCAGGTACTCCATCGTGTGGCGCTTCTGCTGGATGGGGTAGGTCTCGGGATCGTCGACCCAACCGACGACCTCGACGGCCGTGGCGGCGACCTCGACGGATTGGCCCTTGCCCTGGCTCGCGACCAGCGTGCCTTCGACGGAGACGGCGCACCCCGCCGAGAGCTTCGCGATCTCGCTCGCGTAATTCGGCAAATCGCCCGTGGCGACGACCTGGATCGGATCGAACGCCGTGCCGTCATGGACGTGGATGAAGGACAATCCACCTTTGGAGTCGCGGCGCGTGCGCACCCAGCCGCGCACCGTGACGGGGGAGCCGACGGGCACCTGCCCGCGGAGCAGGCGGGCCACGCTGGTCACGTGGGACGAGTCTCGGAGGTTCATCGACACAAATCTTAACGCGGGTTTGTCCCTCGGAGAGGGCCGGACCTGCTAAGAAGGTTCCCCTCCATGAGCACCGAAGCCTCTGCTGCTCCCGTGGCCGCGCCTGGACCCGGGCCTGCGCCCGCCGCCGCGGCGCCGGCCGCCTTCTCGTCCTACCAGAAGTTCGTCGTGGGCGTGCTCGCGTTCCTGCAGTTCACGATCATCCTGGACTTCATGATCATCTCGCCGCTGGGCGCGATCCTGCTGCGCGATCTTCACATCGAGACGAAGCGATTCGGGCTCGTCGTGTCGGCCTACGCGTTCAGCGCCGCGGTCTCGGGCCTGCTGGCGGCCGGCTTCGCCGACAGGTTCGATCGCAAGAAGCTGCTGCTCTTCTTCTACGCGGGCTTCACGCTGGGGACGCTGCTGTGCGGCGTGGCGCCGACGTACGAGTTCCTGCTGGGCGCGCGCATCGTCACCGGCATCTTCGGCGGCGTCATCGGGTCGATCTCGATGGCGATCATCACCGACCTCTTCCCGCTGTCGATGCGCGGGCGCGTCATGGGCGTGGTCCAGACGTCGTTCGCCGCCAGCCAGGTCTTGGGCCTGCCGATCGGCCTCTACCTCGCGAACACCTGGGGATGGCACGCGCCCTTCCTGATGATCGTCGGTCTGACCGTCATTGCCGGCCTGCTGATCTTCGCGAAGCTCAAGCCGATCGACGAGCACCTCAAGCTGCAGAGCAAGCGCAGCAACCCGTTCTCCCACCTGTTTCACACCGTGGCGAACCGCCGGTACGTGCAGACGTTCATGACGACGATCCTGCTCGCGACGGGCGGCTTCATGCTGATGCCGTTCGGCAGCGCGTACACGGTCAACAACATCAAGATCGGGCTCGACCAGCTGCCGACGATCTACGCCATCACGGGCATCGGCACGCTCATCTCCGGCCCGTATCTCGGGCGCCTCAGCGATCGCATCGGGAAGTATCCGCTGTTCGTCGGGGGCTCGGTGCTCACGGCCGCGATGGTGCTCATCTACACGCACCTCGGCCCCACGCCGCTCGCGTGGCTCATCGCCCTCAACGTCCTGCTGTTCATGGGGATCACGTCCCGCATGATCTCCGCGACGGCGCTCATCTCGGCCGTGCCGGATCCGGCGCACCGCGGATCCTTCATGTCGGTGAACTCGTCGCTGCAGCAGGCGGCGGGCGGCGTCGGCGCGTTCGTCGCCGGCCTCATCGTCGTGCAGACGCCCAGCGGCGCGCTCGAACGCTACGACGTGCTCGGCTACGTCGTGATGGCGGCGATGCTCATCGTCGTGGTGATGCTGCGCCCGATCGACCGCATGGTGAAGGCGATGCGCGCCTGAGCGCGTGATACAAGGGCGCATGGCCGAGCCTCGCCCGTCGTCGCGCCGCACGCTCGTCAAGGTGACGCTGCCGCTCGTCGCGGCCGCCGTGCTGGCCGTCGTGTTCTGGCAGACGGTGACGGGCGCGCGCCGCACGCCCTACCAGCTGTCTCGCGCGACCCAGGGCCAGTGGCGCGTCGCCCTGGTTCCATCGCCGGGACCGAACGAGGCGGCGCTCGTGCTCGACCCGCCGCCCGAGCTGCCGCGCGAGCTCTTCGACCAGGTGTTCAAGCGCTCGATGGAGTCGATGAGCGCGCCGGAGCTCCCGGGCATCCCCCTGGTCCTCGAGGCGGAGCTGGCCCGCATGGGCGCCGCGCGACCCGCGCCCGAGGCGCTGCTCGAGCTGGCGCGGCAGGCCGGGCTCGGCGCCTCGCCTCCCGTCCCTCGCTGCGTGGGCCACCGCCGCGCGCCCGAGCCCGACGTGCGCCAGCAGGTCTTCTTCGCGATCTTCGACGTCCCCGGGTACGCCGCGTTCCGCGCGGAGCTGGCGAAGCGGGGCGCGACGCTGGACGAGCGCGTCTCCGCGCCCGTGATGGTCGCCGGCGTCGTCGAGTCGTCGAGCCAGCGGTGGCTGCCGCTTTCGGCCGATCCCGAACGCGACTGCGTCGCGCCGATCGCGATCGGTCACTAGGCGTCGGGCGGCGGCACGTCCACGACGACGTCGCCCGAGACGCGCGTCTGGCACGCCAGGCGCTGCTTCGTGATGAAGTAGACGTTGCCGAGGTGCCGCTTCTCGGCCGCGTTGAACGGCGTGACGAACGCCTCTCCGTCGACGAGCTTCACGCGGCAGAGACCGCACGTCGCCTTGCCCACGCAGGCGGTCGAGATCGCGACGCCCGCCCGCCGGCCCACCTCCAGCACGGACTCACCGGCGGCGCATTCGACGCGCAGGCCCGAGGGCAAGAAGGTCACCGACGCCATCAGGCGCCGGCCTCTTCGGGGAAGTGGGAGAGGCCCACGCGATTGCCCTCGGGATCGCGGACGTACAGCGTGAACGCCGAGCGCGCCTCGACGGGAGCGCCGGCGGCGGCCAGGCGGCGCTCCCACGCGTCGCGCGCGGCGCGCTCGATGCGCAGCGCGACGAGGTGCAGGCCGGGGCACGTCGCGCGCAACGGATCCTCGGCGCCCGTCGGACCGTCGCCGACGACCTCGAGGGCCAAAAAGCCGTCCTCCTCGCGCTCGCCGAGGGCCAGCCACACGGCGCGTTCGCCGGGCCGCCCGTCGCGCCAGGGCCAGCGGCGGGTCACGCGAAGGCCGAGCGCCTCGCTGTAGAAGCGCTCGACCGCGGCGAGATCGCGGACCTGGATGGCCAGGTGGTGGAAGCCGCGGGGCGAGCGGGCTTCGCTCACGACGATTTGACGCCGCCCATCTTGCAGACGACCTTCCACTCGGCGGCGGTGACCGGCTGCACCGACAGGCGGCTCCCCTTGCGCAGCAGCACCATGTCGGCGAGCTCGGGCCGCGCCCGCAGCTCGGCCAGCGTCACGGGGCGCGCGAACTTCTGGTCCAGCTTCACGTCGACGACGAACCAGCGCGGATCGTCCTTCTTGCTGTCGGGATCGTAGTGGTCGTCCTTGGGGTCGAACTGCGTCGCGTCCGGGTAGGCGGCGCGCGCCACGGTGGCCGTGCCCACGGCGGCGGGGGGATCGGCGCTCGAGTGATAGAAGATGACGCCGTCACCGACGGCGGCCTCGCGCAGCAGGTTGCGCGCCTGGTAGTTGCGCACGCCGTCCCACGACGTCGTCTGCTTGGGCGCCTTCGCGAGATCGTCGATGGAGAACACGCTGGGCTCGGACTTCATCAACCAGTAGCGCATCGTCGGCACCAACCTACGAGA
This sequence comes from Polyangia bacterium, assembly GCA_035548155.1. Lineage (GTDB taxonomy): Bacteria > Myxococcota_A > Polyangia > Fen-1088 > Fen-1088 > DASZFV01. The sequence continues at coordinate 14,429 of DASZUD010000267.1, forward strand.
TCGGGGCGCGCGCGTCGAGCGGTGGTCACGCCCGCGCGGTGAACGCCAGGTACGTCAGCGCGCCCGTGCGCAGCTCGTCGTAGATCGCCGTGCCGCGCAGGCCCGCGAACTGCCGGAACACGCCCAGGAGCGGGCGATCGATCAGCGTCGGGATCATCGAGCGCTTCCGCTCGTCGTCGGCGTCCAGCGCGGCCAGCACGCCGGGCGTCAGGTCGCGCTCCGCCTCGACGCGCAACCCCGACGAGCGCAGCGCGGTCCGCCAGCCGTCGAGCTCCCCGCGCGCGCGGAAGTCGGCGTAAAGGAAGGCGCCGCCCGGGCGCAGAACGCGGCGCACCTCGGCGAAGAACGCGTCGATGCGCCCGTAGCAGTGCGACGACTCGACGTTGATGACGGCGTCGAAGGTCGCCGCGGGGAAGGGCAGGCGCTCGGCGTCGCCCACCTCGAACGAGAGCCCCGGCGCGGAGAAGCGGCGGCGGCACAGCGCGACGGCGCTCTCGGCGACGTCGACGGCGACCGTACGACGCGGGCCGTGGTAACGCGCGACGAACGACGCGCCGCCGCCCCGGCCACACCCGACCTCGAGCACGTCGAGGCCGGCGAGGGGAACGGCGCCGGCCACGGTGTCGTAGAGCTGGATGAAGGAACGGTCGGGCTCGTCCGCGGCGTCGAGCGCGCGTGGCGGGGCGCCTTCGGCGCGGTAGCCGTAATTCATGAAGGTCCAGCCCGGCTGCCGGTAGCGTGAAGCGAGGAACTGGTACCAGCCGCGCCAGAGCCACCGCTTCGGCTCGGGGAGGCGGCTCGCGAGGGAGACGGCGCGCGCGACCCACATGGTCGGATTGATACCACCGACGTCCAACGTCGGGCGAGTTGACGCTCGAGATTTTGCGCTTAAAACTGAAGAGTGAGCAGTCCGTGAGGCATATCGCCCACGGAGAAGACCCGCCGGGAGCTGATGGCCTCGGCGAAAGGAGAAGAAGCAATGCATCCAGCGATGGTGTCGTGGTGGCGTGCGCGCCAGATGGCCGGTGGTTGCGGCGGAGAGCGTGAAGCCGCGAGCTGCGGGCCGGGAGGATGGCACGGACATGGGCACGGTCACGGGCACGGCGGCGGAGGGTGGGGCGGCGGGCCGCCCGCGGGCGACGGCGGCGACGGGGACGGCTTCGGCGGCGGCTCTTTCGGAGTCCGCCGGCCGCTGCGGTTCCTGGCCTACAAGCTCGAGCTCGACGAGCGTCAGGTCGCGGATCTGGCCCGCATCCTGGACGAGCTCAAGACCGAGCGCGCTCAGGCCGAGGTGGACCGCCGGCGCACGCTGACGGCTTTCGCCGACGCGCTGGGGGCCGAGACCTTCGACGAGGCGCGCGCCAAAGAAGCGGGCGCGCTGCGCGTCGCGACGGCGGAGCGGTTGCGCGACGCGGTCACGAAGGCGCTCGGGCGCATCCACGGGCTGCTCGAGCCCGACCAGCGCGAGCGCCTCGCGTACCTCATCAGGACCGGCGCGCTGGCGATCTAACGGCGTCCGCTTCGCTCGCTGGCTTGGTGGGGAGGGCCGGTGGCCCTCCCCAGGGGCCCCTCCCGGTCGGCTCTCGCGAGAGCCGGCGCGGCGGAGCCGCGTCTTCCGTCGGTGAGCTCGCTCACTGCGCTCGCGCTGGCTCAGCAGGTGCGGCGGGTTGGGTGAATCGGGCATCTCAAATCGAGGTTCGAAATCGAGGTTCTCAAGATGAGCAGTGCAGTCAGCAGGATTGACGTTGGAGATCAGGAGCTCTTGGACGCTTACTCGCGGACGGTGACGTCGGTCGCGGAGCAAGTGAGCGCCTCGGTGGTGAAGATCGAGGTGCAGGGGCCGCCGCAGCCGGGCAAGGGGCGCGAGCGGCAGGACCCGGGGATGGGCAGCGGCTCGGGGTTCATCGTGACGCCCGACGGGTTCGTGCTCACGAACAGCCACGTCGTGAGCGGCGCGAAGCGCATCCAGGTGGCGCTGCTCGATGGCGAGCGCGCGACGGCCAGCCTCGTGGGCGACGATCCCGAGACGGACCTCGCGGTCATCAAGATCGACGCGCCTCACCTGGTGCCGCTCGCGTTCGGCGACTCGGCGAGCCTGCGCGTGGGGCAGATCGCGATCGCGGTCGGCAATCCGTACGGCTTCGACTGCACCGTCACGGCGGGCGTCGTCAGCGCGCTCGGCCGTTCGCTGCGCACGAAGAGCGGGCACCTCGTCGACGACGTCATTCAGACGGACGCGGCGCTGAACCCGGGCAACTCGGGCGGGCCCCTCGTCGACGCGCGCGGGCAGGTGATTGGCGTCAACACGGCGATGATCATGCCGGCGCAGGGCATCTGCTTCGCGATCGCGGCGAACACGGCGAAGTTCGTGATGGGCAAGCTCATTCACGAGGGGCGCATCCGCCGCGCCTACCTCGGCGTCGCGGGACAGAACGTGCCGCTGCACCGGCGCGTCGTGCGCTACCACGACCTGCCGCACGAGACCGGCGTGTTCGTCGTTTCGACGGAGCCCGGCAGCCCGGCGGCGACGGGCGGCCTGCGCGACGGCGACCTCATCGTCGGCTTCGGCGACCGGCCCATCGCGGGCATCGACGACCTGCACCGCCTCCTCACCGAGGAGCTGGCCGGCGTGCCCACGACGCTGACCGTGCTGCGCGGGTCGAAGAAAGAGACGCTGTCGGTCGAGCCGCGCCTGCGCCGGTAGCGCCCACGACGCGGCTGTTCGCCACGCGCCCGGCGGAGGGGGGCCAACCACCGTCGAGCGCGCGCCCGCAGTCCGGGGCCAGCGACGGACGGATTTTGCGATATCCTTGCCGGGCCATGTCGTCCAAGTTCGCCCTGAACCTCGCTTCGTCCCGCAAGCCCCGCCCCCAGGACTCCGAGCTCGTCTTCGGGCGCACGTTCACGGACCACATGGCCATCATCGACTACGACGTCGATCGCGGCGGCTGGTTCGACCCGCGCGTCGTCCCGTACGGGCCGCTCACGCTCGATCCGGCGGCGGCGGTGCTGCACTACGGCCAGGAGCTCTTCGACGGGCTCAAGGCGTTCCGCGGCGCCGACGGGAAGGTCCGCGTCTTCCGCCTCGATCGCCACGCGAAGCGCATGCACGACGGGGCGCCGCGCCTGTGCATGCCGTCCATCGACGAAGAGCTGTTCCGCGAGTCGGTCCTCGAGCTCGTGCGCGCCGATCGCGAGTGCGTGCCGTCGTCGTCGGGCACCTCGCTCTACATCCGTCCGACGCTGGTCGCGACCGAGCCCTTCCTCGGCGTGCGGCCGTCGAAGCGCTACGTCTACTTCGTGATCGCCTCGCCCGTGGGCGGCTATGGCGGTCAGGTGTTCACCCCGGCGCGCATCTGGATCGAGGACAAGTACGTGCGCGCAGCGGTGGGCGGCCTCGGCGCCGTGAAGTCGGGCGCGAACTACGCGGCCAGCCTGCTCGCCGCCGAAGAGGCCAAGGCGCGCGGCTACTCGCAGGTGCTGTGGACGGACGCCTCGAACCACCGCTACTTCGAAGAGGTCGGCACGATGAACCTCGTCGTCCGCATCGGCGACGAGTTCATCACGCCGCCGCTCGGGGGCAGCATCCTCTCCGGCGTGACGCGCGACTCGATCATCACGCTGCTGCGTGATTGGGGCATGGCCGTGAGCGAGCGGCCCATCGCCATCGACGAGCTGCTCGCGGCGCACCGCAACGGTGCCCTGCGGGAGGTGTTCGGCTGCGGCACGGCCGCCGTCATCACGCCCGTGGGCGAGCTCGGCTGGCGCGGCGAGAAGCTGGTCATCAACGGCGGCCAGGCGGGCGAGGTGGCCCGCCGCCTCTATGACGCCGTCACCGACGTCCAGTACGGCCGGGCCCCCGACAAGCACGGCTGGATGACGGTCGTCGAGTAGGGGCTAGAATTCGAGCGCAGCCGAAGCTTTGCTCGGCGGAGCGAGCGCCGAGGGGCGAGGGGACCATCTGAGGTCCGCACGGGGACCATCTGAGGGTCCTCGATGTCAGGTCGCGCGGGTGAACAGCTGGCCGCGCGTCGCCTGGTAGGCGCTGCCGCGGATGAGCTCGCGCACCTGGCGTGGGTCGGGCACGCCCACGAGGCGCACGCGCGCGTTTGACGGGTCCGCCGACAGGATCGCGATCTGGCCGATGCCGAGCAGGCGCTCGACGAAGGTCTGGTGAAAGGTGATGTCCTCGATCGTGCGCACGTCGATCTCGGCCAGCGACTTCGAGAACACGCCGCTCTCGACGAGGATGCGCTGGTTCGAGACACCGTAGCGGTGGCTGCGCAGCGCGAGCATGCGCCAGCCGAGGCGCACCAGGCGCGCGCCGACCAGGGCGACGACGCCGAGGATGATGGCCGTGCGCGCACCGTCCTCGTGCTCGGCCACCAGATCGGCCGCGTCGCGGGAAGCGTGCGAGAGCGCGTCGCGCACGGGGCCATAGGCCAGGTAGACGGCGACGGGGAGTAGGATCGCGAACAGCACCGTCGCGATCATCTGCACCGCGAGGGCTTTCAGCGAAGGGCGGCCCTCCCAGAGGCTCTCCTCGCCGGCCGGCGCCACGGGGCGGGAGCCGGCCACGAAGGGAGCGCCCGCGACCGCAGTACCCGCTATCGTGGC
>DASZUD010000268.1:0-22878 GCA_035548155.1 Polyangia bacterium
TACCGCAAGGCCGACGAGCAGGTGCTGACGCTGGCCGTCGAGAACACGAACCTCAAGGCGCAGCGCCTGTCGTTCGGCCCCGTGCGCGAGGCGGCCGACGCGTTCCGGGGCGCTTTGGCCACGTTCGCGAGGTCGGTTCCCGCGAAGGATCGCTGCCGCGTCGACGGCGAAGTGGCGCGCGCCGTGCTGGCCGTGCGCGAGATCCAGATCGAGCAGGCGCCGCACATCGCCGAGGCAGACGAGGCCGCGATGTCCCGCATGGAGAAGGACATGGCGGCGCGCGAGACGACGGCGCGAGAGGCGCTGGCGGCGCTGGGCCGCGGCGCCAAGCCCGGGGCGCTCGACGCCGCGCAAGGAGAGCTCGACGAGTTCGAGAAGCTGTCGAGCGAGCTCGTGAGGTTGTCCCGACGCAACACGAACGTGCGCTCGCTTTCGCTCGCGCTGCGCCAGCTTCCGCTGCTCACCGCGGCCAGCGACGCTGGCCTCACCGCGGTCGAGCAGGCGCTCGCCAAGCGCGGCTTCTCTGGGACGCGGTAGCTCAGAGGCAGTCCGGTCCGATCTCGCCCGTGCGAATGCGCACGGCCTCGATGACGTCGCTGACGGCGATGATGCCGTCGCCGTGCTCTTCGGTGCGCGCCGAATGCAGGATCGCGCGCACGCACGCGTCGGCCAGCTCGTCGGGCACCACGGCCATCAGCTGACACCGCGGCGAGCTCTCCATTCGGTAGCGCAGCCCGTGGTACACGCCCTCGAACGCCGCCCCGGCGCTGTTGCCAAAGACGTCGGAGATCGTCATTCCGGGTACGCCGATGAGGTGCAGGCGGTTGACGACGTCACCCAGGCGGTGCGGCCTCACGATCGCTTCGATCTTCTTCATCGGTGTTTCCCCGCGAAATGCCGGAACAAGGATCAGCTCGGGATGGTCGAGATCGTGTTTCAGACCGGCGATGCTTGCGTAACGGCCGCCGGCCGAGCCGCGCGCACGCTCAGCGCCTCACCGGTCGGATGAGCGGCGCGGGGCGTCACTTGTTCTCGGCGGCCGCCGTGGGCGCCGCGGGCTGCGCGCGCGTCGGTTTGCCGAACTGCTGATCCAGCGCGAGGTTGACCGCCAGCACGTTGACGCGTGGCTCGCCGAAGACGCCGAGATCGCGACCTTGCACGCGGCTCTCGATGACGGCGCGCACGCGGTCCGGATCGAGCTGGCGCGCCTTCGCGATGCGCGGCACCTGCCACAGCGCCGCGCCGGGGGAGAGATCCGGATCGAGGCCGCTCGCCGAGGTGGTCACCAGGTCGGCCGGCACGGGCAGGGGCGCCTCGGGGTTCTCCTTGTGGAGGCGGTCGACGTCCCCGGCCACGCGATCGCGCAGCTTCTTCGACGTGGGGCCGAGGTTCGAGCCCGACGACGCCGTGGCGTCGTAACCGTTGCCGGCGGCTGACGGACGGCCCTGCAAGTACGCCGGCCTCGTGAACACCTGACCGATGAGCTCGGAGCCCACGACCGCCCCCTTCTCGTCGTGCATGAGGCTGCCGTTCGCGCGGTCGGAAAAGAGAGCCTGAGCCGCGCCCGTCATGGCCAGCGGATAGATCAGACCCGTGAGGACCAGGGTCACGAGGGTGACGCGGAGAGCGACGATGATTTCATTGCGCATGGGAGTGCTCCGACGATTCAGACGAGCTTGAAGGCCACGAGGCCGAGGTCGATCAGCTTGATGCCGACGAACGGCGCGACGATCCCGCCGACGCCATAGACCAGCAGCGAGCGGCGCAGGATCGCCGCCGCGCCCAGCGGCCTGTATTTCACGCCTCGCAGCGCGAGCGGGATGAGGAGGATGATGATGATCGCGTTGAAGATGACGGCCGAGAGGATGGCCGACAGCGGCGACGCGAGGTGCATCACGTTGAGGGGCGCGATCTCCGGGAACACGCCCATGAACAGCGCCGGCAAGATCGCGAAGTACTTCGCGACGTCGTTGGCGATCGAGAACGTCGTCAGCGTGCCGCGCGTCATCAGCAGCTGCTTGCCGACCTCGACGATCTCCAGCAGCTTCGTGGGGTTCGAGTCGAGGTCGACCATGTTGCCGGCCTCCTTCGCGGCCTGCGTGCCGCTGTTCATGGCGACGCCGACGTCGGCCTGCGCCAGCGCGGGCGCGTCGTTCGTGCCGTCGCCCGTCATGGCGACCAGCTTCCCTTTCGCCTGCTCTTCTTTGATGAGGCGCATCTTCGCCTCGGGCGTCGCCTCGGCGAGGAAGTCGTCGACGCCGGCCTCTTTGGCGATCGCGGCCGCCGTGCGCGGGTTGTCGCCCGTGATCATGACGGTGCGGATGCCCATGGCGCGGAAGCGCGCGAAGCGCTCGGCGATGCCGGCCTTGACGATGTCCTTGAGGTGGATGATGCCCAGCACGCGCGCGCCGTCGGACACGGCCAGCGGCGTTCCGCCCGCGTCGCCGATGGCGTTCGCCTGCGCCTTGAGCGCCGCGGGCACGTGGCCGCCCAGGTCCTGAACGTGCGCGATGACGGCGTCGACGGCGCCCTTGCGGACGGCGCGCGTCCCGAGGTCGACGCCGCTCATGCGCGTCTGCGCGGTGAACGGCACGAACACGGCGCCCGCCGGCTGGGCGTCGCCCGAGAGGCCCAGCTTGTCCTTGACCAGCGTCACGATCGAGCGCCCCTCGGGCGTCTCGTCGGCGAGGCTCGCCAGCATGGCGGCCGTCGCGAGCTCGTCCATCTTCACGCCATCGAGCGGAAGCAGCTCGTGCGCCATGCGGTTGCCATGGGTGATCGTGCCCGTCTTGTCGAGGAGCAGCGTGTCCACGTCGCCCGACGCCTCGACGGCGCGGCCGCTCATGGCGATGACGTTCTTCTGCAGCAGGCGATCCATGCCGGCGATGCCGATCGCAGACAGCAGGCCGCCGATCGTCGTGGGGATCAGGCAAACGAGCAGCGCGACGATCACCGTGGCCGAAAGGCCGATGCTCGAGTAGGCCGCCATCGGCACGAGCGTGACGCACGCGAACAGGAACACGATCGTGAGGCCGACGAGGAGGATGTGCAGCGCGATCTCGTTCGGCGTCTTCTGGCGCGCGGCGCCCTCGACGAGGCCGATCATGCGGTCGAGGAACGACTCGCCCGGATCGACGGCGATGCGCACGACGATGCGGTCGGACAGCACCTTCGTTCCGCCCGTCACGGCCGAGCGGTCGCCGCCGCTCTCGCGGATGACCGGGGCCGATTCGCCCGTGATGGCCGACTCGTCGACGGAGGCGATGCCCTCGATGATCTCGCCGTCGCCCGGGATGAGGTCACCGGGCTCGGCGAGGCAGAGATCGCCCTTGCGGAGCGAAGACGACGGCACGCGCTCCTCCTTGCCGCCGAGGCCACCCACGAGCCGGCGCGCCATCGTCTCCTTGCGCATCTTGCGGAGGGTGTCCGCCTGCGCCTTGCCGCGGCCCTCGGCGACGGCCTCGGCGAAGTTGGCGAAGATCACGGTGAACCACAGCCACACCATCACGGCGCCCGTGAACCAGAGCGGTGCCCCTGCGCTTTGCCGGTGGAGCAGATCGCGCACGAAGACCAAGGTGGTCAGCACGCTGCCGATCTCGACGACGAACATGACCGGGTTCTTCGCGACGTGACGCGGGGCGAGCTTGCGGAACGCGTCGCCGGCGGCGCGCGAGACGATGGCGCGATCGAAGAGGGACAGGGCCTGCGCTTTGGGGCGGAACATGACTAGAAGACCTTTCCGGCGGTCGCCGCGAAGTGCTCGACGAGGTTGCCGAGCGAGAGGGCGGGGAAGAACGTGAGTGCACCCACGATGACGACGACCGACACCAGCAACATCGCGAAGGTGCCGCCGTTGGTGGGGAATGTGCCGCCGCTCGGGGGCACGACCTTCTTGTTCAGCATCGCGCCGGCGATGCCCAGCGCCGGGACGATCATGAGGAACCGTCCCGCGAGCATCGTGATGCCGAGCGTGACGTTGTACCAAGGGGTGTTGGCGTTGAGGCCCGCGTAGGCGGAGCCGTTGTTCCCGGCGGCACTCGTGAACGCGTACAGCATCTCCATGAGGCCGTGCGGGCCGCTGTTGTTCAGCGACGACACACCGTACGGCTTGACGGCGCTCCACGCCGCGAAGCCCAGGATGAGCAGCGGGAAGATCAGCACGTACAGCATCGCGAGCTTCATCTCGCGCCCCTCGATCTTCTTGCCCAGGTACTCGGGCGTGCGCCCGACCATGAGGCCGGCGATGAACACGGTGAGGACGACGTAGACGAGCATGCCGTAGAGGCCCGCGCCCGTGCCGCCGAACACCACCTCGCCCAGTTGGATGTTGGCGAGCGGCACGAGGCCGCCGAGCGGCGTGAAGCTGTCGTGCATGCCGTTGACGGCGCCGCAGGACGCGTCGGTGGTGACCGTCGCGTAGAGCGCCGTCGCCGAGACGCCGAAGCGCGCCTCTTTGCCCTCCATGTTGCCGATCGTCTGATCGATGGGCAGGCCCGCGAGGGCGGGGTTGCCGTGCGCCTCGGCCCAGTAGCACGCCGTGACGCCCGCGAAGAAGAGGATGGTCATGGCGCCCCACACGGCCCACCCGTGCCGCTGGTCGCGCGCCATGCGGCCGTACGTGTACGTCAGCGCCGACGAGACGGCGAAGATCATGAACAGCGACAGGAAGTTCGTGAACGGGTTCGGGTTCTCGAACGGATGCGCCGCGTTCGCGTTGAAGAAGCCGCCGCCGTTCGTGCCGAGCTGCTTGATCGCCTCCTGCGAGGCGACGGGGCCGAGCGCCAGCGTCTGCCTGCCGCCCTCGAGCGTCGTCACGTCGAGGTACGGCGAGAAGTTCTGGATGCACCCCTGCCAAACCAGGACGAGACCGAACAGGATGCTGAGCGGCAGGAAGACGTACAGGATGCCGCGCGTGAGGTCGACCCAGAAGTTGCCCAGCGTCTTGCTGCCGTCGGGCCCCGGGCGCCGCGTGAAGCCGCGGCCGAGCGCGAGCGCGACGCCGATGCCCGCGGCGGCCGACGTGAAGTTGTGCCACGCGAGCCCCGCCATCTGCGTGAGGTAGCTCATCGTCGACTCGCCCGAGTACCCCTGCCAGTTCGTGTTCGTCGTGAAGCTGGCCGCCGTGTTGAACGCGGAGCCCTGCTCGACGGCGCCGAGGTGCTGCGGGTTGAGCGGCAGCACGTGCTGGAAGCGCTGGATCAGATACGTGACGAGCATGCCGAACGCGCTGAACGCCAGCAGCGCGAACGTGTACCCCTTCCAGGTCTGTTCCTTCTTCGGATCGACGCCCGAGAGCCGATAAAGGAAACGCTCGACCGGCCCGAAGACGCGCGGGAGCGGCTGCCGTTCGCCCTCGAACACGCGGAACATGTAGAGGCCGAGCGGCTTCGTGACCGCGACGATCGCGGCGAAGAAGACGATGATTTGCAGCCAACCGATCGCGGTCATGGGACGGGCTCCTTAGAACTTCTCGGGACGGATGAGCGCGTACACGAGGTACGCGGTGAGGGCGACGGAGAGAAATGCGCCGATGGCGTAGTCGAGGGTCATCGCGAGCTGGCTCCTGCTGCTAGAGATGGTCGAAGGCCTTCGCGTACACCCACGAAACCCCGAAGAACGCGACGGTGACGGCGATGAAGACGATGTCCTTCATGACACCCGTCGAAAGAGCATCAGACGTGCCAGGCGCGGCCCGCGGAGCTTTCGGCTCCGGGGCGGGCGGGCGGTGCAGATTGCACGAACACGCGCTTCGTCGGGTTGCAGCCTACGTTCGGGGGGGGCGCGCGCCCCGCCGAGGGGCGCGGTGAGCGTCACGGGGGTCGATCCGTTGCTGAATGCAAGACGGCCCGACCGTCGGCCCTGCGATCCACAGGGCGAGCGCCCCGCCTGGCGATGGCCGGACGCAATTCGAAAGATGGGCCGAACATGCGGCCCGGCGAATGGCAGCGCGCGTGCAATTCGGACGCGGGTACGTCGCTTGCTGACCTCTTGCCGGGCCTCTTGCCGGACCGTCGGCCGCGAGCGTACCGTGACCCCGATGCCGACCTCCTCGAGCCGCACCCGTGCGGACGACTTCCTCGAGCTCGTCGAGCGAGGGAAGCGCGGTCGGCTCAAGCTCTACATCGGCTTCGCGGCGGGCGTGGGCAAGACGTATCGCATGCTCGAGGAGGCGCACGCGCTGCGAAAGCGCGGCGTGGACATCGTCGTCGGCTTCGTCGAGACGCACGGGCGCGCCGACACGCACGCGCTCATCGAGGGCCTCGAGGTCGTGCCCCGCCGGCAGGTGGAGTATCGCGGCGTCGTCGTCGAGGAGATGAGCCTCAACAACATCCTCAAACGAAACCCGGCCGTCGCGATCGTCGACGAGATCGCGCACACGAACGTGCCCGGTAGCCGCAACCGCAAGCGCTACCAGGACGTCGTCGAGCTGCTCGACGCGGGCATCAACGTGATCGGCGCTTTCAACGTGCAGCACCTCGAGAGCCTGAAGGACGTCGTCGAGCGCGTGACGGGCGTCGCCATCCGCGAGACGGTGCCCGACAGCTTCCTCAAGCAGGCCGATCAGGTCGTGAACCTCGATCTCGCCGTCGAGGACCTCCAGGAGCGGCTGCGCGCCGGAAAGATCTACGGAGGCGACAAGATCGGCTGGGCGCTGGAGCACTTCTTCAAGGACGAGAACCTGGCGCACCTGCGCGAGCTCGCCTTGCGCGAGGTCGCCGAGAGCGTCGAGCGCTCGAGCGCGCGGCGGCCGCCGGCTGCCGACGCGAACGCCGAACGGGGCGCGCCTGGGGTGCGCGTGATGGTGTGTCTGTCGTCGGCTTCACCGCGCGGGTCGATCCTCGTGCGCAAGGGCTCGCGGCTGGCCGGGCGCCTCAGCACGGACTGGTTCGTCGTCTTCGTCGAGACGCCCGCCGAGGCGCCCGATCGCATCGACGCCGAGGCGCAGCGCCACCTGATGACGAACACCGATCTCGCGCGCGAGCTGGGCGCGGAGGTGGTGCGCCTGCGCTCGCCCGATCCCGTGCACGCGATCCTCGAGTTCGCGCGCTCGCACAGCGTGGGACACATCGTCGTGGGGCGGTCATACCAGTCGTCGTGGCGGCAGGCGCTGGGGCTCACGCTGCCGCTCAGGCTGGTGCGTGAGGGCAGCGGCCTCGACATCCACGTCGTCTCCACCGAAGAGGAGACCTCCGCGTGAGCTTGCGGGCCAAGCTGCTCTTCGCGCAGGCGCCGCTCGTCCTCGCGCTGGCGCTGCTCGGCATCCTCTCGGGCGCGGTGACGCGGCGTCTGGGCCAGCAGGCGCGGTTCGTGCTGGCCGACAACTACCGCAGCGTGCTCGCGGCCGAGCGCATGAAGGAGTCGCTGGAGCGCATCAACAACGCCGCGCTGTTCGAGCTCGCGGGGCATGGTGCGGGAACGGCCGCGCAGATCGCCGAGAGCCGGCAGAGGTTCGAGCAGGAGCTCGCGGCGCAGCAGGGCAACATCACCGAGCCCGGCGAGGGGGCCGCCACGCGCAAGCTCGGCGACGCGTGGGCCGATTACGCGGCGGCGCTCGACGCCTACGGGGCGGCCAAAGGCGGCGACGCGCGCGCGCCGCTCTACTTCACGCGCGTCGCGCCGGCCTTCTCGCGCATCAACCAGCTCGAGGACAAGATCCTCGCGATCAACCAAGACGCCATGGTGCGAAAGGTCGAGCAGGCCGATCGGCGCGCCGCCCAATTCGAGCGCCTCGTCGTGGCGGCGGTCGTGCTCGCGCTGGCGCTCGGCATCCTGGCGTCGGTGTGGCTGACGGCGCGCCTTCTGCGCCCGCTGGGCGTCGTCACGGCCGCCGTGCGGCGCTTCGGGGAGAACGACCTCAAGGCCCGCGCCGTCGTGCGCGGCCGCGACGAGATCGCCGCCGTCGCCGCCGAGTTCAACCGCATGGCCGACGGCCTCGAGCGCTATCGCCGGAGCTCCCTCGGCGAGCTCCTGCAGGCGCAGCAGGGCGCGCAGGCGGCCATCGAGAGCCTGCCCGACCCCGTGCTCATGCTCGACGCGAACGGCGCCGTCACGGGCGCGAACCTGGCCGCGAACCGCCTGCTGGCCATCGATCCCGATCGCCCGCCGCCCGAGATCTTCGCGAACGCCGATCCAGTCGTGCGCGCCACGATAGAGCGCCTGCGGGCGCACGTCCTCGGCGGCAAGGGCCCGTACATCCCCAAGGGCTTCGAGGAGGCCGTGCGCATCGCCTTCGACGGCGAGCGCATCCTGCTCCCGCGCGCGGCGCCCATCTACAGCGACGAGGGCGTGGTCACGGGGGCGGCCGTCGTGCTCCAGGACGTCACGCGCCTGTTCCGCTTCGACGAGCTCAAGAACGATCTCGTCGCGACCGTCGCTCACGAGTTCCGCACGCCCCTCACGTCGCTGCGCATGGCGATCCACCTGTGTACCGACGGCGTCGTGGGGCCGCTCACCGAGAAGCAGGCCGATCTGCTCTTCGCGGCGCGCGACGACTGCGAGCGCCTGCAGGTGATCGTCGACGAGCTCTTGAACCTGTCGCGGCTCGAGTCGGGGCAGATCGACCTGCACAAGCGGCGCATCGATCCGGAGACGCTGGTCGGGAACGCGCTGGACGTGCACAGGGCCGCCGCCGAGCAGGCGCAGCTGACGCTGGCGGCGGAGGTGCCGCCGGGGTTGCCCGACGTCTTCGTCGATCCGGATCGCCTGCAGCTGGTGTTCACGAACCTGCTGGGAAACGCGCTGCGCTTCGCGCCCGCGGGCAGCCGCATCGTCGTGCGCGCCGCGCCCGAGCGGCCGGCCGAGAACGTGCGCGGCCACCGCGTCGCCGAGTCGACGCACGTGCGCTTCGAGGTGCAAGACGACGGGCCCGGCATCCCGAAGGAGCATCAGCAGGGCCTGTTCGAGAAGTTCTTTCGTGTGCCCGGCAGCCCGGCGGGCGGCTCGGGTCTCGGCCTCTTCATCGCCAAGGGCCTCGTGCAGGCGCACGGCGGCGCCATCGGCGTCGAGAGCGAGCCGGGCCACGGCGCAAAGTTTTGGTTCACCGTACCGACGGCGCCCGCGGCGCCCTGAGGCGCTTCGCCGCAGCCCGTCGGTTGCCAGGAGTCGTGCGCCCGGTGTACTGATGCGGCGTGAGCACCGAGGGGGAGGTCGTCCTCGGCGCGCAGCACGGGCGCCGCGCGACGGGGTTTCGGTTCTGGACGTACCCACCGATCGGCTGGATCGCGTATCTGCCGTTGCTGGTGGTCTTCGCGCTGCCGCTCGCGGCGATCTTGGGCGCGGGCAGCATGCTGGGCGCGCCCAGCCTCATCTGGCACGACCAGACAGGCACGAAGATCTGGGCGGGCTTCGCGCTGGCGGTGCTGTACGCGGAGCTCGGGATCGTCGGCTACTTGCTCGACAGCCGCGAGAACCCGAATCAAGCCGTCGCGCCCGACGCCGCCACGGTGGGAAGCCTCGCGCGGTACGTGGTCTGGCCGCTGCTCGTTCTCACGGGCGTCGCCGTCATCGGTTACTTCGAGCGGCGCGCGCGGACGCCCGACGCATCGCTCGTGCTGATCGGGCCCGTCGTCGTCGTCCTCGGCGTGCTCTGGCTGCGCTTCGCTCGCGTTCGCAAGACGCGCCTGCTCGATCTCGTGCCGGCGAACCATCAGGAGCGCGCGAAGAAGTTCCTCGCGCGGCGGCACCGGCACGCGCCCGAGCGCTGCGCGACGGCGCCCGATCCCGGCGCCCACGCCGTACAGTTCGTCGTGCTGGTGGCGCTGGGCCTGGCCTATGTCTTCGTGTGGCGGCTCGATCGCCACGTGCAGGTCCCGGCCGCGGTCGCGGTGACGCTGGCCCTCTCGCTGGCGATGGGTGTCTGGGGGCTGCTGCGCTTCTGGTTTCGACGCTGGCGGCTCTTCTGGTCGGCGGTGCTGATCGTCTTTGGTTGTTGGATCGGCGTCACGGGAGACAGGCCCGTGACGGGCCTGTCGGGCGTCTGCTTCCCGGGTGAAGTCGGGTGCCCCCATGACGCTTCATTCGAGCACGGCCCGGCGCCGCTCGAGCTCCTCGACGACACGGCGGCGCTGAACGCGTGGAAGGAGGCGCTCCACGAGGCTCGCCCGCCGCTGGTCGTCGTCGCGACCAGCGGTGGCGCCCTCCGCGCGGGGCTATGGACGGTGAACGTCCTCGGGAGGCTCGAGCAGCGTCAGCCCGGATTTCTCCGCCACGTCCGCCTCGTCACGGGAGCCTCGGGCGGCATGGTGGGGGCGGGCTTTCTCGTGTCGGCGCTGAACGCGCGCGGGCGCTCGACCGCCGCGCTCGAGCCCGCCTGGTTCACCCAGATCGAAGAGGAGTTGGCCAAGGACGCGCTGACGCCGATCACGAGCGCGCTGATCCTGCCGCGGACGGACCGCGGCACGGCGCTCGAGGACGTCTGGGAGAAGAACGCGCCGCGGCTGGGCCGTCCCTTCAGGGACTTGCTCGAGGGCGAGAAGGCAGGGTGGCTGCCCTCGCTCGTCTATGCGCCCATGCTGGTCGAAGACGGGCGGCGCCTGTTCGTGAGCAACCTCCAGCTCGACACGATGGCCCGCACGATGGGGCCGCTCGCGTCGTGTGGCGAACAATCCTGTCAGCAGTCCATCTCGGCGCTACAGCTCTTCGCGTGCACGGGGCGGGGGATCGACGGGATCAAGCTCAGCACGGTGGCGCGGCTCAACGCGACCTTCCCGTGGGTGACGTCGGCGGCGCTGCTCACGACCAACCCGGACCGCCGCGTCGTCGACGCGGGGTACTACGACAACTTCGGCGTCGACGTCGCGACGGCGTGGATTCACAAGAACTCGGCGTGGCTCCAGCAGAACACGTCGGGCGTCATGCTGATTCAGATTCGCGACGACGTGTCGCAGAGGCCCGAGCTGGAATCGGCGGAGGGACCGAGTCGCGTCCACGAGTGGTACTCCGCGCTCTCGACGCCCGTCGAAGGCTTCTTCAACGCGCGGGGCGCCAGCATGTCGTTTCGAAACGATCAGAAGATCGAGGTGCTGGCCGATGATCCGCACCTCGGCGGGCGCAAGCACTTCTTCGCGACGCAGCTGTTCTCGTTTCGCGACGACTCGCCGAAGAAGGACAAGGTGCCGCTCGAGTGGTACCTGGATCGCGCGGCCATCGAGAAGCTCAAGGCGCCGCCGGCGGAGGCGGACTTCGAAGGCGTGCTCGATTGGTGGACGGCGGGTGCGCGCGCCGTCACCGCGCCGTGATCACATCTTCGTGAACGTGATGTTGTCGGCGTTGAAGCGGCCCACCTGCGTCAGCGTCATGAGGTAGGTGCCCGCGGCCGGGAACGTCACCGTCGCCAGGTTTTGGCGCGGGATCCAGCAGTGGTAGTACTCGCCGCCGCCGCACACGTCGACGGGCGACTGGACGGGCAGCGTGACGTTGCCGGTCGTGATGGTCGTGCCGAACGAGATGTTCATGGCGCCCCCCTGCGGCACGGCCATGAAGCCGCCGACGGCGTAGGTGCCCGCCTGCGCGACGTACACCGTGTACTTCGTCCACGTGCCGGCCTGCGTGTAGCAGAGGTACGTGTCTTCGGCCGGCGCGAGGTTCGTCTTGTCGATCTTGTCGGGCTTGCTCGGGTTCATGCGGCACACGCCGACGTTGTCGTCGCACGCGGCGCCGCTGCAGAGCTTCGCGTTCGCCGGGATGGGCGGCCGGTACGCGCCGAAGCCCGACGGGTAGTCGCCCGTGACGGTGCCGCCCGCGCAGTTGCCCGGCGAGTGGCACCACGCGACGCCCGCGCCCCCGCGATCGTAGTCGCACGCGTTGATGCGGCCGGGGATGACCAGCGCCTTGAAGGGCGTGCCTTTGTAGTCCGCCGGCAGGAAGCTCTGGCCGCCGCCGTCGGGGATCACGACCGGGGCGTCGGAGCTCCCGCCGTCGTGCCCGGCGCCGCCGTCAGCGGTCGCCGACGTGCCGGCCGCGCCGGTGGTGCCTCCAGCGCCGGTCGTGCCCGCGGCGCCGGTCGTCCCTGCGGCGCCCGTCGTGCCCGCGCTGCCGGTGGTCCCGGCGCCGCCCGAGGTGCCGGCCGCGCCGGTGGTCCCGGCGGTGCCGGAGGTGCCGGCGGAGCCCGACGTCCCAGCGCCGCCAGACGTGCCGGCGCTGCCTGTGGCGCCCGAAGGGCCCGAGGAGCCGCCGCAGCCGGTCGTCAACAGGCCGAGGGCCAACACGAACGCAGCGCTTCGTCTGATCATCGCGCGCGATTTTACAGACAATCGCGGGCGCGCTGTTGCATCCGATGCGCCGGGTGCGCCGCGCCTGCCGCCTCGGGCAGGTTGCGTTGGAGATATCTTTAGATATCATTTTGATATGTCGAAGAAGAAGGAACCCGAGGGCGCGCTCTTCGTGCGCCTGCCCTCGGCGGCCGTGCAGAGGCTCGATCGCGCCGCGGTCGCGCTGGGCGTGCGCAAGAAGGACCTGGTCGCGGGGCTGGTCACGCGGTACGTCGATCCCGACAGCGACCGTGGGCTCGACGCGCTGGGCGCCCTGGCGACGCGACGGAGCGCGGGCTCGCAGCTCGACGACGGCGGCGTCTCGCGGGGCTCGTACTCCTTCCGCCCCTATGAGCTGCCCGAGGTGATGAACGCCGCGCAGGCGGCCGACCTCCTTCAAGTCGAAGAGGCGGTCGTGCTCGAGCTGGCCGAGGCGGGCAAGCTGCCCGGGCGCAAGCTCGGCGCCGCGTGGCGCTTCTCGCGCGCGGCGCTGGTCGCGTGGCTCTCGACTTCGGAGAAGCGATGAGCCGCCCCGGTGACCTCCGCGCGCTCGTGCCGACCGTCGTCGAGGAGACGGCGCGCGGCGAGCGCGGCTGGGACATCTTCTCGCGGCTGCTCAAGGATCGCATCGTGTTCCTGGGCGCCGAGATCGATGCGCACCTCGCGAACGTCGTCGTCGCGCAGCTCCTGTTCCTCGAGTCCGAGGACCCCGACGAGGACGTCATGATGTACGTCAACTCGCCGGGCGGCGAGGTCTCCGCGGGCCTGGCAATCTACGACACGATGCAGGCCCTGCGCTGCCCTGTCGCGACGGTGTGCGTGGGCCAGGCGGCCTCGATGGCGAGCTTGCTGTTGGCCGCAGGCGCAGCGGGTAAGCGCAGCGCGCTGCCAAACGCGCGCGTCATGATCCACCAGCCGCTGGCCGGCTTCGAGGGCCAGACCACCGACATCGAGATCCACACGCGCGAGATTCTTCATGCGCGCGAGACGCTGAACCGCATCTACGAACGACACACGGGCCAGCCCGCCGAGAAGATCGCGCGCGACACCGAGCGCGACAACTTCATGTCGGCGGAGGAGGCGCGGGCGTACGGGATCGTGGATCTCGTGCTCATGAACCCATGAACAGAGTGAGCATGCCGCCGACGAATTCCCCCCCAGTACGGGCGCCATATTCCCTGAGCTTGAATTAGCCGAGGATTTCAGTGGCTCGTGGCGTTTTCCCGATTGGTCAGCAGCCTGCAGTTGCCGACTGGGGAGATCGCCTTCGCGACGAAGGGCCGATCGGAGGGGATGGCCTCACGTCGCGCGGAGAACACGAGAGCCATCTTCGATCGACATGGTATCGCGCGGAAGCTTCGCGACGAGCGGCACAAGGGTGTCTTCCACCTCGTGGACTTGGAAGAGGCAAAGAAGGACAGGTTCTGGCTGCCTTGCCCTTCGGACGACTATCCGGACGCCAAGACACTGATGGTCGCACCCATCAACTGGCACCAGATCGGGGTGGACGGACGGCAGCAGAAGGTCATGGGCGGCATGCTCTTCGTCACGTCCTGGCGCGACAATCTGGGGCACCGCACCGTCGAGCCACTGAAGGGGACCTCCTGGGGACCGTATACCCTTCGTTTTCACCGGTCGATTTGCCACCGAGGAGCTGCAATGAAGAGCCGAGGCGAGAACGAGACGGGGGACGAGGCGGCGGGGGCCGAGGCCGAGCCGAAGCTGCGTCCTGTCGCGGTGGAGTTTGCGAGGGCGCTGAGGGCCAGCGATGAAGCGGAGGTTCCGTCCAACGGACCAGCGCCCGCGGTGTTCGTGACGAGCACCGGCGCCAAGATCGACCTCACCTGACGAACAAAGGGGCCGCCCGCGCATGGCGGAGCGGCCCCTCTTCTTCCCAGCAGGGAAGCGATGCGAACGATCAGCCCTTCGCGATCGGGTGGTTCGCCATCATCTCGAGCGCCTTGGCCATGCCCGAGTGATCCCACTTCGCGCCGCCGTTCGCGGCCGCCATGTTGAAGAGCTGCGCGCAGATCGCCGTGACCGGCAGGCTGAGCGCCATCTCGCGCGCGCCCTGCAGGGCCAGGTTCAGGTCCTTCTGGTGCAGCTCGATGCGGAAGCCGGGCTCGAAGTTGCGCTTCACCATGCGCTCGCCGTGCACCTCGAGGATCTTCGAGTTCGCGAAGCCACCCATCAGCGCCTGGCGCACGCGCGCCGGATCGGCGCCCGCCTTCGAGGCGAACAGCAGCGCCTCGCTCACGGCCTCGATCGTCGTCGCGACGATGATCTGGTTCGCGACCTTGCACGTCTGGCCGTCGCCGTTGCCGCCCACGAGCGTGATGTTCTTGCCCATCAGCTCGAAGATCGGCTTCACGGTGTTGAAGGCGCCCTCGTTGCCGCCGACCATGATCGTCAGCGTGGCGTTCTTCGCACCGACCTCGCCGCCCGACACGGGCGCGTCCAGGTACTCACAGCCGAGCTCGTTGATGCGCTTGGCGAACTTCTTCGTCTCGCCGGGCGAGATCGACGACATGTCGACGACGATCTTGCCCTTCGAAAGGCCCTTGGCGACGCCCGTGTCACCGAAGAGCGCGGCCTCGACGTGGGGCGTGTCCGGCACCATCGTGATGATGACGTCGCTCTTCTCGGCGACCTCCTTGCCCGACTTGCAGGCCGTCGCGCCCGCGCCCGTGAGGTCCGCGGGGATCGCGGCGACGTCGTAAACGAACAGCGTGTGGCCGCCCTTGATGAGGTGGCCGGCCATGGGCTTGCCCATGATGCCGGTGCCGATGAAACCAATCTTGCTCATTGCTCTCTGTCTCCCTTATTTGAACGCTGCTTTGTTTACGCCAGTTACGACTACGACAGGAACGGCTTGACCCAACCGAGGCCCGCCGTCGTTTCGCCCGCCGGCTTGTACTCGCACCCGATCCAGCCCTGGTAACCGAGCTTGTCGATGTGCTTGAAGAGGAAGTCGTAGTTGATCTCGCCCGTGCCCGGCTCGTGGCGGCCAGGGTTGTCGGCCAGCTGCATGTGGGCGATCTTCGGCAGGTTCTTCTCGATGGTCATGCCGAGGTCACCCTCCATGATCTGCATGTGATAGATGTCGTACTGCAGCCAGAGGTTGGAGCTGCCGACCGCCTGAATGATGTCGAGCGCCTGCTGCGTCTTCGTCAGGTAGAAGCCCGGGATGTCGCGCGTGTTGATGGGCTCGATGAGGAGCTTGATGCCTTCGCCGGCCAGGCGATCCGCCGCGAAGCGCAGGTTGTTGATGAACGTCTCTCGCACCTTCTCGGCGGGGACGTCCTTGGGGGTGAGGCCGGCCAGCGCGTTGAGCTGCTTGCAGCCCAGCGCCTTGGCGTACTCGATGGCCTTGCCGACGCCGTCCTGGAACTCGCCGACGCGATCGGGCTGAACGGCGTTGCCGCGGTCACCGGCGGCCCAGTTGCCGGCCGGCAGGTTGTGCAGCACCTGCGTGAGCTTCGCCTTGTTCAGCTTCTCGGCGACCTGCGCCGCGGGCGCGACGTAGGGGAACAGGTACTCGACGCCCTTGAAGCCGGCCTTGGCGGCGGCGTCGAAGCGGTCGAGGAACTCGACCTCGTTGAACATGAGGGTGAGGTTTGCGCAGAACTTGGGCATAGCGGTCTCCTTTACGCCTTCTTGAAACGATCGGCGAGGCCCTTCGCGGCCCCGCGCAACAATCCGGTGTCGCCGCCGACGGCGACGTAGGTCATCCCCATCTCGAGGTACATCTGCGCCTCCTTCTCGACGGGCGCGAGGATGCCCACGGCCTTGCCGTGCTTCTTGCCCGCCTCGAGGATGCGCGCGATGCCCTTCTGCACCTCGGGGTGCGTGGGTTGCAGGAAGTGGCCCATGCCGGCCGAGAGATCCGACGGCCCGATGAACAGGGCGTCGATGCCGGGGACGGCCGCGATCGCGTCGACGTTTTCGACCGCTCGCGTGCTCTCGATCTGGACCGTCACGCAGATGTCGTCGTTGATGCGATCGAAGTAGTCCGTCATGAAGCCGAACTTGTTGCTGCGGTGACCCGTGCCCACGCCGCGCTTGCCGGCCGGGGGATAGCGCGTCGCCGCCACGGCGTTCTTCGCCTGCTCCTCGGTCTCGATGAACGGGATAAGGAAATTGAAGAAGCCGATGTCCAAGAGGCGCTTGATGACGACCGGATCGAACCACTGCGGGCGAACGACGGGCGCGCTCTCGCTGTCTTTCAACGCTTGCAGTTGCGTGATGAACGTCGAGTACTCGTTGGGCGCGTGCTCGCCGTCGATGAGCAGCCAGTCGAAGCCCGCGTAGCCGAGGATCTCCGTCGTGATGTTGCTGGCCAGCGAGGCCCAGCAGCCGATGAGCCGCTCGCGCGCGAGCATGCGGCGGCGGAACGAGTTGGGCATGGACACGTAAGGCATCAGTGACCTTTCCTATGAAACGGCGGGACGACGCAGCTTTGCTGCGGCGGCGCGCGGGGGCAAGGGAGAACGCAGAGGCGGCTGCTTGAGTTCGATGAGCATGACGTCGTTGAAGCCGCCGGGCGGTCCCCCTCCTCAATGAATCGCCGGCTCCGGGATCGGCGCCGTGCCTTCGAGGAAGTCGAAGTCGCAGCCCTCGTTGGCCTGCTTGATGTGCATCGAGAACATCTGGCCGTAGCCGCGCGCGTACTGCGGCTTGGGCGGCGTCCAGGCGGCGCGCCGTTTGGCGAGCTCTTCCTCCGACACGAGCACGTTCAGCTTCCGCGCCTCGACGTCCAGCTCGACGATGTCGCCCTCTTTGACCAGCGCCAGCGGCCCGCCCACGAAGGCCTCGGGCGCGACGTGCAGCACGCACGCGCCGTAGCTCGTGCCGCTCATGCGCGAGTCGGAGATGCGCACGACGTCGCGCACGCCCTTCTGCAGCAGTTTCTTCGGCACGGGCAACTGGCCCCACTCGGGCATGCCCGGACCTCCCTTGGGTCCGGCGTTCCGGAGAATGAACACCGAATTCTCGTCGGCCTCGAGGTTCGGATCGTCCATTCGCTTCTTCATTTGTTCGTAGCTGTCGAAGACCACGGCCGGGCCCTTGTGCTTCAGCAGCTTCGCCTCGGCGGCCGGCGGCTTCATGACGGCGCCGTCGGGTGCCAAGTTGCCGCGCAGCACGACCAGCGCGTCCGACTTCACGAGCGGCTTTTCGCGCGAGTGGATGACGTCGTCGTTGAAGATCTTGGCGTCGGCGATGTTCGCGCCCAGCGTCTGGCCGTTGACGGTCATCACGCTCGTGTCGAGCAGATCGCCCAGCGCGTTCAGCAACGCCGTGAGCCCGCCCGCGTAATAGAAGTCCTCCATGAGGTACTTGCCCGCGGGCCGCATGTTGGCGAGCACCGGCACGCGGCGCGCGAGCTCGTCGAAGCGATCGAGCTTGAGCGGGACGCCCGCGCGGCGCGCGATCGCCAGCAGGTGAACGACGGCGTTCGTCGAGCCCGCCATCGAGAGCACGGCCGTGATGGCGTTGTCGACGGCGGCCGCCGAGATGATCTGGGACGGCTTCAGGTCCTCCCAGACCATGTCGACGATTCGCCGGCCCGTGCTCGTCGCCATCGCGGCGTGGCGCGAATCCACGGCGGGGATCGACGACGCGCCCGGCAGCGTGAAGCCCAGCGCCTCCATCGCGCTCATCATCGTGGCCGCCGTGCCCATGGTCATGCACGTACCCGGCGAGCGCGCGATGCCGCTCTCGACGCCCTCCCAGTCCTCCTCCGTGATGTTGCCGGCGCGCAGCTCGGCCCAGTACTTCCAGGCGTCCGTGCCGCTGCCGAGGACGTTGCCGTTCCAGTTGCCGCGCAGCATGGCGCCGGCCGGGAAGTAGATCATCGGCAGGCCCATGCTGAGCGCGCCCATCATGAGACCGGGCGTCGTCTTGTCGCAGCCGCCCATCAGCACGGCGCCGTCCGCCGGGTACGACCGCAGCAGCTCCTCGGCCTCCATCGCGAGGAGGTTGCGGTACAGCATCGTCGTCGGCTTCTGGAAGTTCTCCGAGAGCGACAGCGCCGGCATCTCGACCGGGAAGCCGCCCTGCTCCCAGATGCCGCGCTTGATCTCCTCGACGCGCGCCTTGAAGTGCTGGTGACAGGGGTTGATGTCACTCCAGGTGTTCAGGATCGCGATGACGGGCTTGCCGGCGTAGTCGGCGCGGCTGTAGCCCATCTGCGCGGTGCGCGAGCGGTGTCCAAAGGAGCGCAGGTCGGTGGCTCCGTACCAGCGGTGGCTGCGTAGCTCTTCGGGTTTCTTGCGTTTCGGGGCGCTCATGGGGGGGCCGGAACTATACAAGGATTGGGCCCGCCCGCGGCGAGTTCTCAGTTTCCGTCAATCGCTCCCGCCGTCACTTTGGCCGAGCGGCCACGCGTATACGTAGAGACCGTCCGCGGCGGTGCCGGCCGAGACCGTGAACGCGACGGCGCGCGGCGGCAGCGGCGCGAAGACGAAGTCGACGTCGCGCTGCAGCGGCGCCGCGGTGCCGACGCCGCTCGCCGTGACGAGCGCCGCGCGCAGCGTGCCCGCCGCCGCCCCGCTGGGGGCGTCGTCGATGTAGAGCACGCGCTCGTCGCCGAGGGGCAGGGCGCGCGCGAGGTTCCTTCCGAACGACGTCGTCTCGCAGGTGGCCAGCGACGTGGCGGCCCCCGAAGTCAGCTGGGAGATCACGTCACGCTGCGCCCAGATCGCGACGCGATCGCCGGCCATGAGGGTGGTCATGCGCAAGGCGGTGGGAAGGTCCGTGAGGGCGCACGGCGTCCCGCGCGCCGGCGATGACGCGTAGAGATCGTCGCCCACGGCGGTCGTCGCGTTGGTGTAGACGATCGTCTTCGCGTCGTCGGAGCGCGCGACCACCGTCCTCACGCCGTCGTCGAGCTTCGTCGTGGCCGCGGGAGCGGCGCGGTCGGGCATGAGGCGGAGCTCGCCGACTTGATCGGCGACGGCCGCGCGGAAGAGCACGCCGCGCGCGCCGACGAGGTCGAAGTCGGCGACGCCCGCCGCCAGCGTCTGCGCCGCGGAGCCCGTGGGAAACTGCGCGACCTCCAGCGTGCCCGCGGGCTCGAGCCCGTCGTCGTGGAACGCGCGCAGCCACAGCCAGCTCGTCCCGTCGGGTGAGATGCGCCAGCTCGCCACGTCGTCGGCGACGAACGCGCGCGTTCCGGGCTTGCCGACCTCTTCGACGGTGAGGACGCCGCGCGAGGACCAGGCCGCGTAGGTCCCGTCGGGCGAGAAGCCCGTCTCGAGGTCGTCGGTCGCGTTCGCCGGATCCGCTGCCGAGCGCAGGAGGACCGTGCCCGCCACGGGCAGCGGCGCGTCCGCCAACGTGAGCGGGCCCGACGTGAGCTCGGCGGACACGTCGCCGTTCGCCGCCGTCACGCGGCGCACGCACAGCGCCGCCGCGCCGTTCACGGCGCCCGCGCAGGACGTGCCCGCGCCCGAGACCAGCTCGCGTCCCGCGGGCCAGCCGGGCCGCCACGCCCAAACGGGGCCGCCCAGCAGGTCGGCGGCGTTCGCGCCGTCACCCGCGCGGTAAAACAGCGTGTCGCCCTGAAAGGCGTGCGCGCTGGCGCCGGCGAAGTCGCTGTAGAGGACGCTGGTCGAGAGGCGGAGACAGCGCGGGTCCGTGCCGTCGCAGCGGAGGTCGCCGCCCGCCGCCGCGTAGGCCGCGTCGAACACCCAAAGCTCGTAGCCCGCGCCCGCGGGCCGCACGAACGCGCACCAGCGGCCGTCCGCGGGGCCGGGCTGGTTCGTGCAACTGTTCGGGCCGCTGCCGACCAGCCACGCCCGCCCTGCGACCAAGAGCCGCGTCTCGCGCGGCACGACGAAGGCGGCGCCGTCCAAGCCGGGCGGACCGTCGGTGCTCGCGTCGGCGCCGCCGTCGGCCGGAGTCGACGGCGAGCTGCCGCAGCCGGCGACCGAAGCCGCGACGACGATGATGAGCGACGAACGCCGAGCTTTGTTCAAAGCGGCGGCAATATACGCCGCCGGTCCTGGCGTGCCGGCGCGAACGGGCGCCGGCGAACGCCACACACGGCTCTAGACGTCGGTTAGACGTCGAGGACTTCGAGCTGGCCCAAGAAGTCGGACTTGCCGACGTCGACGCCGCCGTGGCGGAGGATGTCGTAAGCCGTGGTCATGTGGAAGTAGAAGTTCGGGACCTGCCGCCGCCACAGGTACTCGCCGGCGCGCATCGCCTTGCCGGGGCGGTTCGGCAGCTTCACGACCGCGTCGGCCTTCGTCGCCGCGAAATCGGCCTCCTTGAGCCCGTCCAGCACGGCGAGACACTTGGCGATGCGCGCGTGCAGGTCGGCGAAGTTGGCCTCGTTGTCCTCGTGCTTCGGCAGCTCCTTGCCCGACAGCGCCTGCGCGGCGCTCTTCGCGTGGTCACAGGCGATGCGGATCTGCACGACGAACGGCAGCATGTCGGGGGCGAGGCGCGCCTGGATGAAGTTGTTGACGTCGAAGTTGCGCGCCTTGGCGTACGCCTCGGCCTTCTCGAGCACCTTGTCGAGATTGCGCAGCGAGCGCGCGAACTGCTGGATGGCTTCGTAATACATCGCGGGTCTCCTTTGGGAGCGGAACCATAGCCCTTTCGGGGCGCAAGGCAGATGCCGGATTCGCTCCCTGGTTACACGCGACGGCGCGCTCGGGTCACGCTGTCGCGACCGTCGGCACGGTCAGCCAGCCCGCCGCCTCCTTCCGCGGCCCCGGCTCGCGCTCGCCGTCCTCACCATACAAGGTGGCGTTCTCGACGAGGTTGTTCCAGTGCGCGCCGAAGTCCTTCCTCTCGGCCGCGAACGACAGCACGATGTGCGGCGTGTGACCGAGCGGCGTCTCGACCGCGATCTCGAGCGGGCGCGTCTCGCCGTCGTTCGTGAAGTCGCCGAGCACGCGGTACTGGCCGGCGCCCAGCGGGACGACGTCACGGCTGCGGAACGAGAACAGCTTCTTTCCCACGTCGACGTCGCGCGTGTCGCGGACGCTGGTCGAATCGATGAACAGGTTGACTCCGACGTCATCCAGGTCAGGACCCATGATCAGCCTCGACTGCCACGCGCCGAACACGCCCGAGAGCAGCAGCCCCTTGCCGTGGATCTCCAGATCGATGTCGGCGCGGCCTCGGAGGCCGCTGGCTTCATTCACGAGAGGTCGTTCTTCCATAGGTGCCTCACCCATTCCGTAAGCACCCAGACCTGTCCGTCAAATGATGCGCGATGAGCCCGTTCTGCAGGGCCTTTGGCCGTTTCGTGCTCGGAACGCCGGACGAGCGACTCAGCTGGACTTCGTGTCGTCGAGTTGGACTTGGGCCTGCCCGATGCGCCGCAGCTCCGCGCCGACGTTCGCGAGATCCTCGGCGGCCCGCACGAGCCCCAGCATGCGGATTCGGTGCGAGATCACTTCGAGCCGGCTCGCCAGATCGACGAGCCGCGGGCGCGCGTGACTCGTCCGAACGAGCCGCGCGAGCTCACCGAAGGGCGCCGTCTTGGCCGGCGCACCGGCGTCCGCCCGATCAGCCACTCTTTGCCACGAGGCGAGGAAGGGCGCGGTGATCGACGTCGTGCGCGCCATGAATCGCAGGTGCGCCGTCGGCGACGTCCTCGGCGGCACCGCCCGAAAGGACGCCGCAGAGCGAGGCGAGGCGCACGAGCTCGGCGGCGCTGTGGACCTGCAGCTTGCCGTTGATGTGGCTCCGGTGCGTCTCCACCGTCTTGACGCTGATCCCCAGCTTCACGGCGACCTGCTTGTTGGTCTTGCCCCAGATGATCAGATCGAAGATCTCGCGCTCGCGCGCCGAGAGCCGGTCGAGGACGGCGGCCTTCGGCGCGTCGTCGCCGAAGCGCGGCGTCGTCCGGCGCGCGGGAGGCGTGACGCTCCTGCCGGCCGCCACCTCTCGAACGGCCGCGAGGATCTCTCGCCCGCTCTGGTTCTTGTGCGCGAACCCGCTGGCGCCCGCCGACGTCGCCTGCCGCATGCTGAGCTCGTCGAGGCTCGACGAGAGGAAGAGCACGCGCGTGGTCGGCGCGATCTGCCGGATAGCGAGCACGAACTCGGTGCTCGTGACCGGCCCGCCGCTGCCGTCGGGCAGGTCGGTGTCGGCGATCACGACATCGGCGCCGCCCGATCTGAGTGCCGTCAGCGCCGCTGCGGCATCGCCCGCCTCTGCGGCGACCGCGATCTCACGGGCCTCGGCGAACACGGACTTGAGGCCCGTGCGGAACACCTCGGATGAGTCGACCAAAATGACGCGCAATTGCTTACCTCTGGCCCTGGAAACCGCGCAAACAGATGCAACTGGAATGCCGCGTCGAAGTGCCGTCAATTCGCGGCGTTCGGGTTCCCCCGGCTGTCCAAGAAACGAACAGACCCGGACAGCGCTGTACCCATTCCTGACAAATGCGTGTGCCCCTTTGGATACGTTCGCTGTGAGGAATGGTAGTAGGCTGCATTCCCCCTTCCGCTCTCGGAGGCCGCGCCCGCATGAACCGACCTCGTCCGCATGTCCTGGTGCTCGCGTTCGTCTTGACGGCTGCGTGCTCGAGCGGCCGCGGTTCCGGCGGAGGCTCGGCCGGCACGGGGGGCGGCGCCGGCAGCGCCGGCAGCGCCGGCAGCGTCGG
>DASZUD010000269.1:0-21259 GCA_035548155.1 Polyangia bacterium
GCCGCGCGAGTGACTGCCGATCGCCGCCACCGATCGGGAACCAGCCGTGCCTTCCGGGACGCCGAGGAGATGAAGCTCGTGCAGGTGCACGATCGAGCGGCCTGCATGGCCTGCGCGCACGCCGAGTTCACGGGCGTGTGCGCGAGGACCGAGATCCTGTTGGCGAATTTGGGCTCCGTTGGGCCGGTCGTCGGCGTCGGGCCCGCACTCGGCTTCCACAGCTTCGTCCGGCACGTACCGATGCGCGCGTCCAAGGCATTTCCCCTGCTCGAGGGAATCTGTGGCCTGGCGCCTGCGAACGAATCGGTGCGCGTCTGGATGATCGCCCATCGACTGGTGAGCCGGCGCAGCGGGCGCGCGTCGTGCCCCGCGCCCGACGCCTGCCGCGCTCTCAGCTCGGAACGCGGGCTTGCCGGCCGAAGCCCACGCCTCTCTCTTCGGGGCCGACGAGCGCCACCATCGCGACGAGGACGCCCACGATCGTATTGTTCCAGACCGTGGCTCGGCTGATGTGGGCGAACGAGAACGCCGAGATGACGAGCCAAATGCCCAAGGCCACGTTGAGGTAACGAACGGCCGGGGTCGTGAGCGCGATCAACGCGACCGCGACGATCACGAGACCGGTTATCCAGGTCACCGTCGCTTCGGGTGCGGTGTGGCGCCAGACGAACGTCGATATGAAGAGCCACGCGCCGAGCGCGATGTTCAGGATCCGAGCACCTCGTGTCGACATGACGCACCTCCCGCTGAACCGGCGAGCGCGCGTTCCGCTGAGAGGACGTGGCGCTCGTCTCGTGTTGTTCTCGTCGATTTCAACGATTTCAATGCGAAATCTGCGATCGCGCGCGGCGCGGTCAACGACGCTGGATCTCACTGCGATCGACGTGAAGATGCACGGCGCGGGACCTCCCGTCTCTTTGCATTTTGGCGAAGGCGTAGCAGGCTCCCCTGTCAGGGACATGAGGCGATATCGAAGGGCTCTCGTTGGCGGTGCGATCGGCTTGCTGGCGTCGGCTTCGCTCGCGGCCTGCACCCGGACCTCCGACGGCGCGACTCCGGGGGCACGGGAGGGCACCGGGGCCGCCGTTCGCGACGACATGAAGGCGCTCGGCAAGGCGACCGAGAAGGCGGCGAAGGACATCGGCCAGGCGACGTCCGAGCTGGCCGACAAGGCCGGCGCGCACGGCGACGACGCCTGGATCACGGCGAAGGTCAAAGGCGAGCTGACGAGGCGCGGATTCGACCCGCTCCACGTTCACGTCGACACCACCGCCAAGGTCGTGACGCTTTCGGGCGCTGTCGAGACGGCCGCCCAAAGGCAAGTGGCCGTCGACCTGGCGAAGGCCGTCACGGGCGTGGCCGGCGTCGAGGACCACCTGTTCGTTGGCCCTGCGCGGCGCTGAAATGGGGCTAGGATGACGCGTGAGATGAGTACCCCCGAAGGAGCGCGCGCGAGCCAGACCTTCTCGGACAAGGCCGGCGAGGCGTGGGTGCGCCTGCAGGACCGCACCGACGCACTGACCGGTCCGCTGGGGCGCGCCGCGATCGCGCGCCTCGCG
Organism: Polyangia bacterium; assembly: GCA_035548155.1. Classification (GTDB taxonomy): domain Bacteria; phylum Myxococcota_A; class Polyangia; order Fen-1088; family Fen-1088; genus DASZFV01. Next base: position 1,560 of record DASZUD010000269.1, read on the forward strand.
CCCGCCGTGGGCGAGCGCGTCTTGGACGTGGGCTGCGGCTGTGGGCAAACGCTGCTCGAGCTCGCGGAGCGCGTCGGCCCGAGCGGTCGCGTGCACGGCGTCGACGTGTCGCCGCCGATGGTCGGGCGCGCCCGCGAACGCGTCGCGGGGCAGGCGGCGATCTCGCTGTCGCTCGGCGACGCCCAGAAGCAAGCCTTCGAGCCCGCGTCCTTCGATGCGGTCTTCTCGCGCTTCGGCGTCATGTTCTTCGATGACGCGGCCGCCGCCTTCCGGAACTTGCGCGCGGCGGTGCGGTCCGGAGGCCGATTGGGCTTCGTCTGCTGGCAGCCGCTGGAGAAGAACCCCTGGGCCGCGCTGCCGCTCGCCGCGGTGATGCGGCTCCTGCCGCCGTCGGCGATGCCCGACATGTTGCGCGCAGGCCGCCCCGGGCCCTTCTCGTTCGGCGACCCGGCCCACGTGCGCGCGATCCTCGAAGATTCGGGATGGAAGGACGTCTCGACCGAGCCCCTCGAGATGCCGCTCCACATCGGCGGCGCCGCGACGCTCGACGAGGCGGTCGCCTACTCGCTGCAGATCGGGCCCGCGGCGCGCGCGATGGCCGACGCGCCTCGCGACCTCGAGCCCGCGCTCGCCGCCGCGCTGCGCGACGCGCTGGCGCCGTTCGCGTCGGCGCGCGGCGTGTTCATGGATGGCGCCGTCTGGATCGTGACTGCGCGCGCGTGAGCGGGCGGCGCGGGTAACATGCCCGCGTGGCCGTCGAGCGCGCCGTCCTCCTGAATGCCGACATAGGCGGCTACACGCGGTTCACGAAAGTGCACCGCATCAACCTTTCGCAAGAAGGTGAAGCGATTGACGGAGCTCGCGGGCATGGACGTGATCTTCGTGCACCGGCTGCTGAAGAACGCCGTGCCGAGCTCGGAGTACGTGCTGATGAGCGAGCCCGTGCACGCGGGGTTGGCGCCGGCCGTGCGGCAGGTGGCGTGCGAGTCGGCCGAGGACTTGGAGGGCCTCGGCGAGACGCGCACTCACTACGTCGACCTGAACGACATCGGGTCGGCGGCGCCTCCCGCGCGCGCACCGTCGGGGCCGCGGAAGCTGGTCGCGTGGGCGAGGATGACGCTCGCGTCCCTCCCGTATTTCGCGCGCTTGCGTGAGCCCTGCGAAGGGTTCCGCAACATGGGCCCGGCGATCGCGGCTAAGGACGCTTCCAGAACAGCGTGACGGACAGGCAGTGGTGCGAGGAGTCGGACGACAGCGTCACGTCGGCTCTCACGACGACGTGCCCTCGATGCTGCCGGAGCCAAGCCGTCACCTTCTCGCCCAGCCTGTCTCGGTCCTCCGGGCGAGTCGCCGAGAACGTCATGACTCCATCGAACGAATTGGTCTGGGGCAAGGAGGAGAACCGCGGCTGGATCCGTGCCTCTTGTGTTGGGCGAAGCCGGCGATTCTTCTCACGCGCTGAGGCAACCTCGCGGCGGTGCCGCGTATCCAACCGGCCTGAAGGTGAGGCTCGGACATGGCTGAAGTTGACGCCACTCGCGGCCGCGGGCCCTCGCGCCGCCGCCCCCGTCCCAACACCGGTTCGATCGAGGCTGCTCGTGTGGCGACCGATCAAGCCGGGCGGTCCTATCTCCTTGGCGCGCGCTTGCGTGAGGGCGGGACAGTCTTCGAGGCGAGCAGCTCGCAGGTGATTGGTCCCGCGGTCGTCAGGCTCTTTCCCGCGGCCACCCGGATCGGAGAACGCGCGCTCGCGGCGCTCGTGCGCGAGGTGGCGCTGGCCGCCGCGCTCGATCATCCCAACATCGGGCGCGTGCTGGGCGCTGGAAGGCTGAACGATGGAACGCCCTTCCTGGCCATGCAGCGGCTGGAAGGCGAAACCCTGAAGGAGCTGCTGGACCGTCGCGGTCCCCTGAACGCCGCGGAGGCGCACGCGGTCGTCGTCGGCGTGACGGCGGGCCTCGCCGCGGCGCACGCGGCCGGTCTCGTGCACGGGACGCTTCGCTTGGAAGACGTCTTCGTCGTCGAAGGCGATCTCGCGCACATCAAGCTGCTCAACTTCGGGGCGCGCCACCTGGTGAAGCAAAGGCGCTCGAGGGCGGGGCAGGCCGACGCTTCGCCGGCCGGCGACGAAGGCGCGCTCGCCTCGCTCGTCAAGGCGATGCGGCGCCCGCCGCGCGCGCGCGCGTCCAGGTCGCGTCTCGCAAACAAGAAGCTGAACGCGATCGCCGCGCCTCGCGAACGCACCGGCCCCCGGGCCGTCGTTCAGACCGTCGAGCCGAGCTCCGTGAGCCAGCTCTTCTTCGACGAGGGCGAGCGGCTCTCGAACGAAGCGATGGCGGCGCACGCAGCGTTGGCGTCGACGACCCTGGCCATCCCGAGGAGGCGGGGGCCCATGGTGGCTTGGACGGTCGGCATCTTCCTGGCGATGCTGGGGCTGGCGATCGGGGGCTGGTTCTCCGTTCGGAAGCCTCTCGCCGCCACGCGATCGACGGCCGCGCCCGTCGCCCGCCCGGACGAGGTCGCGTCCGCGCCGCCGGCGCCAGCGCCCGCAGCGTCGCCGACGCCCACGCCGAGGTCGGGGGCTCGAACGCCTCTGCGGCCCGGGGCCCAGGTCCAAGCGCGCTCAGCCGGCGGCGTGGCGCCGCTGCGCGGCTTCGTGTGGTCCCCCGCTGAGCACCGGCTGGTGCCCGCGTCGCGCGCGCCGAAGCCGTCGTCGCAGCCAGTACCGCATCGGTAGCACGTCACGTCCGTACGGCGCGACCGAGTCACCGTTCGGTAACGGCATCGGGCTCGGGAAGGGCTCTGCGCGCGGAATTCGGGTTGGCACGCTGATCGCATTCCGGGCCCACCCATGGATTACATCGATCGGCTGACGACCGAGCACGGCGAACTGGACGACCTCTTTCACGAGATTGCGCTCGCCAAGGACGTGGGCACGAGGGCGGAGATCCTCGCCGACCTTGGGCGCCTGCTCCTCGCTCACGTGACGCTCGAAGAGACGCTGATCCGCCGGGCCGCCGCCATCGCGCCCCGCGAGGCCGGCCTCCGGGACGATTGGGAAGCGCGCCTACGAGTCGAACGGATCGTCGTCGCACTCGGCGCCATCGACCCCGCGCACGAGTCGTTCGCCGCCAAGGTGACGTCGCTCCAGGAGATGCTCGAGGAGCGGATCGAGTACGAGGAGAATCAGCTCTTCCCCAAGCTCGACCGCTATCTCACCCAGCGGTCCGCGACGGGGCGCGCGATGCCCTCGTGGCACGCGACCGAGCCGGGCGTCGCGATGGGCGGTGCGCAATGACGGCCCAAACCCTTCTGCTTTGGATCGTGGTCGGCCTCGTCGCCGGGTGGCTCGCCTCGGCGGTCGTGGGCGGCGGCCTGGGCCTCATCGGCGACATCGTCGTCGGCGTCGTGGGCGCCTTCCTGGGCGGCCTCGTCTTCCGCTACTTCCACATCAAGGTCCCGTTTCACGGCCTCGCGTCGACGATCTTCGTCGCGTTCATCGGCGCCATCCTCCTGCTGCTCGTCCTCCGCCTGGTCCACCGCGGCTCGACCCGATATCCGTGAAGCGGGCTGGTGCGCCTGGACGCTCATCGGGCGCGTTCGGCAGCCGCGCGCGAACGTGGCGTGAGCGGCGCCTACGGCCAGCTTGCCGTGATGGTCACGCCGACGAGGTTCACCAGCGAGCCGTACGTTCCGACGGGGCCTTCTCGTCCGGTCGTCGAGTCGGACGGCAGGAAGACGACCAGCAGGTAGCCGAGGTCGCCGCGAAAGTGGCCGAGGCCGTAGCCGACGCCCAGCCCGACGTCGACGCGATTGGCGTCGGGCAGGCTGGGGCCCAGGTTGCTCGGGGGGATCGCGCCGCGATCGAAGATGAGGCCGCCGCGCAGGTGCAGCCCGGGGCACCTCACGGGGAAGGTCCAGTCGGCGCCCGCGCGCAGCGTGAAGGTGTTGCGCCCGTTCGGAACGATGGCGCGATCCGGCGCCGACTGGAAGTCGATGTCGATGCGATCGTAGGTGCTCCACAGGACGACGTTCGCGTCGAACGTGAGCGCCAGGTTGTCGCGCGGGCGTCCCATCACGCCGACGGTGATGATGTCGGGCAGCGTGATCGACGTGCTGCCGCTCTGGTCGGGAAGCACCGGATCGAAGTCGGGGTTGGCCGGGCTGAAGACCGCTTTGCCGCCGTTGAAGTTCAGCTTCACGCGGCTGCGGTACGTCAGCGCGACGTGCAGCCGGTTGGGCGAGATCTTGTAGAGCGCCGCGACGTTGAAGCCGTAGCCCCAGGCGCCGCCGGCCAGCCGCACGTCGCCGCCGATCAGCGCGGGCAGGCCGTTCGTGAAGTCGACCACGGTGCGGACCGCGTCGAAGCCGGCACCAATGGCCACCTGCGGGTGCAGCTTCACGGCCACCGTGGGGTTCAAGCTCAGGGATTGCAGCTTGGCCTTGATCGTCGCCTCGCGGCCCACCCAGTCGCTGGGCCAAGTGATGCCGATGTCGAAGGTGGAGTAGGCGCCCATTCCCACGGCGACGCGGTCGGAGAGCCGCGCGTTCGCGAACACCGTGGGCAGGAAGAAGTTGCCGCGCGTCGTGCTGGTGTCCGGGCCGCCGCCCGAGGGGGAGAAGCTCGATTTGCTCGTGATGAACACTCCACCCACCGAGGCGCTGACGCCGTTCAGGTAGGCGAGGTTCGCGGGGTTGAACCAGATGGCCGCTGGCTCGTCGACGTCGGCGCTGACGGCGGACGCGCGCCCGAGCGCCTGGCCGGAGACGTCGTAGACGAGGAAGCCGCTGGCCAGGCAGGGGCGCGCCAGCAGCGCGATGGCGACGAGCGCCAACGACGAAGCCCGAGCTGTCTTGGTCATGGCATCACCACCGGGACGAAGGCGTAGGCGTAGACGAGGTTCGCGCGGGAGACGCCGGTCAACGGCGTGAAGATCGGGTTGTCCAGGAGCGGCGCCAGCGCCTGGCGTCCCACCTCGAGCGCCGCGGCGTCGGCGTCGGACACGCCGGAGACCGTGCTTTGCCCCGCGGCGTCGACCAGCGGCGCCGTCAGCGTCAGCAGCACCGAAACCGGCGAGGCGACCAGCGGCTCGCCGTCGGGCGAGTGGATGGCGTTCGTGAAGAACAGGCCGAGCTGGTGGCCGGCCGGAATGGGCGCGGCGGTCTTGATGACGATGGCGCCCGAAGCGTACGTGGCGGACACGGGCGGGAAGCCGGCGTTGAGGTCGCCTGCGGCCGCGGCCGTCAGGTCCATCACGACGACGGGCCCGCTCTGCTGTTTGACGACGAACGGCGACACCGTCGCGGGATCGACCGGCCCCTGCACGCCCACGACGATCGTGTCGGCCGCGGGGACTCGCGGCACGGCGCCCGCCGTGGGCGCGAGCACGGGGACCGAGTTCGTGTGGATCGGGAAGCCCCACAGCACGGCGATCTCGTCCTTGGGCAGGCCTGCGGCGGCCATGACGTCGAAGCCATGACCGGCGAGGTATGCCAGGCGGATCTCCTCCAGCTGGAAGAGCTGCGCGGCCGCCGCCTCCGGCGACGTTCCCTGCGCCAGCACCTCGAACGCGGGGCAGTGAGGATCCACCTGCGACGGATCGGCGGCGCCGCAGGTCAGCGGCGATTCCTGCTTCAGCAGCGCCATCGTCGGCGAGCCGACGACCTCCCCTCCGTCGGCCGCCTTCACGCCGTTCGCATAGCCGCGCACGCCGACCCAGTAGAGCTCGCCCAGCTTCCAGCCCTGCCGCGGCACGAGCGAGATCGAGTCGGTCGCCGCATCGAAGCCGACGGCGACGTCCGTCGCGGGGCCGCTGCCCTTCGCGCCCACCACGACCACGTTCTGGCCCAGCGTCAGGGTCGCCGGATCCAGCGGCGCGCTCGCGGGCGCCGACGCCGTGGTCACCGACGGGAAGCCGTCCAACGTCTGCAGGTATTGGTCGAACTGACATTGAGCCTGCGTGAGCGTCTGCTGGGTCGCGCAGTCGGCCGTGACCGGGGTCCCGGCCAGGCTGAAGTCGATGAGCCCGGTCTTCGGGTTCACGATGAGCGCCGTGGGTTGCGGCGCGCGCGGCGGCATGCTCGTGAGATCGAGCTGCATCGCGGCCGGCGGCGCCGTGAAGTCCAGGTCCGGCACGCAGCCGCCGAGCGCCAGCAGCCCAACGGCTGCCCGACACGCGCGCTTCATTGGGTCACCTCCACGATGCGGCCCTGCGGCGCCGCGTACGCGGCCGGGACGTCGGGGACGCCGTCGCCGGTCGTGTCGGGCAGCGCAGACACGTACTTCACCACCGCCTGCCAGTGCTTGAGCTCCTGCACGCCCGCCATCGTGGGATCGGCGTCGACGAAGCGCGCCGTCGGATCCACCGGCGTCACGCAGTCGCTGTCCTTCGCGGTCACCGCCAGCAGCTTCGAGGTGAGGCTTTCGACGACACCCAGGAGGCCGGCGACGTAGCTGGTGGTCACGACCTTGTAGCAGGTCGTGGTGTCGTTCAGGTCCAGCGCCTGATCGCCGCCGGCGGTCACCAGCTTCAGGCTCGTGACGCGGCCGAACAGCGGCCGCGAACGGTCGTACGTGACCTTGACGCCCGAGACCTGAAGGAAGTCCTGGTCCGGCACGACCTCGGGCGAGGCGTCGAGCTCGAGCCCGGAGCGAATGTCCTTCGCGTTCAAGTAGAACGTCACCAGCGGATATCCCGGCACCTGATCGGGGCCGATGCCGAGCGGCGTGACGCGGAAGAGGTCTGCGAACCAAATCTTGCCGGTCTCGCCGGCGACGATCGCCGCGCGCAGCTGGCCGTCGGCGTCCACTGCGATCGCGGGCGGCGCCGTCGGTTGCACGGCGGCCGCGATCGTGCGGTACGCGTCGGTCACCAGGTTGCCGACGGGCGCCTCCTTCTGCGCGGGGAGCGCCAGGTCGCCGGCCGTCGAGGCGACGACCTTCTCGTAGGCGAGGCTCGCCGGCGCGAGCGCGGTGTCGACGCCGGCGATGTAGCCGTCGACCGCCGTCTGCGTCGTCGCGTCCCCCGTGATCGTGTCGTCGATCGCGCGCAGCGTGTAGCTGTCCACCGTGACGGCGGGGGACGCGCCCGGCATCGCCGCCGGCGTCACCGTCAGCCCGAGCTCGCCCAGGTAGGCGGTGTACGCGCCCGCGGTGACGATCAGCGTGCCGCCGACGCGCGCGGGCTGCGTCAGCGTGTCGTGCGTGTGGCCGCTGATGATGACGTCGATCCCAGGCACTTTCGCCGCCAACACGGCGTCTTCGCCGTGGCCCTCGTGATCGATCCCGGAGTGGGAGAGGGCGATCACGAGATCGACCTTGTCGGTCTCGCGCAGCTCCTTGACCATCCGCCCGGCGGCGACGTCGATCGGGTCGAACGTGAGCGGCTTCGCCTGCGGCGTGACCTGCACGGCGTCGGCGCCGATCAGCCCGAAGAGGCCCACCTTCAGGCCACCGATCGTCTTGATGAGCTTCTTCTGAATGACGCCCGCGTCGGCGAGCGCCGCGAGATCGTCGTCCGCCGGATCCGTCGCGGAGAAGTTCACGTTGCTCGCGAGGATGGGGAACTGCGCGTGGTTCGTGACGGCCGCCCGCAGGATCCCTGCGAGCCCGCGCGGCGTCCAATCGAGCTCGTGGTTGCCGATGGTCGTCGCGTCGTAGCCGAGCCCGTGCATCAGGGCGAGCTCGGCGCTGGCGTGCGTCGCCAGGAGCTCGAAGGGCGTCCCCATCATGAAGTCGCCGGCGTCGAGCAGCAGTACGGGCGTTCCGCCGGCGGCGGCTGATGCCTTCGCCGCGCCGATCGCCGCCGCGAGGCGCGCCACGCCGCCCGCGGTCGCGTCGTCGTGAGGCGTGGCGGGGGAGTAGTCGACCTCGGGTGCAAACCCCATGAGGTGCGAGTGGATGTCGTTCGTGTGAAGGATCAGGAGCTTCTGCGGGGGGCCGCCGGCCTCGAAGGCGTCGGCGGGCGCGGCATCGCTTTCATCGAGTCCTCCGTCGAACTCTCCGTCGGGGATGGGTGGCGTGGTGCCCCCGCAGGCCGCCGCGCACAGCGTGACGGCGAAGAGCGCGATCCAGGTGCGCGGGTGGGTTGTGGCGCTGCGACCTGCTCGTCGGATTTCCGGCATGAGGGCGCCCTTTCGGCAGGAGAGGGTCGGGCTTGGCACGACAACGTAGGCACGGTGCCGCGCAACACAATCCGCCGGTGCCGATCAATTGAACGTCTCCGGCGCCGATCATTCCCGCGCCGGACCCCCGAGCGCCGGCCTCGGCTCAGCGCGCCGCGTTCCAGACCGGCAGCAGATCTTCCCGCAAGACGTCGCGCCACGTCGCGATGCCGCGCTCAGCCCACTCCGCCGCGCGGGCGCCGAGACGCGCGCGCAAGGACGCGTCGTTCGCGACGCGTTCGAGACCGGCCGCCCACGAAGAGGCGTCGTTGTGGGCGACGACGAGGCCCGTGTCGCCGTCGGCGACGTGGCGGCCCGCGCCGCTCTCGCCCGCGACCAGCAACGGCCGGCCACAGGCGAGCGCCTCGAGGACGACGTTCGACGTGTCTTCGATCTTCGACGCGTGCGCGACGACGTCGGCCGAGGCGTAGACGCGGGCGAGGTCTTCGGGCGGCAGGGTGCCGGGGCAGCTCGCGCGCATGCCGAGCCGAGAGAAGATCGCCTCGCGATCGGGGCCCTCACCCACGCACAGCAGGTGCAGCGGCAGACCCCGGCCCACGAGCAGCCGGACGGCCTCGACGATCGTGAGGACGTTCTTGACGCGATCGAGCCGTCCCACCATGACGATGACGAGGCGTCCTGACGGGATGTCGAACGTCTGCTCCAGCCAGCCCCGCTCGGCGGGGCGCGGGTGGAACACGTCGCGCTCGATCCCGCGCCGGAGCAGGCTCACGCGCTCGGGCCCCAGCAGCCGGCCGAATGGCTCGACCTGATCGGGGCGCGAGACGACGACGGCGGCGCATCGCTGCTGGTGCGTGCGGAAGCGGCGGAGCATGCGGCGCTCGGCGCGCCGGGGCAGCGCCATCCGCTCCTTGAGCAGGCGCCCGAGGAACCCGTCGCCGAAGAGATGATCGATCGTCGCCGCCGTGAACAGAGCGGTGTAGCGGGGCGTGTCCGTGTGGATCGACGTCACCAGCGGGATCGAGCGCTTCTGCGCGAGCCGCTCCGCCGTGCGCGCGAACGCGAAGAAGCCGTCGGTCGTGTGAAGGAGGTCGGCCTCGTTCAGGCTCTCCGCCAACCCGCGGTGGAAGGGCGCGAGGTCGGAGTGGTCTGGGACGGGCGCGAGGAAGGGCAGGCGCGCCGAGCTGAACACGGGCCGGTGTGTCGCGAAGCGGACGTTCTCGGCGACCGCGCGCGTCTCCTCCGCTTCGCCCGAGAAGTGCACCGTCAGATCCAGCGCCTCGGGGAAGTGCGCGGCGGCGCGCGCCAGGCGCTCCCACGACTTGACGTGTCCGCCCGACGACGGCCGCCGCTGCAGATCGACGAGCACGTGTACCCGCATGGGACGTTGGCGATCACTCATGGCCACCCCTCCATCGCTTCCACCACCCTTGGTCCATCAGCCAAGCCAGGAGGCCGGGGACGCCCATCAAGATCTCTCGCGCGCGCTTCGCGATGGTCAGCGCCAGCGCATCTTCCATGTCGATGCCCAGCAGCCGGCAAATCGAGAAGATCGTCACCTCCTGCACGCCGATGCCGCTCGGGACGAAGAAGGCGGCGCCTCGCGCCGCCGTGCTCAGGCTCTCGATCGCGAGCGCGATGCGGAAGGTGACCGGTGCGTCGAAGAAGTGCAGGAGCATCCACGTCTCCCCGACCTGCGAAATCCACCCCAAGAGGTGCCAGGCGACGGCCTGCACGACGGCCGTCTCGCGGGCCAGCAGCGCCGAGATCGCCTGGTCGAGCTTCAAGATGCTGCCCGCGAGCTTGCCCAGCTTCTCTTGCGCGCGCGAGTGCCCGAGCAGGCGGCGCCCGATGTGCGCCGCGCCCAGATGGAACGACATCGACACGCCGACCACCACCAACGTGGCCACCAGGAGCCCCGCCACCACCTCGGTCCAGACGCCGTGGCCGCGCCCCTTGGGCAGGATGTGGAAGAGCGCGGCGGCGCCGCCCAGGCCGAAGATCATGTGCGTGAGGACCCCGGTCGCCAGGTCGGCCATCATCGACGCGGCGGCGTCGGCGCGGGGAACGCCGCGCGACGTCACCAAGGCGGCCCGCGCGAAATCGCCGCCCACCTGCGCCACGGGCAAGAGCGTGTTGACCGATTCGCCGATCCAGCGCATGCGCATCAGCGTCGGGAAGCGCGGGCGCCCTTCCGGCGGCAAGAGCACCGCCCAGCTGCGCGTGTTGAGCGCGAGCGTGATCATGCGATAGGCGCAGATGGCGGCGATCGGGACGACGCCGAGCAGCCGCAGCGCCGAAATCACCATGCGTTTTCCGGGCGACGGGGGCGACCTCGGCCAGCCGGACGACGATGCGCGAGGTCCTTCACGAGCCCTTGGGCGAAGAACCAGCGCACGGCGCGCTCGATGGCCGGCTCGATGGGGCCGGGCGTGACGCCGAGCTCGCGCATGGCCTTGCCGGAGTCGAAGAACATCTTGCGCTTCGACATGCGCACGCCGTCGAGCGGCACGCGCGGCTCGCGCCCGAGAGCGCGCGCGAGCGGCGCCTCGAGGTGCGCCAGGACGAGAGGGATCCAGATCGGCAGGCGCAGGCGCGGCGCCGCGCGGCCCACGGTGCGGCCGCAGAGCTCGAGGATCTCCTTGAGCGAAAGGTTGGCGCCGCCGAGGATGTACGACTCGCCGACGCGGCCGCGCTCCGCGGCGAGGATGTGCCCCTCCGCGACGTCGCGCACGTCGACGAGGTTGAGCCCCGTGTCCACGTACGCGGGCATGCGGCCGTTGAGGAAGTCGACGATGATCTGGCCCGTGGGCGTCGGCTTCGCGTCGCCCTCGCCGACCGGCGTCGAGGGGCTGACGATCACGACGGGCAGGCCACGCCCGGCCCACTCCTCGACGGCGCGCTCCGCGAGCAGCTTGCTGCGCTTGTAGTCGCCGACGACGTCGTCCAGCGTGGCCCGCGCCCGCTCGTCGACGGGGACGCCGTCGGTCCGCGCCGCGAGCGTCGCCACCGAGCTCGTGTGGACCACGCGCCGGACGCCGAGCTCCAGCGCCGCGCGCATCACGTTGTTCGTGCCGTCGACGTTGGTGCGGTAGATGTCGTCCGGCTCCTTCGCGCACAGGCGGTAGTCGGCCGCGCAGTGAAACGCGACGTCGGCGCCGGCCAGGCCCCGCCTGACGCTGGCTTCGTCGCGGAGATCCCCTTCGACGAGCTCGCACCCGAGGCCGCGCAGGTCGTCGGTGCGGCTCGCCGCGCGGACGAGGCAGCGAACGCGCGCGCCGCGCCCGACCAGCGCGCGTGCCAGGTGGGAGCCGACGAAGCCCGAGCCGCCGGTCAGGAAGGCGTTCATCCGTTCAGCCGAAGAAGTTCCAGGCCGCCATCCGCACGAGGTCCTTCGGGCTCTTGCGCAGGCCGCGCACGGCCGACGCTTCGAAGCCGGAGTGCATCGCGCAGTTCCGGCAGCGGTCGTCCTTGCGCGACTCCCAGTACTCCCAGTTGGTGCGCTCCCAGAACTCGTTCCAATCGGGCCAGTACTTCTCGCCGATGAGGTAGCAGGGCCCCTTCCACCCGAGCGGCGTGAAGGTGACCGTGCTCCACGGTGAGCAGTCGTACTCGCGCAGCCCGGCCGCGAACTCGAGGTACATCGGCGTCGAAGACAGGCGGTACTTCTTGGCCAGCTCCATGACGCCGCGGAACTTCTTCTGGATCTCGTCCCGCGTGAGGAAGATCTCGGCCTCGACGGACTCGTAGTGGTACCCGGGGGAGATCAGCATCCCGTCGACGCCGAGGCCGTTCACGAACGCGCACAGCTCCTCGATCTCCTCGAACGCCGTGTCCCGGTAGACGGTGGTGTTCGTCATCACGTGGTACCCGCGCGCCTTCTCCTGGCGGAACATCTCGATGGCCTTGTCGAAGACGCCCTCCCGCGCGCAAACCCGGTCGTGCGTGTCGCGCAACCCGTCGAGGTGGACGTTGATCGTGAGCCGCTTGTGCGGCGCCACCCGACCGAAGAGCTTCGCGTCGAGGAGCAGCGCGTTCGTGCACAGATAGATGTGCCGCTTGCGCGCGATGATGCCGGCGAGCAGCTCGGGCAGCTCCGGGTAGATCGTCGGCTCGCCGCCGCAGATCGACACCGACGGCGCGCCGCAGTCGTCGACGGCCTTGAGGCACGTCTCGAGCGGCAGCCGATCCGCCAGCTTGCCCGTGTGCCGCTCGATCGAGCAGCCCACGCACGCGAGGTTGCACGTGTAGAGCGGCTCGAGCATCAGAACGAACGGGTAGCGCTTCTCGTTGTGCACGGCGCGCCTGATCTGATGCACCACCATGTCCGTCGTGAGGTGAAGTGGAAATCGCATGTCACCGCCTGCGTTGTACGACCTAAGGCAACCGTGTGAACGCGGGCGCGCATTGCAAGCGGGATCTGGCCCGACTCCGTCGACGGCGATGGCTCGCGTCCGAGTCGGGAGGGGACTGATGTCGCATTCCTCGACGGGAGGCGCTCGTTGTTCGCGCCCAACGGAGGGTTAGTTTCGCGTTGAAGGAAGTTTACCAATGTCGGATGTCGGCAAACTGCTCCAGAAGACAAGCCGGACCTTTGCGTTGACGATTCCGTTCCTCCCGGCGCCGACGCGCGCGGAGGTCGAGATCGCCTACCTGTTGTTCCGGATCATCGACACCTTCGAGGACGCGCGGCTCTGGGACCCGCAACGCAGGATCGACGCGCTCCGCCGCTTCGTCGAGCTCCTCGAGAGGGAGCCGGACGCGTCGGAGGCGATGGCGCGCGAGTGCGCCGCGGCGCCGCCGGTGACCCACGAAGGCTACCTCGAGCTGCTGGCCGAGATGCCGTTCGTGCTGTCACAGTTCGCGGCGCTGCGCGCGCCCGCGCGCGTGTTGATTCGCAAGCACGTCGCCCGCAGCGCAGACTGCATGAGCGACTTCGTCGCGCGCTGCGACGCCGAAGGGAAGCTGACGCTCCACACGCTGGACGAGCTCGGCGCTTACTGCTACTCGGTCGCGGGCATCGTCGGCGAGATGCTCACCGAGCTGTATCTGCTGGGCCGTCCCGAGCTCATGCCGCTGGCGGGCGAGCTGCGCGCCAAGGCCGCCGCGTTCGGCGAGGGCCTTCAGCTGATCAACATCCTCAAGGACGCCGAGCGCGACCTGGAGGAGGGGCGCACGTACTTGCCCAGGCAGGCGACTCTCGACGAGACCTTCGATCGCGCGGAGCAAGATCTCGCCCTCGCGTCGGAGTATGTCGAGTGCCTGCGGCGGGGGGGCGCCGAGCCGGGCCTCGTGGCCTTCAACGCCGCGATCTCGAAGCTGGCCATCGAGAACCTGAAGATCCTGCGGGGTCGGGGGCTGGGCGCGAAGCTGTCGCGTCTCGACGTCGCGCGGATTCAGGCCGAGGTCACGCGCGGGCTGGAAGAGAGCGCCGCTGCCAGCGGCGTTCCCAGCGATCTTCGGGAATGACCTCGCCGCCGCCGCGGTGCCGCCTCGCGGTCGCGATCGGAGTCGTGGTGGCTGCGAGCGCCGTCGGTCGCGCGCGCGCGGCCGACGGGACGGCGTCGTCGCCTCCCACCGAGGCGGCGGTGCCGGAGGGGAAGTCGTCCGAGCGGCACACGGACTTCTTCCCGCTGCCGCTCTACGCGACGTCGCCCGCCGAAGGCAGCACGTACGGCGTGCTGCCCGTCTGGATGCGCCTCGACGGCGCGGGCCGGACGACGTCGATCTGGGCGCCCAGCCTCAGCTGGAACAGCGCCGCGGGCGTGAACGCCACCTTTCGCTATTACAGCTTCCCTGAGGCGGCGCGCGCCTGGACGATCATCCTGGCGGCCAGCACGAAGGTGAACCGGAGCCTGCGGTTCGACTACCGCGCCGTCCCCGGGTACCCCAAGCGCACGACGCTCGAGGTCCAGATGCTCGCGCGCCAGAACCTCTTCTACCGCTTCTTCGGCTTCGGCCCCGACACGCAGCACTCCGGTCAGTCGAGCTACACGCGCCTGCTCATGATCTACAGCGTGCGCGGCGGGCTGAACCTCGCGCGGTACTTCAACGTCGGCGTGCGCGGCGTCGTGCGCTGGGATCGAACCCAAGAGCGCGCGATCTTCAACCTGCCCCCGACGCAGGAGCTCTACCCGGGCACGCCGGGGCTCGACGGCGCGGCCATGGCGACCGCGGAGCTCAGCATCCGGTTCGACACGCGCGCGCTCGGCGACTATGACGTTCGCGGCGTCGCCTCGGAGCTGCACGCGGCCCGTGACTTCGGGTGGGCGGGCGGCGTCTCGTTGTGGCGCGGCACGTGGCACACGCGCGTGCTGTGGCCGGAGTGGTCGTTCGTCTCGGGCGCCGCGCGGCTGTACTGGACGGACGAGTCCGGCGGCGCGAACGTCCCGTTCTTTTACCGGAGCGCGCTGGGCGGCGACACGCTGTTCCGGGGATTCACCGACGATCGCTTCATCGATCGCGGCGCGTGGCAGGCAGAGACCGAGCAGCGCTTTCGCTTGTTCACGACGGATTGGTTCCACGTCCACGCCGACTGGCGCATGGATCCCTTCTTCGCGATCGGGCAGGTCTATCCCAACTTGGGCTCGATCGCCTCACACGTGCGTCCGGTGGGCGGCGTGGGCCTGCGCGCGTTCGTGCACCCGAACGTCCTCGGGCGCGTCGACGTCGCTTATTCCAGCGACGGGTTCACGGCGTACGTCATCTTGGGCTATCCGTACTGAGGCGAGGTCGTCGTGGCGAGGCGGAGCGGCGGGCTTTCGGTCATCGTCTTCGTCCTTGCCGGGGCGTCGAGCGCGCCCGCCCGTGCGGCCGCTGCGGAGCCCCCGGCGGCCGGCGAGGCGCAGCCGGCCGCGCCCCCTGCGGGCTTTCAGCCGCCGAAGCTGATCCACTTCGTCGAGGCGGTGCCGCCGGAGTCGCTCGGCGGACGCGCGGAGGCCGAGGTGGTGCTGACGATCGACGTCGACGAGAAGGGCGCCGTGCGCTCGGTCGAGGTCGCCCGCTCGGCGGGCGGCGAGGAAGGCGCCGCGCTGGACGCGGCTGCGGTCGCCGCGGCGAAGCAGTTCGTGTTCGAGCCCGGCAAGGCCGACGGCAAGGCCGTGCCGGTGCGGATCACCTACAGCTACAAGTTCGTGATGAAGCCGGTCGCGCCGCCGCCTCCGCCACGTGAAGAGGAGCCGCAGGAGGGGCCGACGGCGCCCTTCGCCGGCGTCGTCCTGCGGCGGGGCGATCGCACGCCCGTCGCGGGCGTCACCGTCGTCGTGCCCGTCGCGCCGGGTGACGAGCGCGAGGCCACGACCGACGACGCCGGGCGCTTCTCGTTCCCCGCGCTGCCGGTCGGCGAGCACGCGCTGGCGCTGCGGGGACCGAACATCGTGCCGGCGGACACGACGATCACGCTCCACGAAGGCAAGCGCCTCGACGTCACCACCTACGTCGACCTGCGCGAGCGCTACGCGTCCATCGTGCGCGGGCGTCGCGCCGTCGTCGAGGCGGTCGAGCACACCCTGTCCGCCGAAGAGGTCCGCAAGATGCCGGGCTCGCAGGGCGACACGCTGAAGGCCGTCCAGAACCTGCCGGGCGTCGCGCGCGCGCCGTTCGGCATCGGCCTTTTGCCCGTGTGGGGCTCGGCGCCGCAGGACACGCGCGTCTACGTCGACGGCGTCTCGATCCCGCTGCTCTATCACTTCGGCGGTCTGCGCTCGACGTTCAACAGCGAGATGGTGCAGTCGCTCACCTTCGTGCCGGGCGCCTACGAGGCGCAGCACGGGCTGGGGCTGGGCGGCCTCGTCGACGTCGAGAGCCGCCGCCCGCGGACGGACGGCCTGCATGGCTACGCGCAGATGGACCTCATCGACGGCTCGGCCATGTTGGAGGGCAAGCTCACGCGCACGCTGTCCTTCGCCGTCGCGGGCCGCCGCAGCTGGCTGGACGCGACGTTGCCGCTGTTCACGTCGAGCTCTCTGCAGCTGACGCCCATCTACTGGGACTACCAGGCGCGCCTCACCTGGCGGCCCACGACGAGCGACGACTTCGACGTCTTGTTCTTCGGCTCCGACGACCGGCTCACCCTGACGGCCAAGGTGAAGAACGCCGCGCTCTCGGCGGCCGTCGAGTCGCACTCTTACTTCCACCGCGCCGTGTTCGAGTGGAATCATCGGTTCGCGCGCGCCGGCACGTTCTCGCTCGTCTCGTCGGTGGGCTACGACGTGCCCTTCGGGCTGGGCGTCACCTACGCCGCCGTGCCGAGCACGATCGATCAGCACGGCTTCGGCTACATGACGCGCGCCGTGACCCGGCTGCCGTTCGGCGAGGCGCTCCGCCTGGACGGCGGCGTCGACTTCGAGGGCCAGCGCTTCGTGCTCGATCGCGTCGGGGCCGGATCGATCTCCGTCGATCCGTCGTCGGCGGCAGGGCGGGCCACGACGGGCGCGGGCGCCGCCTTCAACGGGTCGGTCAGCGGCTATTCGTCCGATCACCTGACGCTCTACGAGAACTTCGTGGCGCCGTTCGTGACGGCGACGATCTCGACGCTGGCGCGCCGGCTGACGATCACGCCGCAGTTTCGCTTTCAGGTGCTCACGTTCGCGGGCTACGTCGGCTCGCCGTCGTCGTTCTCGCACGCCTACTTCTCGCCCGAGCCGCGCCTCTCGGTCCGCTACGCGCTCACGCCGCGCTGGGCGCTCAAGGGCGCCGCCGGCCTCTACTCGCAGCCGCCCGACCCCGGATCGTTCTCGATGGTCTACGGCAACACCGATCTGCCACCCCAGCGCGGCAGCCAGTTCCTGCTGGGCGCCGAGCTCGAGGTCACGAGCACGCTGCACGTCGAGGCCGAGGGGTTTTACAAGGACCTGCGCCACCTGGACGTGCTCAGCACCTCGCCGACCGGGCCGCCCATCGTCGACACAGGCATCGGCCGCGCCTACGGCGGCGAGCTCCTCGTGCGCCAGCAGCTGGCGCGGAACTTCTTCGGCTGGCTCTCGTACACCGTGTCGCGCAGCGAGCGGAAGGATCACCCGGGCGAGGCCTGGCACCCGTTCCAGTTCGATCAGACGCACATCCTCACGCTGGTGGCGAGCCGCGTGCTGCCGCGCGGCTTCCAGCTGGGCGGGCGCTTTCGTTACGTGACGGGCACGCCCAATACGGCGATCACGGGCTCGTTCTACGACGCGCTCAGCGACCGCTACACGCCCATCGCCGGCCCGACGTTCGGCAGCCGCCTGCCGGCCTTCAACCAGCTGGACGTGCGCCTCGACAAGACCTTCACGTTCGACAAGTGGCGCTTCTCCGCCTACCTGGACGTGCAGAACATCTACGACGCCTCCAACCCCGAGGCGCTGAGCTACAACTACAACTACCGAATCTCGCACCCGGTGACGGGGCTCCCGATCCTGCCGATTCTCGGCGTGCGAGGAGACTTTTGACGATGCGACGACTGATCGCGATCGCGGCTTTGGGTCAAGCGTTGGCGTTGCCTTTGGCGTGCACGACGTCGCCCGATCCGCCCGTGAGCTTCGTCACCGGGCTTCGCGTGCTCGCCATCAGCGCCGAGCCGCCGCAGGTGAGCCCCGGACAGACCACGCAGGTGACGGCGCTCGTCATCGACACGACCGGCCGGCCGGTCGACGTCACGTGGAGCCGCTGCCTCCTCGCGCCGCTGCCTGGCGAGGCCGTCAACGTCGACTGCGCGACGGCGGCCGCCGGCGCGCCCGCGCTCGAGCCGATCGGCAGCGGCCTCTCGGTCTCGTTCGCGATGCCCGACGTCGCGGCGACCGCGCTGGGCCTGCCCGACGCGACGAACGGCGTGTACGTGCCGCTCATGGCCAACATCACCGACGGCGCCGACACCATCGTCGCCGCTTATCGCCTGCGCCTCGGCGACGGCACGCCGCCCAACATGAACCCCCAGATCGCGAGCGTCGACGTCGTCGACGCGGGCGGTGGCCTGACGCCCATCGACCCGGCGACGCCGCTCGGGGTGCACGCGGGCGATTCGCTCACGCTGGAGGCCGTCCCCGCGGCGGGCAGCGCCCAGGCCTACACGGGCCCGGACGACATGCCCGCGACGGAGGTCCTGACGATCTCCTGGTTCACGACGGCGGGGACCCTCAGCGTGGCCAAAACCAGCGACATGCAGCCCACCACGGTCCTGAAACTGCAGGAAAGCCTGCCCGGAACAGGCGAAAACATCGATCTTTTTGCAGTCGTGCATGACGGAAGGGGTGGCGTCGGCTATACCCACCGCGTCCTGGAGCTCCAATGAGCTCGGATGAAGCACACGCAGAAGGAGAAGTAGTAGATGACGGACATTTCGGCGAAGTTCATGGGCCTCACGGTCCAGGGCGCCGCATGGGTGTTGTGGCTCCTGATCGCTCTCAGCGTGATCAGCCTCGGCATCATGCTCGAGCGCTGGTGGTATTTCCGAACCCATCGCGCCGCGCCGGCCTCGCTGGCCGCTGACGTGCGCGCGCTGCTGCAGCAGTGCGCGAAGCGCGCGGCGCGGGGCGACGAGCCGCCGCCCTCGGAGATCGAAGCCGCCGTCGAAGGCGCCAAGACGCGGGAAAAGCTGCGCCTCGAGCGCAACCTCGCGTTCCTCGCGACGCTGGGCTCGAACGGACCGTTCATCGGACTCTTCGGGACCGTCCTGGGCGTCATCAAGGCGTTTCACGACCTCGCGGGCGGTCAGCTCGGCGGGGGGGCGTCGGTCGTCATGGCCGGCATCTCCGAGGCGCTGATCGCGACCGCCGTGGGCCTTCTGGTCGCGATCCCCGCCGTCGTCGCCTTCAACTACTTCAGCCGGCGCATCAAGGTGCGCATGGCCGAGGTCGAGTGGATGGCCCAGCTGGCGGCGTCGCAGGTGCGCGCCGGACTGGAGCAGGGCGAGGCCGCCGCGCAGGGGGCCCGGGGCTGATGGCGGCCGCCAGTGAGTCCGACGACGGCTTGTTCGCGACGATCAACGTCACGCCGCTGGTCGACATCATGCTCGTCCTGCTGGTGGTGTTCATGGTCGCGGCGCCGCTCATCGTGAGCAGCCCGTCGATCAAGGTCGCGCTGCCGAAGGCCGTGACGGCCGAGGCCACGAAGCCGTCGACGCTGGTGCTGTCGATGCAGCGGCAGGCGTCGGGCGGGTTCAAGCTCTTCAACGACGGGCACGAGACCGACGAGGCGGGCATCCGCGCGCTGGTGCCGAAGCTGGTGAAGGGCGATCCCGACCTGCAGGCCGTCATCGCCGCCGACAAGGGCATCGCCTACGGCGACGTCATGCACCTCGTCGATGTGGTGCGCGAGCTGGGCGTGACGAAGTTCGCGCTCAACGCCGAGTCCGGGTCGTAGGAGCGCCGCGCGTGTTGCGACGAGCAGATCTCGTCACGGTGGGGCTCGCGGCCGCGGTTCACGCGGGCATCGGCCTCTACGTGGTGCGTGCTGCCCACAAGCCGGCGGCGCCGAGGCCGAAGACGGTGGTGCTGGAGTTCGCGCGTCGGCCCGAGCCGCCGCCCGAGCCCGCCGCGAAGGCCGAGCCGCCCCCGACGCACGCGCCGGCGGCGCGCCGGGTCGCCGCGCCCGCGAAGGTCCGC
>DASZUD010000270.1:0-20985 GCA_035548155.1 Polyangia bacterium
CTGGCTGCCGCCCGCTCGGCGCGTCGGCGCGCGCGCCGCCCTGAGCGCCGGCGCCGAGCGCGAGATCCCCCTCGGCGCGGCCAGCGTGCGCTGGCGCCGCGTGTCGGCAGGCCTCGGGCCAACCCTTCGCGTGACGCCGGCGGGCCGGCGCTTCGTCATCGATCTGCACGCCGAAGCCCTCGCCGCCTGGGTCACGGCCACGGGCGTCGACTTCTCGAAGGACCACGCGGCCAGCGCCGTCGACGCGGGGCTCGGCGCGGGCGTGAGGCTCTCGTGGCAGCCCGAGCACGTCGTGTTCCCCTGGCTCGAGGTCGGCGGCGCAGCCTGGCTTCGTTCCCCCACGGCCTACGCGGCGCCGGGCGGCGCGTCGATCGTGCTGCCGCGCGCTGAGGCCCTGCTGGCGATCGGCCTCGCCTTCGGCGCGCGCTGAGGGACGACCCGCCCGAAAAAAAAAGATGTAAGGTCCAGCGAAGCGCCGCCCACGGAGGAAGAGAGCCCGCACCATGCCGCCTTCCCGGTCGCAGTCGAGCGCCCTCGCCCGTCCCCGCGGCGGGGATGGCGAAGCGGACGCCGAGGTGCGCGGCGTCCGCGGTGATCGTGCCGACGTCCCGCAGCTCGAGGCCGTCTACCGCGCGCACGCCGATGCCGTCGCCCTGTGGGCCCGACGCTTCGGCGGTCCGGACCTGGACGTCGAGGACATCGTCCACGAGGTGTTCCTGGTCGTGCAGCGGCGCCTGCCCGAGTGGCGTGGCGACGCGAAGCTGTCGACGTGGCTGTACGAGATCACGTTCCGCGTCGTGCTGGATCGCCGCCGGCGGTGGCGCTGGCCGCGCCTCGCGAGCGCGTCCAGGGCGGCGCCCGACGAGGCGGCGCGCCTCGCGGCGGACCAGCCCGACGCGCTGTCACTGCTCGAGCGGAGAGAGGCCAGCGCGACGCTTTACGCCCTGCTCGACGAGATCGGCGAGAAGTACCGCACCGTGATCGTGCTGTTCGAGCTGGAGGGGCGCAGCGGCGAAGAGATCGCGGCGCTCACGAACACCTCGCTCGCCAACGTGTGGATCCGCCTGCACCGCGGGCGGCAGAAGCTGTTGAAGAAGTTCTTGGCTCGGGACGCGGAGAGGAAGTCATGAAGAAGTCGGCGGCAAGACAGGCGCGCCGAGAGCCCGAACGCTGGGTCGATCGGGCGCGCGGCGGATCGGGAAGCTCGCCGGAAGATAGGCTGGGCGTGCTTCTGCGCGAAGGCGCGCCGTCCGAGGGGCTCGGCCCCGGCGAGCGGGCGCGCATCTGGAGCCGCCTCGACGAGGGCGGCCCCCGGAGGCCCTTTCGCGCGCTCGCGGGCTTGCGCTGGAGCGTCGCGGTCACCGTGCTGCTCGCGAGCGCGGGCGTCGTCGTCGGCGCGACGAAGAGTCGCTGGTGGCCCGCGGTGACGGGTCAGGCGGGGCCGCGCATGGCCGCGCCGGCGGAGCGCCTGCCTCACGCCCGCCGCGCCGCCAGCCTGGTCCCTCCGCGCCCCGAGCCACCGGCCGTGCCCGCGCCGGAGCCCTCCGCGCCCCCGGAGCTCGTCCCGCCGGCGGGCTCGGCGCCGCCCGCCGCCCAGCCGCCGAAGGCCGAGGCCGCGCGCTCCGCAGTTCCACGAACCCGTGCCGCCGCCCACGCGCCGTCGGGGGACGCGCCCGCCGCGACGCCCGAGGCCGCAGCGCCGCCGAGCTCGCTCGGGCTCGAGACGTCGCTGCTCGGCGAGGCGCTGACGCGCCTGCGACAGCGGCGCGACGCGCGCGGCGCCCTCGAGACTCTCGACGGCTACGACGCGCGCTTTCCGCGCGGCGCGCTCCGCCGCGAGGCCGACGGCGCGCGCGTCGACGCGCTGCTGCTCCTCGGCCGCGACGACGAGGCGCTGTCCGTGCTGCGGCGCCTGACGCTCGAGCCCCGCGGCCGAGACCAAGAGCTGCGCGTGATCCGCGCCGAGCTGCTCGCCGCGACGAGCTGTCATGAAGCCGTGAGCGACTTCGAACGCGTCCTCGCCGAAGCCGCCCCGCCCGCGCTCGCCGAGCGGGCGCTGCACGGACGCGCGGCGTGCCTCGCGCAGCTCGGAGACGCGGCCGGCGCGACGCGCGACCTCCGCGAATACCTGCGCCGCTTCCCCGACGGTCGCTTCGCCGCCGAGGCGCGCCGCCTCCTCGAAGAAGACAATTTGTAAGGTGAGCGGGCCGGCGCCCACTCACCTGCCGAGGACCAAGAAAGGACACCGCCGATGAAACTCAGACCGCTCCTCTCCGGCATCGTCGTGATGATGCTCGCCGCGCTGCTGGGCGCCTGCGGAGGCAACCGCCTCCTCGTGGGCGAAGGCCCAGACGCGGGCTCCCCCGGCGCCGCCGGCACGGGCAGCTCTCCGTCAGGCGCTGCAGGCACGGGTTCGTCGCCGACGGGCGCCGCCGGGACCTCGAACACGATGACCGGAGAAGGCGGCTCGGGCGTCACGCCGACCGGCGCCGCCGGCGCCGAGGGCGGGACCGGCGCGGGCGGCTCGGTCAGCGTGCAGGAGCATCCGCTCCAGATCTCCGGCGCCGAGGCGATCACGCGCATCGCCCAGGTGCTGTGGCAAGAGGCGCCCGACGCCGATCTCATGCTCCAAGCGCAACAGGGCCACTTCAAGTACACGAGCGACCTCTACGGCGCCGTCCACCAGATGCTCGTCGATCCGCGCGCCGCCAAGGGCGTCGGCGCCTTCTATCGCTGGTGGCTCACGCTCGATCACGTCGCCAGCGTTCAGAAGGACACCACCCTGTTCCCCGAGTACACGCCGGCGCTCCAGGCCGACATGGTGAACGAGACGCAGACCTTCGGCACCGAGGTCACGCTGAATCTGAACGGGACGTTCCAGAACCTCTTCACGGCGAGCGAGAGCTTCGTCAACGCCCGCCTCGCCGCGCTCTACGGCGCTCCGGGCGTCAACGGCGACGACCTGCAGGAGGTGTCGTTGCCTGGCGGTGAGCGCATGGGCCTCTTCACGCAGGCCGCCGTGCTGGTCCAGGGCACGCTCCTCACCGCGAACGATCCGTCGATGCGCGGGACCTACATCGCGGAGAAGTTCTTCTGCAAGGAGATCCCACCACCTCCTGCCGGCGAGAACAGCTTCTCGACGCCGCCGGCCGGGACGACGGTGCGCACGGCGCTCACGCAGGCGATCTCGAGCGATGCCTCCTGCACCGCGTGCCACGCGATCATCGACCCGGCGGGATTCGCGTTCGAGAACTACGACGCCATCGGCCGGTACCGAACCACCGACAACGGCGCGCCGGTCGACGCCACGGGGCTTCAGGTCACGGGGCTCTTCACCGAATCGATGCGGTTCGACTCGCCCTACGTGTTCGCGAAGGCCACCTCGGTCGCCCCGGAGGCCGAGCGCTGCTTCGCGCGCCAGTGGCACTCGTTCGTGCTCCAGACGCCCCTCGGAAACGTGAGCGATCAGCTCGTCGAGGCGTCGTACCAGGCGTTCGAGCAGGCGCAGTTCAATCTGAAAGAGCTCATCGTGTCCGTCCTCACGACCGACGCGTTCCTCGCCTCGCACCTCGGCCTTCAGTAGCGGCGTCCGCCGCGCGCCAGGGACCTGACGGGCGCGCCCGACACCACCGACGGTGGCGTGAGGCGCGCCGCGTAATTTTCGGGTAATCTGGACGTATGACCACGACCGAGCCGATCGCACGGCCCGCTTCCGGGCCCATCAACGAAGTGACGGTTCTGGGGGCGGGCGTGATGGGCGCTGCGATCGCGGCGCACCTCGCGAATGCTGGTATCCGCGTCCGGTTGCTCGACATCCCGCCGAAGGACGCGCCCGCCGGCGACAAGCGCGCGCGCCGAGGCGTCGCCGACGCTGGCCTCGAAGGAGCGCGCAAGGCGAAGCCCGCTGCGTTCTTCTCGCCGCGCTTCGAGACGCTCGTGCAGACGGGCAACCTCGAGGACGATCTGGCCGAGGCCGTCGCGAAGAGCGACTTCGTGATCGAGGCCGTGATCGAGAACCTCGCGATCAAGCAAAAGCTCTACGCGCGCATCGACGAGCTGGGCGGCCGCGCGATCGTCACGTCGAACACCTCGGGCCTGCGCATCGCCGAGCTCATGCAGGGGCGCAGCGAGGCGTTCAAGAAGCGCTTCTGCATCACGCACTTCTTCAACCCGCCCCGCTATCTGAAGCTGGTCGAGATCGTCGCCGGCCCGGATACGGCGCTCGAGACCGTGGCGCGCGCCGAGGCGCTGTGCGGGCGCCTCCTCGGCAAGGGGCTCGTGCGCGCGAAGGACACGCCCAACTTCATCGCCAACCGCATCGGCACGTTCGCGATGATGCGCACGCTCGCCGTCGCGATCGAGCAGGGCTACACCGTCGAGGAGGTCGACATGGTGTTCGGCCCCGCGACGGGCAAGCCCAAGAGCGGCGTGTTCCGCACGGCCGACGTCGTCGGGCTCGACACGCTGGTGCACGTCACGAAGAACTGCTTCGACGCGCTGCCGAACGACGAGCGCCGCGAGGTCTTCGACCCGCCCGCCGTGCTGAAGGCGCTGGTCGAGAAGAAGTGGCTGGGCGCGAAGACCAAGCAGGGGTTCTACAAGAAGGTCGGCGACGCGATCCTCCAGCTCGATCTCAAGACGCTGGAGTACGGGCCGCAGAGCAAGCCGCGCTTCAACTCGATCGGCGCCGCGCGCAAGGCCGAGGACGTCGACGAGAAGCTGCGCCTCGTGCTGGGCGGTGACGACCGCGCGGCCGCGCTCGCGCGCCAGGTGACGTACGAGACATTGATCTACTCGGCGAACCGCCTCGGCGAGATCGCCGACGACATCGCCGACATCGACCGCGCGCTGCGCTGGGGCTTCGGCTGGGAGCGCGGACCGTTCGAGATCTGGGACGCGCTCGGCGTGAACGCCACGGCCGCGAAGATGGAGGCCGCGGGCCTCACCGTGCCCGGCTGGGTGAAGGATCAGATTGCCGCCCAGGGCGACGGCATGCGCTTCTACAAGCAGGAGAAGCCCGGCAAGCTCACGCAACTCGGCCAGCGCGGCGGGTTCACGCCCGTGCCGTCCGATCCGCGCCACGTGTCGCTCGACGCGATCCGCGCGGCGGGCGGGGAGGTCGAGCGCAACGGCAGCGCGTCCATCCTGGACCTCGGCGACGGCGTGTTCTGCCTCGAGTTCCACGCGAAGATGAACGCCATCGATCAGGACATCGTCGCCATGACGATGAAGGCCGTCGACCGGGCGGAGCGCGAGGGCGTAGGCCTCGTGATCGGCAATGACGCGCCGGATGCCTTCTGCGCGGGCGCGAACCTGTTCGCGCTCATGATCGCGCTCGGCCAGAACAACACCAAGGGCATCGACGACATGGTCGTCGGCTTCCAATCGGCGTGCATGCGCACGCGCTACGCGCGCGTCCCCGTCGTCGCGGCGCCCTTCGGGCTCGCGCTCGGCGGCGGCGCCGAGGTCATCATGGGCTGTCAGACCGTGCGCGCGGCCGCCGAGCTCTACGTCGGCTGCGTCGAGGTGGGCGTGGGCCTCATCCCGGCGGGCGGCGGCTGCATGGAGATGGCGGCGCGCGCCTCGGCCCGCGCCACCGACGATCCGGCGTTCGACCTGCTCTCGCTGGTCAAGGTGCCGTTCGAGATGCTCGCCCGCGCGCGCGTCTCGGCCAGCGCGGAAGAGGCGCGCGATCTTTGGTACCTCCGGTCTTCCCCTTCCGACAGCGTGTCGATGGCGCGCGAGACCGTGATCGCCGACGCGAAGGAGCTCGTGCTCGGGCAGGCGCGCGCCGGCTACCGGCCGCCGCCGCCGCGCCGCATTCGCGTCATCGGCGAGGCCGGCCAAGGCACGCTGCGCCAGTTCCTCATCAACCTCGTGGGCGCGCACCAGATCTCGGAGCACGACGCCAAGATCAGCGGCCAGCTCGCGCGCATCCTCTCGGGCGGCAGCGTGCCGGCGGGCGCGACCGTGACGGAGCAGCACCTGCTCGACCTCGAGCGCGAGGCCTTCCTGTCGCTGTGCGGGGAACCGAAGACCCGCGAGCGCATCCAACACATGTTGACCACCAGCAAGCCCCTAAGGAACTAACCATGCGCGACGTCGCCATTCTGTCAGCCGTTCGGACGCCCATCGGCCGCGCGCCCAAGGGCAACCTTCGTCAGACCCGGCCCGACGATCTGGGCGCCCTCGCCGCGCGCGAGGCGCTGCGCCGCGCCGAGGTGGATCCGGCCGCCGTCGAGGACCTGGTCCTCGGCTGCGCGAACCCCGAGGCCGAGCAGGGCCTCAACGTCGCGCGGCAGGTCGGCTTCCTGGCCGGCATGCCCGACACGACGCCGGCCGTGACGATCAACCGCTTCTGCTCGTCCGGGCTGCAGGCGGCATCGATCGTCGCCGACCGCATCGCCGTCGGCGGCATCGACGTGGGCGTCGCGGGCGGGCTCGAGTCGATGTCGATGATCCCGATGGGCGGCAACAAGGTGTCGCTCAACCCGCGCGTCGTCGAGGAGTTCCCCGACGCGTACATCCCCATGGGCAACACGGCCGAGAACGTCGCGCGCAAGTTCAACGTCAGCCGCGGCGATCAGGACGCGTTCGCCTTCGCGAGCCACCAGAAGGCGACGGCGGCGTGGGCGCGCGGCGACTTCGCCGCCGAGGTCGTGCCCGTGAGGACGCGCGTCTTCGACGGCGACACGTGGAAGGAGGTCACCGTCGACAGAGACGAGGGCCCGCGCGCCGATACGT
The DNA here is from genome assembly GCA_035548155.1 of Polyangia bacterium. GTDB lineage: Bacteria > Myxococcota_A > Polyangia > Fen-1088 > Fen-1088 > DASZFV01. The sequence continues at coordinate 6,745 of DASZUD010000270.1, forward strand.
CGCTCGAGAAGCTCGCGTCGCTCAAGCCCGTGTTCGATCCGACGGGCACGGTCACGGCGGGCAACTCTTCGCCGCTCAACGACGGCGCCGCTGCCGTCGTGCTGATGGGCGCCGACGAGGCGAAGAAGGCCGGCAAGAAGATCCGAGCCTACTTTCGCGCGTTCGCCGTCGCGGGCGTGCCGCCGGCCATCATGGGCATCGGGCCCGTGCCGGCGGTGCGCAAGCTGCTGGCGAAGACGGGCCTCTCGGTCGATCAGATCGATCTCTACGAGGTGAACGAGGCCTTCGCCTCGCAGGCGGTGTACTGCCTGCGCGAGCTCGGCTTGCCGCGGGATCGCGTCAACGTGAACGGCGGCGCGATCGCGCTCGGCCACCCGCTCGGCTGCACGGGCGCGCGCCAGATCGCGACGGCGCTCCACGAGCTCGAGCGCCGCAAGGGCCGCTACGCCGTCATCACGATGTGCGTCGGCGGCGGCATGGGCGCCGCGGGGTTGATCGAAAGAGCCTGAGGCGTCACCTCGGCCGCACCTCGCCTCGCGCGGCCGGGAGAGGCCCGCGGGCGAGGGCCTCGCGCAGGCGCGCTCGCGCGTGTTACCAGTGAGCGTGCTCGAGCTGCGCCACGCCCTGCTCTTCCTCACCGCCGCGGCCGCGGGGGCCGTGAACGCGATCGCGGGTGGCGGCACGTTGCTGTCATTTCCGGCCGCGATCGCCTGGGGGTTGCCTTCGACGATCGCGAACGCCACGAACTCGGTGGCGCTTTCGCCGGGGTCGCTCGCGTCGGCCTGGGCGTACCGGCGCGAGCTCAAGGAAGAGGCGCGGCTCGCGGCGGCCCTGGCCGGGCCGGCGCTCGTGGGCGGCGCGCTGGGCGCGATGATCCTGCGGCACACGTCGCAGCGCACGTTCGACGTCGTCGTGCCGTGGCTCGTGCTGGGCGCGACGTTGCTCATCCTGCTGCAGGGCTCGGGCAAACGCGCGCCGGTCGCGGAAGCGCATCGCCCCCGCCCGCCTGCCCGCGGCGCGCGGCTCGCCGGAGTGATGGCGGCTCAGCTGGCCGTGGGCGTGTACGGCGGCTACTTCGGCGCGGCGATGGGCATCATCATGCTCGCGTTCCTCGCCGTCGTGCTGCCCGAGGACATCCAGCGGCGGAACGCGCTCAAGAACTTCCTCGCCGTCCTCATCAACGGAACCGCGTCCGTCTACTTCATCATCTCGGGCCTGGTCAGCCTGCCGGCCGCGCTGATCATGATGGGCGGCGCCGTCACGGGCGGCTTCGTGGGTGGCCGCCTCGCGCGCCGGGCGTCGGCCCGCGTCGTGCGCGCCATCGTCGTCGCGATCGGCCTCGGGCTCTCGGCGCTGCTCGCGTGGCGGGCATTCGCGAAGTAGGCGCCCGTGATCGCGGACATGGCGCGCGGCGCCGCTCCGGGTAATGATCCCGCCGTGCGCGCGCCCACTGCCCTCCGCCGGTCGGCTCTGCCGGCCGTCGTCCCGTTGCTCGCGTCGCTGCTCCTCGGCTCGTGCTCGCACGCGCCGCCGCGCTTCGATCCTCAGGCGCGCCGCACGTGCCTCGTGCTTTCGATCGGCGGCCCGCGCGGCGTCGCCCACCTGGGCGCGATCGCGGCCGCGCGCCAGGCGGGGCTTCACATCGACTGCGTCGTCGGCAACAGCATGGGCTCGCTCGTCGGCGCCCTCTACGCCGCGGCCCCCTCGCAAGACACGGAGGCGCTGTTCCGCCGCTTCTCCGAGACGTACATCGAAGAGACGAAGCGCGACGCCGTGAAGAACGGCGCGCTCGGCGCCGTGGTCGGATCGGCCATCGGCGCGGCCCTGGGCGCCGCGCTGGGCAAGGGCGTCGGCAGCAAGGAGGCCGCCGCGGGCGCCGTGCTGGGCGCAAGTGGCGGGTTCGCGCTCGGAGCCGAGCAGACGGCGAAGCTCGACCGCGACCGCCTCGTGCGCGTCATGAACGGAATCGTCGGCGGCGCGCGCATCGAGGCGCTGCCCATCCCCTACGCGACGTCGTACCAGCAACGCTCGGACGACGGCCTCTCGCTCGTCGTCGCGCGGGCGGGCAACCTGGCCGACGCCGTGGGCAAGAGCATCGCGAACCCGTTCATCTTCTCGAACCTCGACGTCGTCAAGCAGGGCCAGGTCGACCCGGGCGCGGATCGCGCCTCGATGACGCCCGTCGACGAAGCCTGCCGCCTGTTCCCCGACGCCAATCTGCTCGCGATCAACGTCACCGACACGCCCGCGTTCTATCGCGCCGACATGCGCTGCCCGCTGCGCGAGGTGCACGTCGACCCCGGCCCGCTCGACGCCGAGGCCGTGTTCAAGCTGCAGGCCGATTTCACGCGCGCCGTGAAGGCCGGCTTCGACGCGACGTCGGTCGCGCTGCGGTGACTTGCCGCGGCGGGTCCACGCGCAACTCGACCCGCCCGCCCGAGGCGCCCCTTCGCGCTCGAAGAGCGGCTCGTGCCCGGAGCGCAGCCCCGAGCGAGGGACCGCAACCACGCGCGCCGCGCGGCCGAAGACGCGAGGTGCGCTCAAACCTCAATCTCCGGGCCGCCGCGCTGGCGGCCACGCTCTCCGGTCTTGGCTGCGAAGTGCCGCTCGACGTGCCCGCGGGCGCACCGTCTGGTCCCGTGAGCTTGCTCGTGGAACCGGACGCGGGCGCCGATGCGGTGCGCGACCTTCTGAAGGGCGCCCGCGCGTCGCTGTGGATGGAGATGTACCTGCTCACGGACGAGGCGACGATGGACGCGCTCATCGACCGGCGCCGCGCCGGCGTCGACGTGCGCGTCCTCCTCGAGCCGCACCCGTATCAAGCGGACGGCGCCAACGACGACGCGTTCGCCCGGCTGGCGGCGGAGGGCGTGCTGGTCGCCTGGTCGTCGCCGCGCTTCGCGCTCACGCACGCGAAGGCGATCGTCGTCGACCACGCGCGGCTCGTCGTGCTGACTCTGAACCTCACGCGCGCGGGCCTGACGAGCAACCGCGAATACGCCGTCGTCGACGAAGACGCGCGCGACGTCGCCGCCGCCGAGTCGCTGCTTCGCGCGGACCTCGCGGGCGCGCCCGCGCCGGGCCCGGCGGGCCGGCTGCTCGCGTCGCCCACCTCGATGCGCCCGGCGCTGATCGAGGCGATCGGCGGGGCCGCGCGCTCCGTCGCCGTCGAGATGGAAGAGCTGTCGGACGCCGCGGTCGTGGACGCGCTCGCGGCCGCCCGCGCGCGCGGCTGCGCCGTCTCGGTCGCGCTGCCCGGCTCGGGCGCCTCGGCCGCAACCTCGGCAGCCGCGCGCCGGCTCGCCGCGGCCGGCGTCGACGTCCGGCTCGTCGACGCCCCCACCGTGCACGCCAAGGCCGTGATCGCGGACGACGGGCTCTACGTCGGCTCCGCCAACCTCACGGCGGCGTCGCTCGACGCCAACCGCGAGCTGGGGCTGGCCCTCCGCGACGCGGCCGCCCTGCGCGCCGTCGCGCGCACGATCGCAGACGATCTGGCGCGCGGACGAGCGCCGTAATGGATATGATCGAGGGGCATGACCCCTGACGAACCGCGCGACCGCCACGCGTACCTCGAGGAACAGATCGCGCGCCAAAAGCGCGGCGAGCCCATCGACGTCGAGTGGGTTCAGGCCGAGCTCGCGCGCGTGCGCGCCGAGCAGGCTCGCATGACGGCGTCCGTGCGGCGCAACCTGAGGATGCTGGTGCTCCTGTGCGCCACGCTCTTGCTGGTGCTCTGGGTGAAGAACGGCGGCCTGTCCGGCCGCGGCGGCGTCTGGACGCTGGGGCTCATCCTGATCGGCGGGCTCAGCGCCTGGATCCTCGGCAGCCGGCGCGGCAAATAGCCGCGCCTCAGAACGCCAGCGCGACCGCCCCGCGGAAGAACACGCCGCGCGGAGCGAAATCGGCGAACGTCGTCACGCCCGCCTTGTCGGCGTCCTGCGCGGCCAGCGCGGGCGAGAGCGCGATGCGCTGGTCCGGCGCCCAGCCGTATCCCGAATCGAAGAGCAGCCACAGCCCGACCACGCCCGTGCGAGGACCGACGCGCAGGGCGCCGCCCAGGCTCGCGTCGAGGCTGAACGTCGAGAAAGTCGTCTGCAGGGACTTGGCGATCGTGGGCTCCACCACCTCGGCGTCGCCGTGGAGCCACGCAGGAGACAGGCGCGCGAACGCGTACACCCAGGGCCGCGGCGCCCAGCGCTCTTCGACGACCGCACCGAGCCGAGAGAGAGACAAGCTCGCGTCCGAGCCGCGCGCCTGTGCATCGGCGCCGCCCGAGTCCCACGCGACGCCGACCGCCGTCGCGAAGCTCCGGCTCGTGGCGAAGGCCCGCGTGGCCGTCACCGAGAGCTGCGTGAACGAGTCGTCCGTCCCGAACGGGTCGTAGCCGGAGCTGCGAAACAGCGCCGTCCGGAAGCCGGCGGCGATCTGCCACGGCTCGGCGCGCGGGGCAGCAGGAGCCGGCTCAACGATCGTCAGAGGGGGACTGGGAGGCGGGTACGCGTACTGCGCGCGGGCCACCCCCCCCGCTGCCCCGCCGAGCGCGACGAGGACGGCGCCGGCGATGACGCTGCGGACGAGATCATTGGTCGTCATAGGGCCCCTCCGTGAGCAGCGCGCCGTAAATGCGGCGGTTGGCCTGATTGGGATTCTCGGCGTCGAACACCGTCGCGCCCGCGCCTTGCCCGAGGTGCAGCACCACGAGCGCCTGCTTGCCGTCCCGGCGCGTGATCTCGAACAGCGCCCCCGCCGGCGCGTCGACGTTCAACGAGTGAACGGTGCCTGCGGGCAGGTCGGTCGACGCGATCTTCACGCCGCCCTGCTGGAACGCCCAAACGCGCGCCCCCGTGGGCGACACGACCAGCGTCGGGTTCGAGGCCGAGGTCAGCAGCGGAGTCGCCGTGCGCGCGCTCAGATCCAGGACGTAGAACGCCCCGCCGTTCGTGCTCAGGACCTCGAGCGCGTCGGTCCTCCCCGCGCCGGCCGGCACGCCGGCCACGCCGCTGACGGTGCCGTCGATGCCCACCGTCTCGATGCTGCGGAACGGCAGCCCCGCCGCGCGGCCCAGCTCCCAGAACGCGACGCCCGCCGTTGCCGAGGCCGCGTTCCAAAGGAGGGCGACGTCGACGGCGGCGCCTCCCCCGGGCGCGCTGACCGATCCCGTCACCATCGAGAGGCTCCGGTACGGCGCCGGCAAGTCGACCTGCGTCGTGATCGTCGTCGCCGGATCGACGAGGACGGCCGCGGCGCGCGCGGGCACGAGCGCCGACAAGCGCAGGCCGCCGTCCGTATGAACGAAGGCGATCGCGCTCGGCACGCCGCCCACGTCGGCGACGTTGATCGTCGGCGCGAAGCCGTTCGGCCCGCTCGACGGACCGAGCTGCAACGTCATGACGCTGGCCTGGTTCTCGAACCGCACGCCGATGCGCGCGTCGTCGCTCTTCGCGGGATCGCCGTCGTCGAAGACGATCTCGGCGGGGTGCGGCCGCGTGACGGCCGTCGCGTCGGCGAGCCGCACCGTGATGTCGGGCTTCGACGGATCGTCGAGCGAAAGCAGCGAAAGGTCCTGATTGCTCTGCGCGACCAGGAGGTGCGTCAGTCCGCCCGGCAGGTCGAGCGCGGGCGCGAAGACCAGCCTTTCGGGGTGCCCGCCGAAGCTGTGCAGCACGACCTGCTGAGGCTTCGGCGAGTCCTTCGACAGATCGACGATGACCAGCTCGTTCGGGTTGGTGACCAGCGCCGTGCCGGTGCCCGACGCCGCGTAGATGACCGCCCAGCGCTCCAGCGGATCGATGGCGAGCCCATCCAGCGGGTCGGCGAGGCTGTCGAGCGCGATCGACGTCTCCGTCGCGGGCCACGTCGTGCCGTCGATGATCGTGAGCCTGGGCGGCTCGTCGGGCTGCGTGTCGCCGAGGCCGGCGCGGTGCCCCGCCGACAGCACGAACAGCTTGTTCCGCGTCGGGCCCACGGCGGTGGCGACGATGTCGCGCCCCGTGGGCAACGGCGTCTCGACGAGCGCACCGTCCTTGTCGAGGCCCAGCGCGACGACGCGGTTCGCTGGCGGATCGACCAGCGCGACGGCGCTGGTCAGACCGTAGGCCTGCGTGCCCGTGACAGGCGCCGACCAATCGCCCGCGCGCCCGCCGCACCCGGCGGCCAGCAGCGCGAGGAGGACGGCTCTGCGCTTTCCTGTGGTGTTCATTGGGCGCTCCATTGCACGACGCGCGCGCCGAGCTCGTAGCCGGTCAGCGTGCGCGCGTCGCCGCCGTCGAGCGAGAGGAAGGAGATGCGGCCGTCGGCGTACTGCTGCGCGACGTAGCCGCGGTTCGCGCCCGCCACCACGCCGGCCGCCGTGGGCGGGCTCGCGAGCGGGTAGTGCTGCACTTCGAGCGAGGGCATGAGGCCGAGGTACGCGCCGAAGACGTGCTTCTCGTCGTCGCGCACCGTGAGCAGCACGCGGTTGGTCGCCGATGCGACGGCGACCGTCTGGATGGGCGCGTCGGTGGCCTCGATGCGCGCCGGCTGCGAGCCGTCGAGCGGGACGAGCGAGAACGCCGATGCCGCCGCGGCGGCGACTCCCGCGTCGGCCGAGGACGACGATGACGCGCCGCCGTCGCCGACGCCCCCATCGGCGCCCGCCGGCGCGAGCGTCGCGTCGGGGTGCAACACGACGGCGAACTTGCCGTCTGCTGTCGGGAACGCCGACAGCGCCGGCGCGTGGAGGCGCACCGAGTGGAACGCCGGCGTCGCGCCGAGCGAGAGCACGGTGATGCGCTGGGACGCGAGGGCGTTCGAGTAGAGCACCGCCACCGTGCCCCCGGCCGTCAGCGCGACCTGGCCGATCGTCTCGCCCGTGACGTCGACGTGGACGACGTCCGCCGCGGCGGGCGCGTGTCCCGCGAGCGGCAGCACGGCCACCTCACCCGTCGCGCGCACGACGGCGACGGCGCGCGCGCCGTCCGCCGAGACGTCGACGTCCGTCACGACGCCCGACAGCGCGATCTCCGTGCGCGCGTGGCTCGCGAGGTCGACCACGGCCACCGACGAGCTGCCGTCGCGGCGCACGACGGCCAGGCGGCCGTCCGGCGTGATCGAGACGTCGTGCGTGTCCTCGGGATCGGTCGCGCCGTTCGCGCCCAGCGGCACCGTGTCGACGACGGCGCCGTCGGCCGGCGAGATCACCGAAACGCCGTCCTGCGTGACCGCGAAGGCGCGGCTGCCGTCCGACGCGAACACGACCGAAGCCGGCCGATACCCGACGGCCAGCGTCTTCGTCCCGCTGACGTCCGCGGCCGCGCCGAGGTCGACGATCGTGACGTCGTGGAAGCCCTGCGTCAGCGGCGCCACCGGCGCGAGGGCCGCGTTCGTCCACGCGATGGCCCAGCGCCCGTCGGGCGAGACGGCCAGGCCGTTCGCGCCCGCGGCCGTGCCGGGAAAGGTGCGGCTCTCCAGCGCCGCGCCGTTCGCGCGCAAGAAGGTCGCGTCGTTCGACAGTGTGTTCAGCACGATGACGGCGTCCGCGCTGCCGGGCACGGCTGCCATGTACGTGGGCGCGTTCCCTGCCTCGACGGTCTTGACGGCCAGAGACGCGGCGTCGACGTACGCGATGCGGCCGCTGGTCGGGTTCGCGATCCACACGAAGTGGCCCGTGGCGACGGGCGCCTTGTACGAGCTCTCGACCTCGCGCTCGGGGGGAAGGGTGTCGACGCCCGTGCCGGCGGCGCCCGTCGCGCCCGGAGTGTTGGTCGATCCTCCGGTGCCCGTGCTGGCGCCGGTCGTGCCGCCGCCGAAGTTGCCGGCGCCGCCCGTCTGCGGCCCGGGCACGCCGTCCGAGCTTCCCATGGAAGCGCACGCGGCCACGGCCAGCAACGAAGCGACTCCGCCCGCGCCCATCCTCCGCACAGTGATTCGGGTTCGAATCGTCATGCAGCCGACTCTCAGCAAGCGCGGTGCCACGGGCATTTCGCTGGAAACGCCGCGGGATCCCGGCGAGATCGCGCGGTCCCCCGGGGAACCGCGACACCGCTGTCGCGATGCGGTCGGCGCGCTCAGCGGCCCGGCCCGAGCAGCTTCGCGAGGATCTTTTCGAGCGTGATCCGACGGTCGCTGGTCTCGACCTCGAGCGCCTGGCGCACGACGGGCACGAGCTCGTCGCCCTGGAAGTCGGCCAGCCGCTCGGCCGCCGCCGCCGCCAGCGCGCCCCCTTCCTGGCGCACGACGTCGAGCAGGAATAGGCCCGCCTCGAAGCTGCCGATACGCACCATCGCCTCGAGCACGACCAGGCGCACCTTCTCTTCCTTCGCGTCGCGGTACACGCGCGCCAGCGCGTCGAAGCCGTCGCGGAAGCCGAGCCAGCGCAGCGATCGAAGCGCCTCCTCTGAAACGAGCGCCGAAGGATCGGTCAGCCCGCGCTGCACGATGCGCAGGCTGCGCGGCAGATAGTTGTCGCGCACGCTGGCCATGACGGCGGCGCGCACCTCCGGGGCTGCGTGCTCGGCCAGGCGCTCGAGCGGGCGCATGATCGGGTAGTACGCGACGCGCCCCAGGGCCAGGGCGAGCTCGGCCGTGGCGCGCGCGTCGTCCAGCGAGAACCCCGGCGCGGTCGCGAGCAAGATCGCGCGCAGCGCGAGGCGCGCCACCTTGCGCTCCTCGAAGCTCGTGTCGCCCGCGCGCTCGGCGTCGGCGCCCGTCAGCACGCGCGCGAGCACGGCCGTGGGCTCGCCCTCGAGCGCCCACTCGACGAGATCCTGTCGCGAGACGTCCGTGTACGCGTTCGCGCGCCGCAGGTACTCGGGGAACCCAGGCGCGGGCGCCGCGGGCGCCGCGAAGACGCCGGCCGGGCGCGCCGCGAGGCGCTGGTAGCGCGCGCGCTTCTTCGGCGGCAACGGCAGCGCGGCGAGCGCGCCGTAGAGCCGCGCCACCAGCGCGTGATCGTTCAACGAGAGCGCGGCGTCGATCGCGGCGTGCAGCGCGTTCTCCGACAGATCCACCGGACCGCCCGCGGCCTCGTTGCTCGTCGCCGTCGATTCCCAGAGCTCGGCGGCCCGCGCCAGGTAGTGACGCTCGAAGACCAGGCCCGTCTTCACGCTGTACGCCGCGGCCTCGCGCGCCAGCGTCGCCGCCGCGTACCACTCCTTCTTCTCGACCGCGAACGACAGGAAGTCGTCGTAGAACTGAAACGCGTAGAACTTCTCGTCCTCGCGCACGAGGATGCGGATGCTGTTGAGGTAGCCTTCGGCAACGTTCTCGAACGAGCCCGTCTCGCGGCCGAGGCGGATGAGGAAGCGGTAGCAGTCGAGCGCGCGCTCGATCTCGCCGCGCGTCTCGGCGTCGTCAGCGACGGCCTCTAGAAGCCGCTGCGCCGTCGCGAGCTCCCGCGCGCCCGCCGTGACCTCGCCCGTGCGCAGCAGCGACTGACCGAGGCGGAGGTGCGCCAGCGCCATCTCGTACGGCTGGCCCACGAGGCGGCCGTCGCGCACGACGCGCTCCCACTCGAGGCGGGCCGCCGTGTGCGCTCCGGCGGCCTCGAGCTCGAAGGCCGCCAGCACCGGGTGGCCGGTCTCCGAGAGCACGCGCGCCGCCTCGGCGTGGCGCCCGAGTCCCGACGCCGCGAGCGCCCACTCGAGCGGCCGCTCCGCCGGTGGGAAGTGCCGCTGCGCATCGGCGTACCGGCGCAAGCACAGCAGCACATAGCCCGCCTCGCGCGTGCGACCCAGCGCTTGATACGCCGTGAGCGCGCCCTCGAGCCACGCCTCGTAGCGACGGGCGTCGTACACCTCGACCTTCTCGAGGAGCTGCGCGTAGAGGGTCAACGCCTCGCGCCACCGCGAGGCCCGCAGCGCCCGCTCGGCGCGCTGCCGCAGATCGCCGTCGTCGCGGGTCGCCATCAGGTGAGCGCGTCCTCGACGATCTCGAGCGCGCGCCGTCGCTTCTCGGCGCCGCGCGCCAGCGACTCGGCGGTCACGATCTGGTGGCGGTGCAGGCGCGGCAGGTACTCGAGCTCGACCGGGCGGGACGGCAAGACGAAGATCCCGTAGAGGGTGGCGTCGCGCGCGAGCGCGTCGATCGTGGGCAGCGGGACGTGACACTCGGCGTGCGAGATGAACGTCAGCGCGATCTCGCGGGGCGTCTCGCGGCGCAGGCGCGCCACCTCGGCCGCGAGATCGGCGAACACGCGCGCATAGTTGCGGCCGCGCTCCGAGCGGAAGGTCAGGAAGCGCGGCAGCTCGCGGCGCGGCGCGCGCCCCACGTCCAGGCGATCGTGCAGGCGGCTGTCGAAGAAGCGCACCCACACGTCGCCGCCGCGCAGCGTGAACGTCTTGGCGAGCGCCAGCGCGAGCCCGCGCGCGAACACCTCGCGGGCGCCGCGCATCGAGGCGCTCGCGTCCACCAGGATGTAGTGCAGCCGCCGAACGGCGTCCGGGCGCCGCTCGTGGCCGTAATAGAGCAGATCGTCCGACAGCGCCTTGAGCGCAAACACCTCCTCGTCGTGGGCGAGCTCGCTCGGCAGGAGCGCGTCCGGGTTCCCGCGCCGCTCGACGGAGGCGTACCCGTCGATCGAGAACCGCTGGGCCGAGGGGCGGCGCTTGGTCTCCAGCAGCGACGGCAACAGTTGCAGCGAGAAGTCGACGACGTCGGCGACGCCGGTCGTGCGCACGAGCTGGGCCAGATCGGCCAGATTGACGCCCGCGCCCGCGCCCCCCGCCGCGTCGACCGGGAAGAGCCCGAGCAGACGCAGCGTGCCGGCCTCGAGCTGCTCGAGCCGCGCGAGCAGGCTGCGATCGGTCTCGACGAGCCCCTGCAGGAAGCTCACGACCCAGCTCGGATCGTGCGTGCGGGCCAGCTCGGCGGGCGCGCGGTCGAACGTCGGCGAGACCACCGGCAGCCCGCCGACCAGCGTCGCGCGCGGGCGGCCCGGCCAGCGCAGGTGCACGTCGCCCAGCAGCGTGGCCAGGATGACGGCGACGGTCTCGTCGCCGAGCGGCGCAGTCTGCAGCTCGTCGAGCGCGTTCGAGGCGGCCACGCCGGCGAGCAGCGCCTCGTAGCGCTCGACGACGGGTCCCGACGTCGAGGGCCGGCGCACCTCGCGCGGGCCGTGCCCGCCCTGCTGGCGCCCGCGCGTCAGCAAGAGCCCCAGATCGTGCACGACGACGAGCGGCGCGTGGATCCCGAGCCGCGCGAGCAGGTTCCACCACAGCGCCGCCACCGCCGCCTCTTCGGCGGCCGAGGGACCGACGGCCGAGTGCACCAGCGTCGCGAGCTGCCGCGCGAGCTCGTTCTCGGCGAGCGCGCCCTGCCGCGCGGGGTCGTCGTCGCGATCGGCCATCGGCCTCAGCCTACCGCGGCGTCAGCGCTTGCGCAGCAGCAGGAGGTGCTCGCGCCGGGGGCGCTCGCCGTACACGGCCTTGACGCGCGTGTCGTGGATGGGCCGCCCCTGCGACGCGCGCGCCACGGGCTCGAGGCCCTGCGGCGAGGCGATCGACGCGACCCCGTCCGGAGCGTCCTCGACGCGGCCGTCGACGATGCCGTCGCCGACGACCAGCAGCGCGTGTCCGCCGGGGCGCAGCACGCGCGCGATCTCCCCCAGCCAGCGCCGCTGCCCCTCGCGCCAGATGCGGGACGAGACCCCCTCGCCCGCCGTGTCGCGCGCGCCGAGCTGCGTGTCGCGGAAGCGCGCGCGCGGCAGATCGAGCCACCGGAAGCGCACGTCGTGCTGGGCGGCGTAGTCGTAGGTGCCGGCGTAGGGCGGCGACGAGAGCACCAGCGCGGCCGCGCCCTTCGGGATGCCCGCGAGGTCGCGCGCGTCGCCGAGGACGATCTCGGGCGCGGGCGTGCCCGCGGGCGCGCGCGCCTCGAGTGCCGCCAGCCCCTGCGCGAGCTCGCGCGCGCGATCGGCCAGCATGCGCGAGGGCACGCCGCGCGCGATGCGCTTGGCCTCGCCGTCCCGCGGCGCTTCGGGGCCCGCCTTCATGAACTTCACGAGCAAGGACGAGAAGCAGAGCCGCAGCGCGCGACCGATGTCGTCCTCGGGCGTCGCCAGCACGAGCTCGCGCAGGCCCAGCAGCTCGAACAGCACGTGGGCGTGAAACCGCGAGAGCTCGCCCTTCGACCAGGGCGGCAGCTCGGGCCGGCGGCGCTTGCGCGCGAGCTCGCCCGACTCCTCGGCGATCGCGGCCGCGGCCTCCTCGAGGCGCGCGCGCCCCTCGGCGCCCAGCGTCGTCGTGCGCACGCGCGCGATCGCGACGGCCAGCGGGCTCGCGTCGACGCCCACCGCGCGCCGGCCCGCCGCCATCGCCTCGACGGGCACGGTGCCGCTACCACAGAACGGGTCGACGACGAGGTCGCCGCGCGCGCTGAAGGCCGCGATGCCGCCGCGCGCGATCGTGGGGTGCATGCGCCCCGCGTAGCTGTGAAAGCCGTGCGTGAGAGCGCGCGCGAGCGCGGCGTCCACCTCGAACAGCTTGCCGAGCGTGCGCGCCGGCGCGGCCTCGCCGCCGAGCTCGACGGGGCCGCCCATCGTCGAGAACGCGCGGCGCTGGCGCGGCGCGGGCGGACCAACGGGCCGCGCCTCGGCGTCGCGAGGCGCGCCGTCCCCATACACCTGCCGAGGCGGGCCGTCCCCGTAAACACGCCGAGGCGGCGCGCCGCCTTCATGGGGCCGCTGAGGCCGGCCGTCCCCGTAGGCGCGCCGGGGCGGACCGTCGCCGCTCTGGCGTCGGGGCGGACCATCCTTGCGCGCGCGCGGAGCGGCGCGCCTGCCCCCGGACTTCACCCGCTCCATTTCGACGACTCGAAGACGCCCTCGAGCAGCTTGTCCACCTCACCCGCCATCTGCTGCGCCGTCTCGGTGCCGAGGACCTGCAGCGCCGCGCGGATGTCCTGCAGGTTGCGCAGCTGCGAGAAGAGCTGCACGTCGGACAGCGGCTCGCCGCCCAGCAGGATGCCGCGGATGACGCCCAGCTCGGCGAGGATGCCGTCGAGGTCGGCTGCCGTCGCCCGCGTGCGGCGCTCCTCCGGGTGCTCGCGGTGGTGCTTTTCCAGCACGGGCCCGACGATGTCTTCGAGGATCGGAATCTGGTCCGTGCTGTTCCACACGTGGCGCAGCACGAAGAAGTCGCCGTCGTGCGCCGCGGGGCGGCCGTCGATGAGCGCGCTCGCCGCGAACAGCTTGAGCAGCTTCACGACGCGCCGATCGCTGATCGACACGCCTTCTGAGCGGAGCTGAAACACGAGCCCCTTGTACCGCGCGATGAACTCCTCGGGGAAGCTCATGAATTGCGAAAGTCGCTGCTGCAGCCGCCGGATCTCCGACAGCGTCACGACGGGCTGGACGTCCTCCTCGACGACGGAGGGCACGCCGGCCGTGGCCGCGGCCGTCAGCGCGGCCGCCTCCGCGCGCACGCCGCGATCGACCAGCCCGTGGAAGTGGAAGCTGTCCAGGTTCTCCGACAGCGTGCGCACGATGAAGCGGTCGAAGATCGCGCCCAGCGCGTCGTCGTTCGGCACCTCGTTCGTCGCGCCGAACAGCGAGCACAGCGGAACTCGAATCGTGGCGCTGCCCGTGAAGAAGCGCCGCTCGTTGAGGATGCTGAGCAGCGAGTTCAAGATCGCCGAGTTCGACTTGAAGATCTCGTCGAGGAAGACGATCTCCGAATCGGGAAGCATGGCCTCGACGCGCCGGACGAAGGCGCCCTCTCGGAAGGCCTTGATGTCGACGGGGCCGAAGATCTCGTTCGGCTCGGAGAAGCGCGTCAGGAGGTACTCGAAGTAGCGCGCGTCGACGAGGCGCGCGAGCTGCCGCACGAGCGCCGACTTCGCCGTACCGGGCGGCCCGACGATCAGCATGTGCTCGCCGGCCACGAGCGTGACCAGCAGCATGCGCACGATCTCCGACTTGTCGAGGTAGCGCTCGTCGAGCGCGCGGCCGACCTCGCGCACCTTCTGGGCGGCGCGCAGGACCTCGGCGTCCAGCCCCGCGGGCCGGGCCGGCGCCGCGGACGGATTGACCTCACTCGCTGACATGAAAGACCACCATCATATATGGTTCGGCGCGCTTCCGCGGCCACCATGCGCGACGGCCGCGCTCGCCGCGAAGGCGGCCACGCCGTGCGCGGCGTCCAGCGCGGGCGCCGGCTCGGCGCGCGCACGGGCCCCGAGCGCATCCAGGCGCGCGCCGAACGCCCGGCCGAGATCTCCCGACGGCGGGACGTCGCGCGGCCACACGAGCGTGGGCGCGCGACC
>DASZUD010000271.1:0-2571 GCA_035548155.1 Polyangia bacterium
CCAGCCCCAGCGGCGCGACGCCGAGCAGCTTCACCCAGTCGGGCGCGCGCTTCCGGTAGGCGAGCACGTACCCGACGGCCAGCGCGGCGAACGCCCACAGCTTGAGGCTCACGGCCTCCTCGTCGGGCGTGCCCTTCTGCATGGCCAGCGCCGGCCATTGCGTGGGGCACTCGCTCCAAGCGCGCACCTCGCTGACGAAGCCGCGCTGCTTGATTCCCACGGGCCAAGGACCATCCCCCAACCGGAGGCGGAGGTATCGCCCGCGCCCCTCGAGATCGCGCCCCGCGCGAAGCTGCTGGCCTCGTTCGTCGACAGGCGCCGTCCAGAGGTCGTCGAACCTGCCTCCGTCGCGCGACAGCATGAGCGCGTAGGAGTTGGCGCCGTCCGCGTCGATCAGCGCGCACCGCACGGGGACGTCGGCGCCCAGATCCCACGTCACGTAGGCAGACCGGCCGTCGAGCACGGCCGTGAGGTCGGTCGGGGCCGAATCGTCGGGCTCAGCCGCGATGCCGTCAGTGAGCCGCACGGCATGCGAGACGTTCAGCGAATCGACGGGCATCTTGCCGCGCAAGAGCCCCGCCTCGGGCCCGCCGCCCGAGAGGTTCGACGTGACGCGCTGGCAGCCCGCCCCCAGCGCCAGCGCGCCCAGCAAGAGAACGAGGCGACGCATCACGCAGCCCCCGGCGCGAGCGCCGCCACGATCGCGTTCACGAGCCGGCGCATGACGAAGCTCTTCTCGGGGACGATGTCGGCGCGCACGCCGCGCGCCGCGAGCGCCTCGACGGCGACGGGCCCGATCGCGGCCACGCGCGCTCGGGCGAGCCCGGCGCGCAGGCGCTCCTCGGCGCCCGCCTCCTTCGCCACCTGCCACAGCCGATCGATCTGCGAGGCGCTCGTGAACGCGATCGCGTCGACGCCGCCGTCGGCCAACGCGCCCACGAGCTCGAGGACGCGGCCCGTGTCGCTGGCCGAGGCGTAGACGTACGGCGCGACGACGCTGACCTCGGCGCCGGCGCGCTCGAGCGCCTCGACGAGCGGACGGTTGGGCTCCTCGCCATAAAGCTGCACGCCCACGCGCCGCCCCCGCAGGTCCAGCGCCGCGCACGCCTCGATGACGCCGGCCGACGTGGGCACCGACGCCGGCAGCGTCGCCGAGAGCCCCAGCTCGTGCAGCGCCCGCGCCGGCTTCGGCCCGCGCGTGATCGTGCGCGCCCGCCCGAGCGCCGCCACGGCCGCGTCGCCGAGGCCGTGCCGCCCGGCGAGCGCGACGAGGCGCCGCAGCCCTTCGCCGGTCAGGAACACGAGGTCGTCGAACTTCCCGGCCGCGAGCGCCTGCACCCACGCCAGCACGGGCCGCTCGTCGGGGGCGTCGAGGATGGCGACGAGGGGACAGCGCACGGTGCGCGCGCCCTCTTCCTCGAGCATTTGGGCCAGGCGATCGAGCTCCCGGGCCTCCGGCAGCGCGATCGTTCGGCCCGCGAGGGGAAGCGCGGGCGGAGGTGACTCGCTCATGGGCGTTCGCCACCTTTTACGGTATCGTCCCGCTCCCAACAAGGACCCCCCATGGCGACAAAGAACACGCAAGACGACAAGGGTAAGGACGAGAAGAAGACGGCCGCCAAGGGCAAGGCCGGCAAGAGCGCAGAGACGGCCGCCGCGCCCGCCGAGGCCGCCGCCGAGACCCCCGAGCAGCGCCTCGCCGCCGCCAAGGGTCGGCTCGCCTCCGCCGACCGCAACGACCCGTGCCCCTGCGGCTCGGGAAAGAAGTACAAGAAGTGCCACCTGCGCGACGACGAGGCCGCGTCGCTGCCGGTCGTCGTGCCGCCGAGCGCGCTCGACATCATCATGAACGGCTGGCGCCTGTTCGAGCAGCGCCGCCCCGGCGCCGCCGAGAAGGAATTCGCGGCCGCGCTGAAGCTGGATCCCTCGCTGCAGGAGGCGCACGTCGGCATCGGCATGGCGCGCCTGTCGGCCGGCAACGCCGACGGCGCGAAGGAAGAGCTGTCCCTGGTGGTCAAGGAGTCCGAGCCGACGATCGCCAAGCTGCGCGCCGACAAGGTGAAAGACGCGTTCACGAAGACGGAGGCGCAGCCGTTCATCCGCGCGGCGCACGCGCTCGGCTGTTTGGCCTACGACCAGGATCGCTTCGAGGACGCCGTGAAGGACCTCGCGAGCGTCTACGAGATCGACGAGGGCAACGTCGGCACGGAGGCGCGCCTCATCGCCGCCAAGGCGCTCATGAAGCTGGAGCGCGCCGCCGACGCGGTGGGCGTGCTGGAGCCGGCGACGAAGGCGGAATCGGGCGGCGGCCGCGCGCATCTCGGCCTGGCGCTCGCGCACGTCACGACGGGCGCGGCCGACAAGGCGCGCAAGTCGCTGGACGCGGCGCTCGACGCCAACGCGCACTACGGCAAGGCGCTGCTGGGTCGCATCCGCCGCCGCGTGGAGAACCTGGCCGGCACGGCGCCGGGTTCGCAAGAGGAGGCGCTGGTCTACGCCCAGACCTACGGGGACGTGTGGACCGAGACCGCGAAGGACTTCCTCGAGAAGGCCCTCGACGAGCGCGCCGCG
>DASZUD010000272.1:0-10411 GCA_035548155.1 Polyangia bacterium
CGGGGCCTTCGCAGAGAAGGTCGCGGGCTTACCCGGAGCGGGAGCAGCGGCAGGCGCGGCAGCAGGAGCGGCCGCGCTGGGCTTGGCCGGAGCGGCGACGGGCGCGCTCGGCTTGGCGGGAGCCGCCGCTGGCGCGGCGAGGGGCCTCGCGGCCGGGGCCGCCGCGCTGGGCGGAGCGCCCGCGGGACCTGCGACGGGCGCCGGACGAGGCGCACCGCCGCCCGCCGGGGGAGCCGACGACGGACCGGGCGCTGGGCCACGGATGACGCCGCCGCGCGGACCGATGACCATCACCATGCGCCGGCCTTCCATCATCGACCGCTGCTCGACCATCGCGAGGTCGCCGACCGCCTTGAAGACGTCGTCGAGCATCTTCTGCCCCATCTCCGGGTGCACGATCTCGCGGCCGCGGAAGACGACGACGAGCTTGCACTTGTTGCCTTCCTGCAGGAAGCGCCGGATGTGCTTCACCTTGAAGTCGAAGTCGTGGTCGTCGGTCTTCGGGCGGAGCTTGATCTCCTTCAAGACGATCGTCGACTGGTGCTTGCGCGAAGCCTTTTCCTTCTTCGACGTCTCGTACTTGAACTTGCCGAAGTCCATGACCTTGCAGACCGGCGGCATCGCGCGAGGGTTCACCTCGACGAGCTCGAGCCCCTGTTCCTCGGCGAGCTTGAGCGCCTCGTGGGTGGGGATGATGCCGATCTGCGAGCCGTCGGCGCCGATGACGCGCACCTCGGGCACACGAATGCGTCGACCGACGCGGTAGTTGTCGGACGCGCTGGGCGGGGCGGAGTTGAATGGCCTTGGGATGTTCTTGCTCCTTGTTGAACTTAGTTTAGCGCGCGTTGCCCACCATGGGCATCGCCGCTTCTTGCGCAAGGCGACGCGCGAACTCTTCCAGCGGCGCCGCCGGTTGCTGCTGACCTTCCCGCGTGCGCGGCGAGACCACGCGCGCGGCCATGTCCTTCTCCCCTACGACGATCATGTAGGGAATCTTCTCGAGCTGGGCCTTGCGGACCTTGGCGCCGAGCTTGTCGGCCGAGGTATCGGTTTCGACGCGGACGCCCTCCTGCTTGAGGCGAGCCGCCACCTCGAGCGCGTAGGCTTCGGCCTTCTCCGACACGGACAAGACGCGGGCCTGCACCGGCGACAGCCACAGCGGAAACGCCCCCGCGAAGTGCTCGATGAGCACGGCGATGAAGCGCTCCATCGAGCCCAGGAGCGCGCGGTGGATCATGATGGGCCGCTTGCGCGTGCCGTCCTGCGCGACGTACTCGAGCCCGAAGCGCTCGGGGATCTGGTAGTCGAGCTGGAACGTCGAGCACTGCCACTCGCGGCCCAGGGCGTCCTTGATCTTGAGGTCTATCTTGGGACCGTAGAACGCGCCGCCCCCCACGTCCACCTCGAAGGGCCGCCCCAGCGACTCCATGACGGCGCGCAGGGTCGACTCCGCCTTCTCCCAGGCGGAAAGCTCGCCGAGGAAGCTCTCGGGGCGCGTCGCGAGGTAGAGGTTGAAGTTCTCGAAGCCGAACAGCTTGAGCATCTCCAGCGAGAAGCGCAGGCACTCGGTGATCTCGTTCGCGATGTCCTCCTCGCGCACGAAGAGGTGCCCGTCGTCCATCGTGAGGCCGCGGACGCGCAAGAGGCCATGGAGCACGCCCGAGCGCTCGTAGCGATAGACGGTGCCGAGCTCGGAGTAGCGGATCGGGAGCTCGCGATAGGACCGCAAACCGGACCGGTAGATCGCCGCGTGGAACGGGCAATTCATCGGCTTGACGAGGTAGCGCTGGCCGTCCAGCTCCATGCCGCCGAAGAGGTTCTCTTTGTAGTGCGCGAGGTGGCCCGACGTCTCGAGCAGCTCTTCGCGCGCGACGTGCGGCGTGTAGACCAGCTCGTACCCGCGGCGGACGTTCTCCTCGCGGATGATGTTCTCGATCGTGTAGCGCACGAACGCGCCCTTCGGGTGCCACAGCGGAAAGCCGGGCCCGATCAGATCGTCCATCGAGTAGAGGTCGAGCTGCTTTCCGAGCGCGCGGTGGTCGCGGCGCTTGGCCTCCTCGATGCGCGCGAGGTGCTCGTCGAGCTCCTTCTGCGACGGGAACGCCGTGCCGTACACGCGCTGAAGCTGGGCGTTGCGCTCGTCGCCGCGCCAGTAGGCGCCCGCGAACGAGAGCACCTTGAACGCCTTGATGTCGCCCGTGCGCTCGACGTGCGGGCCGCGGCAGAGATCGATGAAGTCGCCGTGCTGGAAGTACGAGACCTCGTCCCCCGCTGGGATCGATTCGATGATCTCGACCTTGTACTTCTCGCCGCGCGAGCGGAAGAGCGCCAGGGCTTCCTCGCGCGAGACGACGCGCCGTTCGAACGGCAGGTTCTCGGCGATGATCTTCTTCATCTCCGCTTCGATGCGCTCGATGTCCTCGGGCGCGAACGGCTCGGTGTCGAAGTCGTAGTAGAAGCCGGTCTCGATCGAGGGACCGATCGCGACCTTGGCGTCCGGACGAAGCCGGCGAACGGCGTCTGCCATGACGTGCGACGCCGAGTGCCGCATGCGCGACAACGGATCGTCCGGCACGTCCCCCTTGTCTCTGGGACGGATGACCTTCTCGTCTTTCACTGACAAGCCGACAACCTAATCGCCGCCCCCCTGCTCGCGCAAGCCCCGAAGCTCGTTGAGCGGGGCCTCCGGATTTCGTGCGGTTCCAGCGGAACCACCAGTAGGCGCGGGCAGGATTGAACTGCCGACCCCTTCCGTGTCAAGGAAGTGCTCTACCACTGAGCTACGCGCCTGCGTTTCGTGAAATCGAATTGGCGTAAATTACGGTTCTAGCGCTTCCTGTCAAGAGAAAGCGCGCGGGCGCGCGAGAAACGCATCACCGTCGCTGCGTCGAATCGTCGAGCGGATCGTTGAGATACCATCGCGGCATGGCGCAGCCTCGCGTTGTGGTCGGTCTCGTCGCTGTCCTCTTACCGGTGATTCAGGCGGCGTCGCGGGGAGCCGACGCACCGAAAGAGCGCCGCCTCCACGTCGCGAGCGCCGAGGCGTCGAGCTACCTCGTCAACGACTGGAACAAGTTCCAGGAGAACTACCTGCCGCTCTACGTGGGCGACGATGACCCGAAGACGGCCTGGACGCTCAAGACGGAGGGCGTCGGCGAGTGGCTGCGCGTGCACGTCACGCCGATGGCGGGCGCGACGAAGGTGCGCCTGCGCATTCGAAACGGCTACCAGAAGAGCGACAAGCTCTGGGCCGCGAACTCGCGCGCCAAGGGGCTCAGCGTGGTGGTGCTTCCCTCGAAGACGACCGCCGACGTCGAGCTGACGGACACGAAGGGATGGCAGGAGATCGCGATCGAGCAGCCCGCGGGCGCTCTCGAGGCCGTCGAGCTGCACGTGCGTTCCGTGTACGCCGGCAAGAAGTACGACGACCTGTGCCTGTCCGACGTGCAGGTGTTCGTCACGGCGACGACGCCGGACAACCCTGCGTTCGAAAAGCAGCGGCTCCAGAAGATCCTCGACTGGAAGAAGGAGCGCCTTTCGGCGGCGGAGCTGTTCAAGAGTGAGCTCGGAAAGACGCTGCCCGTGGCGGCGCAGTACACGTTCACGCCGGGGGCCGAGCGGAAGAACTGGCGAAGCGACGACGCGTGCGACGACTGGATCTGCTTCATCGCCGAGCACTCCCGCCGCGCGGCCGAGCTGGAGCCGAAAGCGAAGCCCTCGCGCTGGGAGCACGTCAACCAGTTGCTTCGAGATCGCTTCGCGGCGATGACCCCCGTCCGCATCTCGACGAAGGACAAGCGCCCGACGCCGCTCGTCGACGGCGCGTGCACGCCCGGCCTCGCCGAGTGCGTCGAGGACCCCTGCTTTCAGAGCATGCCGCTCCCGCGCGAGCTGGGATACCTGAACGCGCAGAGCCTCGTGACGACCGAGCAGACCGGCCTGCCGACGATCGCGGACCTCGTCGCCGTCAAGCCTGCGCAATGCAAGCGCGCTGAGCCGACCACGTTTGCGTTCGTCGACCGGTGGCCCGCCGGCGAAGCGGCCTCTCCCGGCCCCATCCGAGCTGTCCTCCTCGTGACCTGCGGAATGGTCGCGGGCCGCGAAGGCTCCTATCCCGCCGCCTTCCCCGAGCTCCTCTCGTATCGCCCGGACGGGCGACTCGACGCCCTCGCGACCAGATCGGCCGCCACCGCCTTCGATTGGAGCCAAGGCTCACCGGCGCCGAGGCTCGCGAGCGCGCAACGGACGACGTCGTGGGACGCGACGCCCGCGCTCTTCGAGGCCGCCACGACCGTCGTCGCCGGCGAGTGAACGCCCTCCCCCTCCTCGCGCTGCTGGCGACGGGCTGGTTCCCGCGCGGGCTCGCGCCCGTCGACGCCGGTGGCGGGCCGACCAGCGCGAAGGCATGCGTCGGGTGCCACGCGGGCGTTCACGCCGAGTGGGCGCAGAGCCGGCATGGCCTCGCCTGGACGAACGCGATCTTTCAGCGCGAGTACCGCGAAAAGCCGCTCGACTGGTGCGTGCACTGCCACGCGCCGCTCAAACAGCAGCTCGCCGAGGTGCACGCGGGCGGCGGCGCGCTCGCGAACGAAGGCGTGACGTGCGCCGCCTGCCACGTGCGCGGGCAGAAGATCCTCGCGCGCACGCACTCGCCCGGATCGCCGCACGACACCGACGCGCGCCCGGACTTTGGCGGCCCGGCCTACTGCGGCGGCTGCCACCAGTTCAACTTCCCCGTCGTCGAGAACGACGCCGCCGGCCATCCTGCCCTCGTCCGCCGCTACACGGACCGCCCCATGCAGGACACGGAGCAGCAGCACGCGCGCGGGCCGCACGCGGCCGAGCCGTGCCGCACCTGCCACGCGCGCGCCAGCGAGTTCGGCCACCTCTTCCCCGGAGGTCACGTCGCGGCGTTCGTCACGCGCGCCGTCGTCGTGTCGACATGCCGCGACCGCGGCGCGCTCGACGTCGCACTCACGAACGCGGGCGCCGGGCACAACGTCCCGACGGGCGATCTGCACCGTCACCTCGTGCTGCGGGCCTGGCGCCCGAGCGCGCCCGAGCGCCTGGGCGAAGCCCTCTTCGGCCGGCGCTTCGAGGCGGCCGAAGACGGCGGCAAGCGCGCCGTCGAGGACACGACGCTCCCCGCGGGCCAGACGCGCCACGCCCGCTTCCGCCTCGCCGATTTGGGCGGTGCGCGGCGCGAGCCGATCCGCGTCGCGCTGCGGCTCGTCTACACGATCGACGAGTTCCCCTTCCGCGGCCGCGAGCTCCCCGAGCCAACCTACGTCACGCTCTTCGAGGATGAGCGGCCGTGGTCGGGCATCCCCGCCTGCGCGCGGCGCTGATCAAGCTGGCAAGAAAGACACCGGCGCCCGGGGTCACTCGGCCGCGGCCGCGGCCGCGCCGCCGCTGTCGTACATCGCGTCGATGACGCCGCGGTACTTCTCGACGACCACCTTGCGCTTCACCTTGAGGCTGGGCGTCATCTCGCCCGCGGCCTCGGTGAAGTCGTTGGCCAGCACGGTCACCTTCTTGATCTGCTCGTGCGGCGCCAGCGTCGTGTTCAGCGCGTCGATCTCCTTGCGCAGCAGGCCGTCCAGCTCGGCCGAGCGGACCAGCTGCGCAGGCGGTTCTCCGTGCACGGTGCCGTTGGTCACGTACTTCTTGTGCGCGTCCTCGGACAAGGTGACCAGCGCCACGCAGTACGAGCGCTTGTCGCCGTAGACGACGACCTGGCTCACCAGCGGCGAGCGCGCCTTGAGCGCGTTCTCGAGCGGCTGCGGCGCGACCTTCTTGCCGTTGGCCGTCACGATGAGGTCCTTCTTGCGATCGGTGATACGCAGGAAGCCGTCCTCGAGGTGGCCGATGTCGCCCGAGTGGAACCAGCCGTCGGGCTGCACGGCCTCGGCGGTCGCCGCGGCGCTGTTGTAGTACTGCCGAAAGACCGATGGCCCGCGCATGAGGATCTCGCCGTCGTCGGCGATCTTCGCCTCGACGACGTCGAGCGCCGGTCCGACCGTGCCGAAGCGGTAGCGCCTCATCGTGTTGAGGAACGCGGCCGCAGTGGTCTCGGTGAGCCCGTAGCCCTCGAGGATGAGCAGGCCCACGCTGTGGAAGAACTCGGCGATCTCGGCCGCCAAAGGCGCGCCGCCCGAGATGAGGAAGCGGCAGCGATCGAGGCCGAGGCGCGCGCGCAGCTTCGAGAACACGAGCTTGTCGGCGATGCGGTGCCGCAGCGAGAGCCAGCCGCCGGGCCGCGCGCCCGCGCGCAGCGCCGCCGAATGCTCCTTGCCGACGCCGAGCGCCCAGTTCGTGATCGCGCGCTTGAGCCCCGTCGCCTGGCCCATGGCCGCCTGCACGCCCGCATAGAACTTCTCGAAGATGCGCGGCACGCTGACCATGAAGCTCGGGCGGATCTCGAGGAGGTCCTGCTTGATGAAGGGGATGCCGCGAGAGAGCGACGACGGGAAGCCGTGCGCGACGCCGGCCCACTCCACCTCGCGCGCGAGGACGTGCGCCAGCGTCAGGAACAGGTACTGCTCGTCGATGTCGAGGATGTCCATGGCGCGCACGGCGCTGGCCACGCCCGCGACGATGTTCTCGTGGGTGAGGACCACGCCCTTCGGGACGCCCGTCGTGCCCGACGTGTAGATGATGGTGAACATCGAGTCGCCCGTGACGGCGGCGGCGCGCGCGTCCAGCTCGGCGGCGTGGCCCGCGAGCCACGTTCGTCCGGCGGCGCGCAGCGCCTCGAGCGGCAGCACCAGATCGCTCGCGCCCCTCGCCGCGTCGGCGAGCGCGACCGCCGTACGCCCGCGGGCGTCCGGCTTCTCGAGCTTCGCGTCGCCGTACATGTGGACGACCGACGTCACCGTCAGCAGGTGATCGCGCACGGACAATAGCTTCTCCAGCTGGGCCGCGTCCTCGACGATCACGACCTTGGCGCCCGAATCGCGCACGATGAACTCGCACTGTTCGGCCGTGTTCGACGGGTAGATCGGCACGGTGACGCCGCCCGCGAACAGGATGCCGACGTCGCAGAGGATCCACTCGAGGTTGGTCTGGGCCAGCACGCACACCCGGTCGCCGGGGACCAGGCCCCGCGCCACCAGGCCGCCCGCGATCTCCCGCGCCGCCTGATCCGCCTGCTTCCAGGTCATGGCGACCCACCGCGATTCGGAGGTGCTCCACGACCTGAAAGCGACGCGGTCCGGCGTCGCCGCCACGCGGCGCTTCCACATCTCGACGGCCGTGGCCGGCTCGTCCTTTCGAAGCTCTGCCAGCGAGGGAGGGGCGCCCATGCCCAGATAGTATAAAATTCAAGCGATGGCCGCGAACTCCCTGTCTCGGGCGCGCCTCGTGCGGCGGGCCACGCGCATCGCGTGGCTCGTGGGGAAGCACTGGGTGCGGTTCTGGATCGGGTTCGTCCTCTTGTTCGTGCGCTTCTCGGGCAAGGCCCGGCGGCGCGATTGGTTCGGACAGGTCGTGCTGGATCTGTTCCGCGACCTCGGGGCGACCTTCATCAAGCTCGGCCAGATCATGAGCACGCGCCCGGACCTCATCCCGGAGTTCGTCTCGAAGAAGCTCCAGCAGCTCCAGGACGACGTGGGCCCGTTCCCGCTCGCGGCCGTGACGCGCTCGATCGAGCACGACCTCGGCGCCCCGGTGGCCAAGCTGTTCCCCGAGTTCGCGCCCGTTCCCCTCGCCTCGGCTTCGGTCTCGCAGGTGCACAAGGCGCGCCTGCCCGACGGCCGCCTCGTCGCGGTCAAGGTCAGGCGGCCCGACGTCGTCGAGCTCTGCACGTTCGACCTGGCCGTCATGCGCCTCGGCGCGCGCGTGCTGAACGCCATCCCGTCGATCTCGACGCTGGCTCCCATCGCCACCGTCGACGAGTTCGGGCGCGCGATCTTCTCGCAGCTCGATTTCCGCGTCGAGGCGCGCAACAACCGGCGCTTCCGCGAGAACTTCCGCGAAGAGGCGATGGTCGTCTTCCCCGAGGTCATCGAGGGCCTGTCGAGCGAGCGCATCCTCACGATGACCTTCATCGAGGGGACGAAGATCCTCTCGACGAAGCAGACGCGCTCCGACCCGAAGCGCGTGGCGCGCCTCGGCCTCCGGGTGCTCCTGAAGATGATCTTCGAGGACGGCTTCGTTCACGCCGACCTGCACCCGGGGAACATCCTCATCACGCCCGAGGACAAGCTGGCGTTGCTCGATCTCGGGCTGGTCGGCGAGCTCGACGGGCCGCACCGCCGCGGGTTCACGAAGTTCTTCGCGGCCTGGGCGCAGCGTGACGGCGACACGATGGCCCGCCTCATGTACGAGATGTCGGCGAACGCCCATGAGCGGGCCGCCGGCCAGGGCCCCGCCGACCCCGAGGCCTTCGAGCGCTACCGCGCCGCCATCATCGAGTTCGTGGGCCGCTACTGGGGCCAGCGGCTGGGCGAGGTGCAGGTCGGCAAGGTGCTCTTCGACATGCTCGGCATCCTGCGGCGGCACAGGGTGCGCGTGAACCCGACGTTCACGATCGTCAACATCGCGATCGCCGTCACGGAGGGCATCGGCAAGCAGCTCGACCCCGAGCTGGACCTCATGGCAGAAGCGCTGCCGTACTTCCTTGCCCATCCGCAGGATCTCGGGACCGCCAGCTCCGGCTGACGAAGCGGCGATTTCCCGGAAGTTTTTCGGGAAGATCCATCGCCGCCGACGTGACACCAACGGCGCGCCGTCGGGGCTTGCCGCTTCACTGTAAGACCGCGTAATATGCGGCCATTAGCTTGGCCCTATGACACGGTCGTCATGGCGGGGACCCCCTGACGGCAGTCGCAGCTGATCGGCTGATACATGGAGCAGGCCAAGATTCCCGAGCGCTATCGACTCCTCTGCGAGGTTGGCCAGGGAGGGATGGCGATCGTGTATCGAGCGATAGACGAAACCCTGAAGCGCGACGTCGCCATCAAGGTCCTGCACCAGCACCTGGCCTCCGAGCCCGAGTCGAAGGCGCGGCTCGAGCGCGAGGCGCAATCGGTCGCGAAGCTGCACCACGAGAACATCCTCGAGATCTTCGACTACTCGGGGCCGGACTCGCCGAGCTCGTACATCGTCACCGAGTTCATCGACGGCCAGACGCTGAAGGACTTCCTGGCGGCGCGCCCCATTGCCTACCCCGAGGTCGCGGCGCTCATCGCGCTCGAGATCGGCGGCGCGCTGGCGCACGCGCACGCCGCCGGCATCATCCACCGCGACGTCAAGCCCGAGAACGTCATGATCCGCAAGGACGGCGTCCTCAAGCTGATGGACTTCGGCATCGCGCAGGTCGTGGACCTGCAGCGCATGACGGTCACGGGGCAGCTCTTGGGCTCGCCCGCGTACATGGCGCCCGAGCTGATCGAGGGCAAGGCGCTCGACTTCCGCACCGACGTGTTCGCCGTGGGCATCATGCTGTACCAGCTGGCGACGGGCAGCCTGCCCTTCTCGGGCAAGAACCCGCACGAGGTGCTGCGCCGGATCGTCGAGGGCAAGTTCGCCGAGCCGCGCACGCTGAACCGGCGCGTCTCGGACGGCCTCGCGCGGATCCTGGCGCGCGCGCTGGCCCGCCAGCCGGGCGACCGATACCCGTCGCTCGACGCGCTGACGGGCGACCTGCGCCAGCACCTCGCCGACGCGGGACTCGGAGATCCGAAGCGCGAGCTGCGCACGTTCTTCGCCGACCCCGCGGCGTACGAAGCGGCGCTGCCGGCGCGGCTGGCGGCCGGCCTGATGGCGTCGGCGGACGCGGCGCTCGGGGCCGGCAAGAAGGCGAAGGCCATCGAGATCTGGAACCGCGTGCTCGCCTTCGATCCGAAGCACGAGGGCGTGCTCGCGGCGCTGGGACGCCTCGAGGGGCGCGCGCGGGCGCGCAAGATCGCGCTCGCCGCGGGCGGAGGGCTCGTCTTGCTCGCGGCCGCCGTCGGCCTCGGCCGGCTCGCGACACGTCCCCGTGCGGCCGTCGCGCCGGCCCCGGTCGCCGCCGCGGTGCCGGCGCCCAAGCCCGCCGCCGCGCCCGTCCAGCCCCAGATCGAGGCCGAGCCCGCGCCCGCCAAGGTTCGTCGCGAAGAGCCGAAGCGGCACGTCGCCGCCCGCCCCGACCCGCGCGAGGCCACGCACACGTTCTCGCTGGGCCCGACCCCCCAAAACGTCGACGTCTATCTGGACGGCAAGAAGCAGTTCGCCTACGACACGGACCACCGAACGCTCACCGTGCCGTGGACGGAGGATCAGGGTGTCCACGTCGTCGAGTTCCGCAGCCCTTCGGGCTGTTGCTTCGTCGAGCGCGTCGAGGTGGGGCCCGATCGGCCGCTGCCGACCGACTCCGTCATCGCGCGCCGCCTCAAGTGGCGGCCGGCGTCGCTGCGAATCACCACGGAGC
>DASZUD010000273.1:0-9215 GCA_035548155.1 Polyangia bacterium
CGGGCGCGGTCGTCAGGGCGTTTCGCTTGGGCGACGATCGCTCCGTCGTGATCGCCTGGATTCCGACGCACGTACGAGCGGCCGAGCCGGCAGGCCTCCCGGCGCCGGCGGGCGAGGCGGCCGACACGCGGGCGGCCACGATCGAGATCGCGCTCGGCCAAACGACCCGCGGCGAGGGCGCGCGCGTCGACGCGACGGGCGCGCCCGCGGGCGCCGTCGCGGCCCGGCACGAACCCGGGCTGACGGTGCTGGCGCCGCTGGCGCTCGTCGCGGGCGAGGTCGCCGTCGTGACGATCGCCGCGCCCTGAAGAAGCAGGTGCTACCGCTGCGCGCTCGGCTCGGGCTCGCCCAGCGTCTGGGCGAGGGCGCGCATCCCTTCGACGAGATCGGTGGTCGTCTCGGCGATCCGCGCGTCCGTGTTGCCGTCGCACGCCTCGAAGCGGCGCAGCTGGACGGTGGTGATCATCACCGGCAGCTCCTCGAGCGTCGCCAGCGCCTCCTCGGCCATGGCGACGAGCCGCTCGCCCTGTCCCTGCAACGCCAGCAGCGACTCGAAGTGCGACTGGCTGCGGTCGGCCGCGCGCTGGAAGCTGACGCGGGTGTCGTCGTCCGCGTCGCGCGCCCGCTCGCGCAGGCGCTCGCTGTCGGCCCGCAGGCAGCTGGCCGCCGTCGTCGAGACGAAGCGCGCCACGTACTCGATGCGGCTCGCGATGACGACCACCTGCCGCTCGAGATCGGGGACGCGCGCGAGCGCCGGCTCGAGATCGAAGCCGGGCCGGCGGGGCGCCGCGTCCAGCGCGTCGCGGACGGCGTCGCGGCTGCGCCCGAGCCGCTCGAGGAGGATGCGCGCCCGCGGATCGGTGAACGCCGTCAGCGGCGGCAGCTCGATGGGCATCGCGCGCGCGCGGCGCAGCGCGAGCTGGCGCGTCTTGCCGCTCAGGAACCCCAGCGCCAGGAAGACGGTGAAGCTCACGGGCATGAGCAGCAGCAGCGCCGGGAGGCCCGTGAGGACGGCCGCGACGATGGCCATCGCCGCGCCGGTCAGGGTCGCGGGCTTCGTCGCGGCGGCCTTGCTGCTCGACACGAGCCAAAGCCAGCCGGCGCCCTCGTGCGCCGAGGTGTCGCCGAGGAGATCCCGCTCGAACCACTTGGGAGACGCCATGGTGATGCTGCCGCCCTCAGAGGTGGGCCCTGGGGCCCGAGCTGTTGTCCACGTGCCGACCGAGCGCGCTCATGACCGACCTCCTCAACAAAAACGAGCCGGAGGCTCTCCGAAAAGAACGTAGGCATTCGATCCTTCGCGCCAAGGCGCGGGGCACGGGCCTTGCGCGCGCTGCGCCGCCACCTTGATCGCGAGGGCCTCGGCCGCAGGTTGCGATCGAGGGAGGGACAACCATGAAGGGCGTCGTGCTCGAAGGTCCGCCGTGGGCAGAGTTCGTCAATCCCGACGAGGAGTACGTGCGCGCTCAGGGCGCCTCCCTGGGCAGCGGCGCGCTCGGCGGCTGGAGTCAGGCGAACCTGGGCGGGGAGTTCGAAGCGCCCGCGTCCGCCGAGATCCGCGCGGAGATTCGCGCGGTCATACGCGGCGCGCGGCGCCTCACGGCTTCGGCGGATAAGCCTTGAAGGCTTTTTCGACGGCGGCGCGGATCTTCTCGTCCGAGACGGGCGGCTTCACCTCGGCGCGCGCGTAGGCGCGCCACACCAGCTTGTGAGTCGCCTGATCGACCAGATCGATGACCAGCGTGCCCTCGTCGTAGGTGCGCGTCCACCACTCGGCGTACCCGGGGCCCCACCAGCCGCCGTACCAGTACGGCCCCATCTCGGGCGCGTAGGGCGGCATCCCTTCGATCTCCGTGCGCGTGCGCGCGCCGGCCAGGTAGCCCACCAAGAGGTCGGGCCTCTCCGTCGTCTCGGTGAGGCCTTTCGAGGTCAGCGCCGCCGAGACCGCGCGATGGATCCGATCCTTGAGCAGCGTGTTGCCGTCATCGGAGATGCCGTTCATGAAGACGCGCCCGCCCGCGACGGCGAACGTATGGAAGCGCGAGAAGTCGACGCTGCGATCGTAGTCGTTCGAGACCGACACCGTGGCGCAGCCTGCCGCCAGCACCAGCAAGGCGAACAATCCCCGCGCGCCGCGTTCGAGCCGTCTCGAGCCCATCTCGGCAACCGTGGGTCGGCCGGGGCGGGCGTCAAGGCAGCGCCTCATCTAGGTGGATGCGAGCGCGCGCTGGACGAGGTCGGGCGGAACCTGGGCCGCGGGCACGCGCGGTGCGCCGCGACGGCGACCGAGCCCCGGCTCTTCGAACCAGGTCCGCACGTCCGCGTCCAAGCCCATGCCGTGCATGAAGTTGTAGATCGCGCGGCGCAGGCCTCGCCCGAGGCGCTCGTGATCGCACCCCACCGGGTCGTCGAACGCCAGCTCGTTGCGCGCGAACGTGACCGCCGGCGCGGGCCGCAGGCGGATGCCGTAGAGGTCGGGCCGCTGGCCAATGGGGCTCCACGCCGTCGCCGCGAAGCGGTGCCAGAACGCCGACTGAATGCACCCCTCGGCGAAGAGCTGCCGCACGCGCTCGAGCGCGTCGACGGTCTCCTGCTCCGTCTCCGTGGGGAAGCCGTACATCAGGTACGCGTGCACCATGACGCCGGCGTCGGTGAACGCCCGCGCGACGCGCGCCACCTGGGCCACGGTCACCCCCTTCTTCATGAGCGCGAGCAAGCGATCCGACGCCACCTCGAGGCCGCCGCTCACGGCGACGCAGCCCGAGCGGGCCAAGAGCGCGGTGAGCGCAGGCGTGAACGTCTTCTCGAAGCGAATGTTGCCCCACCAGGTGATCGTGACGTTGCGCGCGATGAGCCGCTCGGCGAGGGCGCGCAGCGCGGCGGGCGGCGCCGCCTCGTCGACGAAGTGAAAGCCCGTCTGCCCCGTCTCGGCGATGAGCGCCTCGATGCGATCGACCAGCGCGTCGGCCGCGAGCGGCTCGTAGCGGCCGATGTAGTCGAGCGTGACGTCGCAGAAGGTGCACTTCTTCCAGTAGCAGCCGTGCGCGACGGTGAGCTTGTTCCAGCGGCCGTCCGACCAGAGACGATGCATCGGGTTCAGCATCTCGACGAGCGAGAGATAGCGCGCCATGGGTAGACCGTCGTACGTGGGCGTCCCCGTGAGCGAGTGGGGCACGTCGTGCAACGAAGGATCGCTCCGCGTCACGACGCGCTCGCCTTCGCGCAGCATCGTGCGCAGGAGCGGCTTGCGCGCGTCGCGCAGGTGATCGATGAGCGCCAGCAGCGGCGCCTCACCGTCGTCCAGCGTGATGAAGTCGACGTCGTCGAAGACGCGCCCGTCGGAGAGGCCGCGCAGCTCCGTGTTGACGTAGCCGCCCCCCATCGCGACGACCGCTGACGGTCGCGCGCGCTTGATGGCGCGCGCGATGCGGAACGCACCGTAGACGTTGCCGGGGAAGGGCACCGTGAGCGCGACGAGCTCGGGGGCGTGACGACGGGCGAGGTCGGCGGCGATCTCGTCGACCCAGCGATCGATCAGCGTGGGCTCGCCGTCCAGCGCGGCGCGCAGGTCGTCGAACGTTGGCGCGCTGGCCGCGAGCGACTCGCCGTAGCGCGCGAGCTCGAAGCGCGCGTCGATCCCGTCGCGCACGACGTCGGCGAGATCGTCGACGAAGAGGCTCGCCAGGTACTTCGCGCGGTCGCCCACGCCCAGCGCCCCGAACGCCCATCCGAGCGCGTCGTCCTCGGCATCCGGGGCGCCCTCCGCCAGCGTGGCGAAGCGCGGACCCTCGGGCAAGAACGTGCGGCCGGCGATGCGCAACGCCAGGCTGGGATCGCCACCCTGGAGAAACCTCACGGCGGCGTCGACCGTTGCGATGTAGCTGTCGGCGGAAGCGAGGAACGACGTCACGGAGGGCGGCTCGGCGGGCACGACGACGCGCGTCCGCGACGCGCGGCCGCGCTTGGTCGCGAGCCGGCGCGCCGCGCGCCTCGATCGTTCGAGGTCAGCACGAACTGCGGACAACCCCGCGCGCGACAACAGTCGAAGCACCAGCGTCAGCGCCGGATCGTCCTGTACCGCGACGACGCCCCGATCGCGAGCGTGCGTACGCAGGAAACCCGTCAGGTACGCCGTCGCCGGGTAGGGCGTGTTGACTTGCACCATCGGCGGCGTGAGCAGCAAAACCTTCATCGACAATCGACGAATCTACCTCGTACGAACTGCGCCGTCGCAAATACGGATCGGTGCGGACAGACGCCGACGGAGCCGACGGATAGAACACGCCGAGTGGAAAATTGCGCGGGCGTGTTGAGGTTCGGTCCAATGAGCAAGGGCGGGAATGGGGACGGCAATCGAACGGATGCGCGCGCTCGCTTGGCCGACGCGCCCGCGCAGCCCGACCTCGAGACCGCGGGCCGCGACTATCGGCGGGCCCGCGAGCTTTTGTGGATGGCCGCTCACGATCTGTCCGCGCCGCTGGCTGCGATCCGCATGCACCTGCGGGCCAAGGAGCGCCAGCACCACCGCCAGCCGCTCACGGGCGACGATTGGCTCGTCGTTCTCTCGCGTGTCGAGCGGCTCGTCGAGAACGCGCAGGCGATGATCGACGACGTCCTCTCGGTGGAGCGGCTCAAGCAGCGCCCGCCGGCCGCTCCGGCTGCCGGGAGCCTGGTCGACGCCGAGCAAATCCTCGCGTCCGTGATCGCGATGCAGTCGGCGGGCCTCAAGCGCGCCGGGTGCTCCGTGTTCGTGAAGCGGCGTGACGATCTGGACAACGTGCTCGGCCGCTGGAACCCGATGTCGCTCGAGCGCCTCTTCTCGAACCTCATCCGCAACGTCATCCGTCACGCGCCCGGCGCGCCCATCGAAGTGTCGTTCGCCAATCGCGAAGGCTATCTCCAGATCTACTTCGCGGATGGCGGCCCCGGGTTGCCCTTCGACCACGGCTTTGACAAAGAAGGCCGAGCGCCCGCGGTGGCCTTCGCCGATTCGGCGACCAGCGAAGACGGTCATGGCCTGGGCCTGTGGATCGTCTACCGGCTCGTCGCGGAGATGCAGGGCGAGATCACGATGCAGAGCCGGGCGGGCAAGGGCCTGGCGTTCGACATCCGGCTGCCCTTCGGCGAGGTCTCAGGCGGAGACCAGGCCGTGGAGAGCTGCCAGCCTTAAGAGCTCGACGGTCGAATGGACGCGCAATTTCTTGTTGATGCGCGTGCGGTGCGTCTCCACGGTCTTCACGCTGATGAAGAGCTCGCCGGAGATGCGCTGGTTCGTGTAGCCGGCCACGACGAGCTCGAAGACCTCGCGCTCGCGCACCGAGAGGCTGCCCACGATCCCTTGCAGGCCCGGCTGCGGCATGCCGCGACCGGTGCCGCCCAGCGTCCGCTCCATGCGCGGCGCCACGTAGTTGATGCCGCGAGCGACGCGGTTGATGGCCAGCAGCACCTCGTCGATCGTCTGTTCCTTGAGGGCGTAGCCGTCGGCGCCCGCCGACAGCGCGTCGACGACGAACCCGGGCTCGACGATGGCCGTCAGGACCAGGATGCGCGATTGGACCTCGAGCCGGCGCAGCTCTCGGATCGCGGCGATGCCGCTCGTGCCGCCCAGCATGATGTCCATGAGGATGAGATCAGGCCGCAGCTCGGTGGCGGCGCGGATCCCGTCACGGGCCGTCGCGCGCTCTCCGACGATCTCCAGAGAAGGATCGCGCTGGACGAGCAAGGCGCCCAGCGCTTCGCGAAAGATCGAGTGATCATCCACCAAGAGGATCCGCAAGCCCATGCCTCCGCCAAACGTGCGCAAGAACTAGCCCACCTCGTGAGCATACGTTATCCGGACACGTCCGTATTCAGACGTTACCAACTCGGGACGTCGATGTCTCTGCTCAGTAATGCTGTCGAAAGGAGATGCGGAAATCGCGGTATCGGCTCGCGCCGATCCGGCGACCGGGGCACCGACTCCGGCGGCCTCTAACTGCCCGAACGCTGGTCATGGGGTGTTTCGTGTTTATTCATAGCGACTCCAGATGAGTAGAAGGAGGAATGCAGAAGCGGACGAACGTACCCCGCGTGACACAATTCCGTTGTCGTGCGGACCCGTTCTAATCTCGTAACGAACGTGATGTTGACAAGGGGCGACATCGCCCGCATCTAATTGGACCCCGGTAGCCTTGCCGCGTGGGACCTGGCGGAGACATTGGGGGGAGAGTGAGACACGGTGCTCGACATTCTATTGGTCGATGATGAGCCTGCGATTCGCCAAACGCTGACCGCAGTCCTTCGGGCCCAGGGGCATCGCCTCGAGACGGCGGCCGACGGCGCCGAAGCCATGGCCCGGCTCGATTCCAGATCGTTCGAGCTCGTCGTGAGCGACGTCCGGCTTCCCAAGGTGGACGGCTTCACGATCCTGCGGCGCATCGTTCAGGACTCGCCCGGGACGGAGGTCCTGCTGATGACCGCGTACGGGACCATTCCCGACGCCGTCGCGGCGATGCGCGAGCGAGCGGCGGATTACGTCACGAAGCCCTTTCAGGTGGAGGAGCTCGTGTCCATCGTCGAGCGCATCGACGAGCGCCGCCAGTTGAAGGAAGAGTTGCGCCGCGCGCGCGAGGAGCTGGCGAACATCCGCTCGCTCGATTCGCTCACGGGGCGATCGCCCGCGATCACGCGCGTGCGCGAGCAGGTCCACGCCGTGGCCGACAGCGACGCCTCGGTGTTGCTCACGGGAGAGAGCGGGACGGGCAAGGAGCTCGTCGCGCGCACGCTGCACGAGCTCTCGGCCCGGCGCGATAAGCCCTTCGTGGCCGTCAACTGCGGCGCGGTGCCCACGAGCCTCATCGAGGCGGAGCTCTTCGGCCACGAGCGCGGCGCCTTCACGGGCGCGGTCCGGCGCCGCGAGGGGCGCTTCGCGGCGGCGAACGGGGGCACGCTGTTCCTCGACGAGATCGGTGAGATGGCGCCAGAGGCGCAGGTCAAGCTGTTGCGCGTCCTGCAAGAGGGGACGTACGAGGCGGTCGGCTCGGATCGCACGCAGATCGCCGACGTTCGGCTGATCTCGGCGACGAACCGCGATCTCAAGGAGCTGTGCATCGGCGGCAGCTTCAGGCGCGACCTCTTCTATCGAATTCGAGTGTTCGAGATCCCGCTCGCCCCGCTGCGCGATCGGCTCACCGACCTGCCGATGCTCATCGAGCAGTTCCTGCGCGACTACACGCCCCCCGGCGGGCGGACGCCCGGGTTGACGCCGGCGGCTTGGGGGGCCCTCAGCCACTACGCGTTCCCGGGCAACATCCGCGAGTTGAAGCACTCGATCCAGCACGCGACGATCCTCGCGCGCGGCCAGGACATCGACGTGCACCACCTCCCGCCGGAGATGAGCGGCGCGTCGGGCGGCAAGCTGACGCACGACGGGCTGGGCTCGAGCCTGCGCGAGACGTTGATGCGCCACGAGCGCGAGTACCTGACGCGCGCCCTCGAGGTCGCGAACGGCGAGCGCCAGACGGCGGCGCGCGTCCTCGGCATCTCTCGCAAGACGCTGTGGAAGAAGCTGAAGGAGTTCGGCATCTCCGACGCGGCAGAGCCCGACGGGCCATGAAGTTCGTCCCGCTGCACCTCCATCAGCTCTTCGCGCTCTACCAGGCCGAAGAGGTGGTCTCGTCGATTCGCCACAGCGTCGTGAACGATCTCACGGCGCTTTCCGCGCTGTGCTATCGGCTGAAGATCGAGCACGTCATTCCCCTCGCCGAGACGGAGAGCGGGCGCTCGGCGCAGGACCTGCTCGAGAACATACAGGCCTACGTCAAGTTGGCGAGCCGACGCCTCGAGGTGGCGTTCTTGCCCGCGGGGATGCCGGCGGCCGTGGCCATCGACGTCGCCGCCTTGTTGCGGGAGCTCGTGGCGCGCATGCCGGGACCGACAGGCGTGGCCGTGCACGTACAACCAGAAGCAGGGCAGGGGACGCCGCCGTCGCTGGTGATCGACGCCGCGGAGCTGGAGCTCGCGGTGGCGTGCCTCCTCGAGAACGCGTTCGAAGCGCTGGGTGGCGGCGCGGGCGGCCGCGTGATCTTGCGCGCGGCGGCCGGACCGAACGACACCGTGCGCATCGAGGTGGAGGACGACGGGGCGACGCTCGGCTCGAAGGCGCGCGGCCGCGTGTTCGAGCCGTTCTTCTCTACGAAGCCCGAGCACCTCGGCTTGGGCCTGAACATCGCGCGACGGATCGCCGGACGCTGGGGCGGCACGGTCGACTTTCAACCGAACGTGGAGCGCGGCGTGGTCTCGGCGCTGTCGCTGCCGCGCGTGCCGTACGGCGCCGGGGCGTGATCGGGCGCAGGCGTGGCCCGCGTGATAATGTCTCGTGCCCATGCGGACGACGCGGCACGCAGCGCGCCTCTTCGGGCTAGGACTGTGGCTGGTGGCGGCGGGGGCGTCGTGCGGCTCGTCGGGGGCCGCATCGCCTGACGCGGGCGGCAGCGCGCTCGCGCTCACCTGCACGGCGTACTGCCAGGCGATCGGCGCCGCTTGCACGATGGGGAATCAGCAGTACGGCAACGAAGAGACGTGCGAGGCGGCGTGCACCGCGTTCGCACCGGGGGCGAGCGGCGAGACGGCGGGCGACACGCTGGGGTGCCGCCTTCACTATACGGAGCTCGCCAGGGCGACGCCCGCCGCCAACTGCCGCAAGGCGGGCCCGGGCGGCGACGGCGCGTGCGGCGAGAACTGCGGCGGCTACTGCGATCTGGCGATGACGTTTTGCACGGCATCCAATCAGGCGAAGGTCTACGACAGTCGCGACGCTTGCCTGGCCGACTGCGCGACGCACGACACGGACGCGCCTTACACGAGCGGCGATCCCGGGCGGACCGACCTGGGCAACCAGGTGGCGTGCCAGCTGTACCACGCGGTGCAGGCCTCGCTCGCGCCCGTGGGGCACTGCCTGGGCGACCTCGCGACGACGGCGCTCACCTGTCGCGAGTGAAATCGAGTACGCTCGCCGTGCATCGAACCCGGATTCGATGCGACACCGGATCCCCGTCCCCCCGCCAAGAATGGCGCCCTCGGAGGAAGTCATGGGCCACTCTCGTATCACTGCAACATTGATGATGGCTTCGACGTTCGCGCTGCTGGGCGGCGCGGGATGCGCCACGAACACAGGCAAGGGCGCCGCGATCGGCGCGGGCGGCGGCGCGCTCGTGGGCGCGGGCATCGGCGCGCTC
>DASZUD010000274.1:0-12963 GCA_035548155.1 Polyangia bacterium
CTCGCCGAGCACGCGGATCGATCCGCGTCGCCCGTCGCCGGCCGTGAGAAGGCGGCGTCGAAGACGACGTCTCCCGTGACACCGACCTGACAGGCGGAGACGCGGCGTTCGAAGACGTTCGTGACCTCCTGGCGAACGCGCCGAAGAAGAACAGCCCCTCGACGCCCCCCGCCTCATCCGCGGGCGGACATCTTCACGGCCAGGTCGAGGAGCTTGCTCGAGTAGCCCCACTCGTTGTCGTACCAGGCGACGAGCTTCACGAACGTGGGATCGAGCTGCAGGCCGGCCTTCGCATCGAACACCGAGGTGCGCGACTCGCCGCGCATGTCCGTCGAGACGACCTCCTCGTCCGTGTAGCCGAGCACGCCGGCGAGCGGCCCCTCGGACGCGGCCTTCATCGCGGCGCAGATCTGCGCGTAGCTGGCCTCGCGCGAGAGCTCGCACGTCAGATCGACCACCGACACGTCCGACACCGGCACGCGGAACGACATCCCGGTCAGCCGGCCCGCCAGCTGCGGCAGGACCTTCGTCACCGCCTCGGCGGCGCCCGTGGAGGCCGGGATGATGTTCTCCAGGATGCCGCGCCCGAAGCGCCAGTCTTTCCCCGAGACGCCGTCGACGACCTTCTGCGTGGCCGTGGTGGCGTGGACCGTCGTCATGAGGCCGCGGCGGATGCCGAACGCGTCGTCGAGCACCTTGGCGACGGGCGCGAGGCAGTTCGTCGTGCACGACGCCGCCGAGACGATCGCCTCCCCGGCGTAGCGATCCGTGTTCACGCCGTAGACGAAGACGGGCGTGTCGTCCTTCGCGGGCGCCGAGATGATCACGCGCCGCGCGCCCGCGTCGAGGTGCGGCCGTGCCTTCTCCTTCGTGAGGAAGAGGCCCGTCGATTCGATCACGACGTCGACGCCGAGCTCGCCCCAGGCGCAGGCCGCCGCGTCCTTGTGCGCCGTCGCGCGGACGGGACGCCCGGCGACCAGGAGGTAGGAGTCCTTCACGGTGACTTCGCGCGCGATTCTGCCGTGCACCGAGTCGTACTTCAGGAGATAGGCGAGCTGGCGCAGCTCGAGCAGATCGTTGACGCCGACGATCTCGACGTCGGTGCGCTCGAGGGCAGCCCGGAGCACCGTGCGTCCAATTCGACCGAACCCGTTGATGGCGATCTTGATCATGTGACGGATCTAGCGTTCGGCCGGCCTGGCAGAAAGGACAACACTGTTGCAATTTCGGCCAGTGGGCGCAGAATCGGGTCATTCGGCTCATGCGCCGGCGCGCCAAGAAGATCTGGTTCCTCGTGCTCCCCCGCACGGGGCTCCTCAACGTGGCGGGCCCCTGGGACGTGCTCGGACACACGAACGACGTGCTGGGGCGCGTCGCCTACGAGCTCGCGGCCTTCGGCCCCAGCGCGCCCACGGCGCGGATGCGCCACGGCCTGGTCATGGGCGGGCTTCGGCCGCTGCCGCGGCGGCCCGCGCAGATGCCCGACGTCGCCGTCGTCTCGGGCGCGCCCGTCGATTCGCCCGACGAGCAGGCGCCGCTGGTCGACTGGCTCCGCCGGCACAAGGCGCGCATCCCGACGATCGTCTCGATCTGCACGGGCGCGTTCGTGCTGGGGGCCGCGGGCGTGCTCGACGGGCGACGCGCGACGACGCACTGGATTCGCCTGCGCGATCTGCGCGAGCGATTCCCCGCGGCCCGCGTCGTCGACGAGGGCATCTACGTGAAGGATCGCGGCGTGTGGACGTCGGCCGGGCTCACGGCCGGGATCGATCTGACGCTGGCGCTGGTCGAGGAGGATCACGGCCACGAGGTGGCCATGGCCGTCGCGAAGCGGATGGTGCTGTTCCTGCGGCGCTCGGGGAACCAGGCGCAGTTCAGCGCGGCGCTGCGCCGCCAGGAGAAGGAGCCGCCGCGCCTGCGCGACGTCTCTTCGTTCGTGATCGAGCACCTCGGCGAGCCCTTGCCCGTCGAGCGCGTCGCGGCGGGCGTGGGCATGAGCCCGCGCACCTTCAGCCGCTGGTGCCGCCAGCACCTCGACGAATCGCCCGCCGAGCTCGTGCGTCGGCTGCGCGTCGACGAGGCGCGCCGGTTGCTGGAAGAGACGGACCTGCCGCTCAAGGACGTGACGGCCCGGACCGGCCTGGGGGACGCGAGCACGATGTGGCGTGCCTTCACGCAGCACCTGGGCGTCACGCCGGCGGCGTACCGCCAGCGCTTTGCCGCCGCGGGCTGACGGATCAGCGCGGGACCAACAGGCCCGTGGCGATGAGGCCGGCGACGATCACCGCCATGATCGACTCTCCGCCGATGCCGCCGGCGGCGACCGCCGCGATGTTCGCCTCGGTGTCGCTCGACCGGGAGAGCCGCCGCGCGACGATCAAGAGCAGGCCGCCCAGGGCGGCGCTCATCGAGATGGAGAAGGGCGTGAGCATGGCGATGCCCATGGCGGCGGGCGAGGGCAGGTAGCGGGCCGCGCGCGTGCGCGAGAGCACGATGACGACCAATCCGATGCCGAAGGCGACGAGCGCGGCCACGGGCGCGTGGGGCGGCAGCGCACCGAAGCCGTGCTGCACCGCCTCGGCGGTCGCGCGCCACGACAGCGCCGCGGGGGCGGGCAGCGCCACGGTGGCGATGCCGTAGGCGCGGACGATCAGCGCGTAGGCGGGCACGGCCACGAGGCTGCCCACGACGCAGCCCACGAGCTCGGCCGTGAGCTGCGCGCGCGGCGAGGCGTCGAAGCGGTCGCCGGCCTTGAACGCCCACAGCGTCTGCGTCGCCTGGGAGGCCGCCCCGAGCACCACCGAGCCGCCGACGACGGAGCCCATGGTGCCCTGGCCGGTCAGCGCGAGCTGCGTCACCGCGGCCAGCGAGCCGACGGGCGCCATGTCCGTCTCGCCCGCCGTGCGCGCGCACATGTTCGCGAGGACGACGGAAAGCGCCAGGCCGACGAGCGCGACGAGCCACCCGACGTGAAAAACGCCGATGGACAGCGCAAAGACGGCCGCGACGGCGGCCGCCAAGGCGGCCTTGGCCCAGCGGGGCAGGTCGTCGCTCGTGTGCGGCGGCTCGCCGGCCGCCGCGCGGCGGCGCATGGCCACGGCGACGTCACGGAGCCCGCGCGCGACGCCCCGCCAGTCGAGCGCCAGCGGCACGAGGCTTCCCGCGAGCAGCAAGCCGACGCCCGGCCAGACGAGCCAGGCGTTGCACGCGACGTAGGTCGGCGCCGCGACCACGCCCGCCTGAACCAGCCTCGGCGCCAGGATCACCCAGCCGACGACGGCGCCCGCGAGCAGGCTGAGCGCCGCGCGCTCGCCGATGAGCATCCCCGTCGAGATCATGAGCGGGCTCGGGAAGAGGCCCACCGTCAGCGACGCGAGCGAGGTGCCGGCGACCACGACGTCGATGGGCAGGAGCTGCGGGATCAGCGCCGGGCGGCCGTCGCGAAACCACGCGAACGCCATCGCGAACGCCGCGGTCGCCACGAGCAGCGTCGCGCGCCGCATGGCCACCTCGCGCGCCGAGCCGATCGCGGCGATGACCTCGCCGGTCGCGGCGCCCGTCGGGAACGGCAGCCGCTCGCGCCGCACCAGCTTCTGGCGCAGCCGGCTGGCGACCAACACGCCGATGGCGCCCGTGGCCGCGCCCCAGACCGGGAGCGCCCACTGCGGGTAGTCGTGCCCCATCATCGTGAGCGCGGGGAAGGCGGAGGTGAGCCCCGCGGAAAAGCCCATGATTGCGGCCGCGGCCGCGGTGGTTTGCGCGATGTTGTTCTCGAGCGGGCCGAACGCCGCCGGCGAGAAGCGCCTCACGGCCGCGAAGAAGCCGAACGCGACCAGCGCGGTCGCGATGCTGCCGCCGTCGTTGAAGCCCGTCTTGAGGCCGACGTAGACCTGGCCCGCCGAGAGGAGGGCTCCCGCGACGCAGCCGAAGGCGAGCGCGCGCGCCGTGAGCTCGCGGCGGGGCGCGACCGGGGCCGCGGGAGGAGCGAGCTCCATTGCGGGAGCGACTGTAGCTGAAGTGCGGCGGCGGTGCGCCCTCGGCGTGGGATTTCGGCGCGAATCGTCAGCGCCGCGCGAGCGCGCGCGGCACGGCCCGCGAGGGCAGCGCGCTTTTTGGAGGAAGAGGGCTGATTCGTCGCGCCCCCGGCGCCGTTTGACGCCGCCCGGCAGCCGCGCTGCCCATGACCAGTTGCGGCTTGATCCCCCTACGGGGCCGGGTAGTGTCCCGGCCGTGGACGCCGCAAGAAGCAACGTCGCCTTCGTCGTCGGCCTCGCGTTGACGGCGATGGCGTGCGGCTCCGGCGGTACGAAGTCGAGCACCGATGGCGGCACCGACGCTGCCGGAGAAGCGTCCTGCGCGCCGGGTGACGCCGGCAAGAAGGCCAACGGTCAATCGTGCGGCTGCGCGGGCGAGTGCGCGAGCGGCTTCTGCGCCGACGGCGTTTGCTGCAACGTCGCCTGCAGTGACACCTGCAAGTCGTGCGCGCTGGCCCCCTCGATGGGGACGTGCTCGTTCGTCGCGCGCGGCGAGGTGCCCGCGAGGGCCGGTGAGTGTCCGAAGACCGAGGCGTCGACCTGCGGGCTCGACGGCACCTGCAACGGCGCGGGCGCCTGCCGGCAGCACGCCGCCGGCACGGTGTGCCGCGCCGGCACCTGCTCGGGCGCGACCGTGAGCGGCGGCAGCGTGTGCGACGGCAACGGCCGCTGCAAGGTGGCCCCCGAGACGCTGTGCGCGCCGTATGGGTGCGACGCCAGCAAGAACGCCTGCGTCGCGACGTGCGCGTCGGACTCCGACTGCGCCGGCACGAAGTGCGTCGCGGGCAGCTGCGGGCCGAAGCGGAACGGCGCGGTCTGCGCGAAGAACCAGGAGTGCGCGTCGGGCTTCTGCACCGACGGCGTGTGCTGCAACGTCGCGTGCAGCGGCGCGTGCGTGGCGTGCAACCTCGTCGGGCGTTCGGGCACCTGCTGGCCGATCGACAGCGGCGCCAAGGATCCGCGGCACATCTGCAAGGACAAGGGCGCCGCCGCGTGCGGCCAGACGGGCGCGTGCGACGGCTTCGGCGGCTGCTCGCTCTACAAGGCCGAGACGATCTGCGCGCCGCCGTCGTGCGCGGGCGCGCGCCTCAACACCGCGGGCACGTGCGACGGCAAGGGCGCCTGCCGCGCCCCGGGCGTCCAGAACTGCTGGCCGTACCTGTGCGGCGTGGGCGCGTGCGCGACGTCCTGCGAGACCGACGACGACTGCCAGCCGGGCCACGCGTGCGTCGCGGGCAGCTGCGGGCTGAAGAACGTTGGCCAGACGTGCGCGGGGGCAGGCGAGTGCGCGAGCGGCTTCTGCGTCGACGGCGTCTGCTGCGACGGCGCCTGCGGCGGCTCTTGCACCACCTGCGCGTTGCCTTCGGCGATGGGCCGGTGCTCGCCTGTCCCGGCGGGCGCCGCGGATCCGCGTGGTCTGTGCTCGGACAAGGGAGCCGCCTCGTGCGGCTCGAACGGCATGTGCGACGGCTTCGGCGGCTGCCAGAAGTACAAGGCCGGCACCGAGTGCGCGGCCGAGCGCTGCGAGGGCAACGTCTACACGGCGTCGTCGGCCTGCGACGGCGCGGGCCAGTGCGTGGCGCCGCCCTCGCTGCCGTGCGCGCCGTTCGCGTGCAACGGTTCGCGCTGCTACACGTCGTGCCAGGACGGCGGCAACTGCGTCGCTCCGAACACGTGCGCGAACCAATCGTGCGGCAAGAAGCCCACCGGGGCCTTCTGCTCGAACGCCGACGAGTGTGGCTCGGGCTTCTGCGCGCAGGGGGTGTGCTGCGCGACGGCGTGCGCGAGCACCTGCCGCTCGTGCGCGCTCAGCGGGACCATGGGCCAGTGCAGCGACGTCGCGACGGGCTCGCCAGATCCGACGGGCACGTGCCTCGCAGAGGCGCCCTCGATGTGCGGCACGAACGGCATGTGCGAGGCGGGCGCCTGCCAGAAGTACGCGCAGGGCACGCCGTGCGGCGGCGCCAGCTGCCCCGCGGGCGGCACGACGTACACGCCCGCGTCGAGCTGCGACGGCGCGGGCGCGTGCGTGACCCCGCCGTCCACGTCCTGCGCTCCGTACAAGTGCGGCGCCTCCTCGTGCAAGGCCACCTGCACCGCGGACGCCGACTGCGTCGCGCCGTCGGTGTGCAACGCTGGATCGTGCGGGCTCAAGGGGCCGGGCGCGACGTGCAGCGACGGCACCGAGTGCACGACGGGGGTCTGCGCGCAGGGCGTCTGCTGCCGCACCGCTTGCTCCGGCACGTGCATGTCGTGCGCAGGCGCGACGACCGCCGGCACGTGCGCGCCCGTGCCGGTGAACGGCGCCGATCCCACCGGCGCGTGCAAGGACCAGGGCGCGGCGAGCTGCGGCCAGACAGGGGCGTGCGACGGCGCGGGCGCGTGCCTCCTCTACGCCGCGGGCACGACGTGCGCGGCGGCGGGGTGCATGGGGTCCGGCACGCAGCTGCTCGCCCGCACGTGCGACGGCGCCGGAGCCTGCCAGGCGGCGGCGACGCTGGCCTGCGCACCCTACGCGTGCAGCGGCACGGCCTGCAGCACGACCTGCACGTCAGACAGCCAGTGCGCGGCGGGCGACATCTGCGACATGTCGACCAACCTCTGCGGCGACAAGAAGCGCCTCGGCCAGGCGTGCAGCTCGAGCGACGAGTGCCTCACGGGCAACTTCTGCGTCGACGGCGTCTGCTGCGGGACGTCCTCGTGTGGAACCTGCCTGGCCTGCAACGTCGCGGGCCGCGCGGGCACCTGCAGCGCCGTCTCCGCGGGCGCCGCCGAGCCGCACGCGCGCTGCGTGCCGGCGCCGCCCTGCGGGTCCACGGGCACCTGCGACGGCGCGGGGCAGTGCCTGAACGCGCCCACGACGACCTCGTGCGGTCAGCCCACGTGCTCGGGCTCGACGGCCACGCAGATGGGCTTCTGCAACGGCGCCGGCGCGTGCTCGCAGCTCTCGCTCGGCTGCAGCCCATACCTGTGCGGCACGGACGCGTGCCGCACGAGCTGCGCCGCCGATGGTGACTGCGTCGCGGGCTCGTCGTGCGTCAGCGGGTCCTGCACGTCCGCGCCGTGACGCCCGAGCAGCCGCAATCCTGCGCCTCGCAAAAGCGCCACGTCGCCAGCGGCGGCCGCTCGTGATCCGCCGGCCGGTGCACCGATCTTCAGTCGGATGAACCGCTGAATTTGGCAGCGAGCCGCGCCCCGTCCTTGCTGCGCCACGACATCGGTGAATAGTATCTGCGCCGGGATGCGGGACAGTCGGCCGAGCGGGACGTGGGGCGGTGGGGCCCGCCAGATCCTCGTCGTCGACGACGAGGCCGTGATCCGCGACAGCCTCGTCGAGCTCTTGCGGCAGTACGGCTACGCCGCCCTGGGCGCCACCGACGGGCGCGACGCGCTCACTCAGTTGCGCGCCTCACCCGACCGCTGGAGCGTGATCTTGCTCGATCTCTCGATGCCCAGGATGGACGGCCGCGCGTTCCGCGAGGAGCAGCGGCGCGATCCGGCGCTGGCTTCGATCCCGGTGATTGTCCTTTCGGGGCGGCGGGACGCGGACAGGCAGGCCGAAGACCTCGCGGTCACGGCCTACGTCACGAAGCCGCCCGAGATCGGCGCGCTGCTCGCCGTCGTGGCGCGCGTGCACCGGACATCGCTGTGACTCTC
Organism: Polyangia bacterium; assembly: GCA_035548155.1. Lineage (GTDB taxonomy): Bacteria > Myxococcota_A > Polyangia > Fen-1088 > Fen-1088 > DASZFV01. Next base: position 7,692 of record DASZUD010000274.1, read on the forward strand.
TGATTTCGGCGCCAATTCCGGCGCGCCGGACCGGCGCGAGGCGCCTCGCGTCGGGAAGCGCCTGACACCGAAAAAAAGCCGCGGTGCGCGTGGCGGGCCGACCTATAACTCAGCTCGGTGCGTTCTCGGCGCTCGCGCGCGGCCCGAACCGCGCTCGTCTTCCGGACTGTCCTCGTGGCGGCAGCGCTCGCCGCCGGCGGCGGATCGCCTGCGCTCGCGGCCCGCCCCTGGCCCGCCCGCCGCCCCAGCGCCGAGCCCAAGCCGGCGCACCAGCTGCGCAGCGTGTCGACGTGGCCCGCCGAGCCTGCGGCGCCCGCCGACGTCGACGCCGCGCGGTTTGCCTCCGCGTTCGTGCGCCTGTGCGCTCGAGCCGCGGACGAGGCGGAGCCGATCGCGGCGCTCGCACCCGCCGTGCTCGCGGCGGCGAAGGCCGCGGAGGTGGATCCCTTCGAGTTGGCCGCGCTGGCGTTCACGGCCAGCGGCTGCGACGCCCGCGCCAAGTCGCGCGCTGGCGTCGGGGTGCTCTCGATCGATCCGGCGATGTACCGGCAGCCGGGCGCGCCGAAGCTCGACGCCGACGTCGCCGCCGCGCTCACGCCGCGCGCGCTGCTCGATCCGACGACGAACCTGTCGGTGGGGGCGAAGCTGCTCGCGATGTGGCAGAAGAACCACCTCGCTTCGGACCAGGCCTTCGGTGGCGTGCCCCACCGCGACGCCGTCTCGCACTTCGTCTGGGGCGACGAGGTTCACAGCAGCGGCCACGAGGATCTCGTGCTCACGGCGCGCCGGCGCATGCTGGCGGCCTATGCGGGCGCGGCCGAGGTCGCGCGGCCCACGCGCGTCGGGGTCCTGATGGTGTCGCCGCTCGAGGCTCCGCCGCGCGTCGCGACCAGCGGCCCGGGCGACGAGCGCGACGGGGGGGCACGCCGGCACCGCGGCCTGGATCTCGTCGCCAGCGTCGGCGAGCCCGTGCGCGCCGCGGCCGACGGCACGGTGATGTTCGCGGGCGTGAACATTCCAGGGCGACCGCGCACGAGCGTCCTTCCCGCGCGCCTTCCGCGCTACGCGCGCCGCCGGCTGGGCGTGGGCGGCATCTACGTCTGCCTCGATCACCCGGCGGGCGAGCGCAAGGTCGTCACGTGCTACATGCACCTCCGCTCGTATCTCGTCGCCGAAGGCGAGCGCGTCGCGGCTGGGCAGACGATCGGCTTCGTCGGCACGACGGGCGTGAAGGTCTCGCCGCCGCACCTGCACTTCGAGGTCCGCGTGGACGACACGTTCACGAACCCGCTGCGCGTGCTGGGCGACTGGGCGATCCCGCCGAAGGCGACGATGACCCACTATTACCTGCTGAAGGCGAAGCGCGCGCGGCTGCACGCGAGCGCGCGCGGGCTCGACCGGCGCGGCGCTTAGCGCGCGTTTCATGGATTGAGGCGCCCCCGTGCGGCCTCCGCGCCCTGCCAACCCAACCTCGTGGCCCGTTGGTCGCGACCGCTAGCCAAGATCTCGTAAACGGTCCGTCAACGATCGCAGTCGAGTCGAAGAAGCCGTTGCCGTTCGGTCAAGAAGTGGACCCGATGGCTTTTACGGCCTTCGTGGGGCCGCGAAACCGGTTGGAAACGCGGGCGGCGCTATTCGTTGGGGCATGGCACAGCGAACGAATGGCAGGGGCACGAACGTCGGCAGCGACGGCGCGCCGCGCACGGCGTATTCGCGGCGGCGGTTCCTGAAGAGAACCTCGAGCGCGTGCGTCTATCCGACGCGCTCGACAAGAAGCCGGCCGAGCTGTCCGCCGGCATGCGCCAGCGCGTGGGCAACGCGCGCGCCTTCGCGCTGGATCCGAAATCCTGCTCCTCGACGAGCCGTTCGGCATGCTCGACTCGCTCACGCGCTTCGAGCTGCAGCAGGTGCTGATCGATACGTGGTCGGCGACGCGCAAGACGGCGCTGATGGTCACGCATGACGTCGACGAGGCGCTGTTCCTGTCCGAGCGCGTCGCCATGATGACCAGCGGCCCGGCGGCGCGCCGGCGGCACGCTGGACGTTCCCTTCGAACGGCCGCGCGAGCGCGCCGCCGGCATCGAGCACCCGGATTACGACCCGCTCCGCGAGCGCCTCATCCAGTTCCTCGAAGGAGAGGCGCACCCCAAGGGCCCGACCCAGGACGCGGCTTGAACAAATCGAGGCTGGAAAGGAACGTGTGATGAAGATCGACGCTCGAGGTGTGTCCAGAGTCAGGGTGTTCGTGCCGGCGTGCGTGGCTGCGACCGCCATCCTCTTCACCGCGGGGGCCGCGGCGGCAGACGGGCCCGCGCCCGTAGAGAGCGTCTCGGTGAAGGCCCCCGCGCCCGTCGCGGCGCCCGTACCGGCGGCGCCGCCGCCGTACTCGCTGCCGTGGCAGCTGCGTCCCGCCGCGCCAGGCACCGCTCTGCGCGTCGACACGTCGTTCGCGACCTACACCGATCCGGCGACGCACAACGACGGCAGCACGATCGCCTCGATGCTGCTGGCCAGCTACAAGGTGACGCCGAACCTGGCCCCGCTCGTGCGCATCGGCTTCATCCAGAACAACGCCGGCGCGACGGCCGTCGACGCCACCGGCAAGGCCATCAAGGCCGCGTATCCCACCGTCTCGGGCAACGCGACGTCGAACCCGCTCGTTGGCCTCACGTACGGCCGCAAGGTCGACGACTTCCGGCTCGCGGGCTTCGTCGCGGCGACGATCCCGATCGGCGGCGGTGGCGGTGGTCCGCCGAATCCGACGATGCCCGGCATCGCGGGCGCGGAATCTCAGGCGGTGTGGGCGCGCTCGGCCATGGACAACGCCATGTTCGCGGTGAACTACTTCACGGCCATCGCGGGCGTGGACGCGGCGTACGTCGCGCACAAGCTGACCGTGCAGGCCGAAGCCACGCTGTTTCAACTCTTCCGCGCGCGCGGCGCCGACAACCTCTCGGCGAGCAACGACAGCACGCGGACCAACAGCACCTTCGGTTTGCACGTCGGCTACTTCGTGCTGCCGATGCTGTCTCTCGGCTCCGAGCTGCGCTACCAGCGCTGGCTGTCTACGCCGACGACGGGGGCCAAGAACGCCATGACGGGCGTCGTGACCTCGACGCCGTTCCCCGACAATCGCCTCGACACGCTGACCGTGGCCATCGGTCCGCGCTTCCACTTCAAGATCAGCAAGTCGATCTGGTGTCGTCCCGGCGTGTCCTATGCGAAGGGAATCGATCGTCCCCTGAAGGACGCCTCGTACGACATGTTCCAGATCGACGTGCCCGTGGTGTTTTAGATGGTGGGGCGCCGCGCGCTCGAGTGCGCCGCGGCGTCGCCCGTCGTCCCTGCCGGGCGCCGCGGCGGGGACGCGTCGCCGGCCCGCCGCGGGATCTTCCCTCTGTGCGCGAGGAGAGCCCGAGCCTGCAGAGGAGCACCGCGGGCGGGCGTGGCCGTCTTGGCCTTGGCGATCTTCGACCCTAGGATGTTCGTCTTCGTCTCGACGGTGTGCGCCTCGATCGAGAAGCGCACACCGTTGTAGGCCCGCGCGTTCGCGCGCGTTCACGGATCCGGCGTCACCGCTGCGGTGAGCGTGTAGGACGCGCTCGACTGCGTACCGCCGGTGACGCGCGCCACGTAGTTGCCGCCGGTGTCGGTGTGCCGCGAGAGCGCGAGGCCGCCGCTGGCCGCGGTGCCGTCGGCGACGAACGAGAGTCGCCCCGTGTCGCCCAGCTTGTACACGCGCAGCGTCGCGCCCTTCGGCCCGCCGGTGAGACGCACCGCATACGTCGAGTCGGCAGGGACGGTGAACGAGAACCAGTCTTGGTCGGCGGGCGTCGCGAGCTTCCCGCTGCTGCCGAGCCCCATGCAGAGCGGCGTGGCCGTGAGCGCCGAGTCGTTCGCCTCTTGTTCGGCGCCGCGGGCGGCGCACGCCGTCGCGGGCGCGACGCACTGACCCTCGCTCGAGCACGACGCGCCGGTGTCGCAATCGCCGCACGTGCCGCCGCAGCCGTCGGCGCCGCACGCGTGTCCGCTGCACGCCGGCGTGCAGCTCGCGTCGGCCAGGAACGGGGCGATGAAGTCCATGTCGACGTCGACGCGGGCGTCCCAGCCCGCCTCGCTGCAGGTCTCGTCGCCGTACGACGTCGTCCCCACGATCGTCTCGACGCCGCCCAGCTTCATGAACGCCGGCCCGCCCGAGTCGCCGTTGCAGGTCCCCTTGCGGTGATCGCCCACCTCGATGAGCGCGCTCGAGATGGCGCCGATCTTCGTGATGGCCTGCCGCTTCGTGCCCGCGCCCGTCTGAGCGACGCCATCGTTGAGGCCGTAGCCGACGACGCGGACGGCCGCGCCCTTCGCGGAGGCCGCCAGCGCGACGCGGTTGATCGGCAGCGGCGCCAGCGTCGTCGGCTGCGCGAGCACGACGATGCCCTCGTCGTGCCCGCCCGGAAGGTTGTTCGCGCTCCAGCGCGGGTTCGCGTGCACCTCCTTGACGGCCAGTTGTTGTCCGCCGCGCTTGTTGATGTCGCTCGCCGTGAGCACGACGAAGCGCGCGTTCGGGCCCGTCTCTGACTCCGACACGCAGTGCGCGGCCGTCAGCACGATGCGCGGCGCGATGACCGACCCCGTGCAAAGAAAGCCCGACGTCGCGCCGACCTGCTGCGCGTACACGGCGACGACGCTCGGGTCGCCCGTGTCGGTCTCGCCGCCGATGATCGGCTCGGCGTTCTCGGACGGGGCCTCCGCCGCCGGCTCCTTCGCGGCATCGCACCCGAACAGCCCCAGCAGCAGCAAAACAATCATTCTCGTCTTCGTCATCTCGGCGATCCTCTCGATGCGGTCGTGGTCCGCCTCAACGCGAGGCGGCTTCTCGCCGGTCACGAGCAAGGCGCGGGCCTGCGCAACGCCGCGGCGGTGCGGGCGCGATCGCGCTTGCGGGCGGCCGGATCGCGCGCGACCCTGGCGGATCTCGGATCGGCCGGCCGGTTCCGGCGCTCGGGTGTGCCGCGCGGCGAGCCGAACGGCGTCGGTCTGCGTCTAAGGAAGCACATGAAAGCTCTTGAGCGTTGTTCTTGGCTGGCTTCTTCGTTGGTTCTCGTCGGGGTCCTCGCGGGCGGCTGCTCCGCGGGTGGGGCGGCCCATCCGGGCGTCCCAGGGGCCGGCGCCGCGGGCAGCACGGGCGCGGCCGGGACTGGCGCCGCGGGCAGCACGGGTGGCAGCGGTGCAACGGGGAGCGCCGGGACGACGGGCGCAGCGGGAGCGACGGGCGCGGCCG